>JAAYIR010000171.1 GCA_012523355.1 candidate division WS1 bacterium
CCTCGCGCACCGGAGAGACGAAGCCTACACGATAGCGGCGGATATGAGAGGCCCGCAATCTCGCGCCCTGCGGGCCAATCAGATCGGAGACCTCAACTGTCACGCCCGTGACGGGTTTCGCGCCGGGAACCAGCACCACCTGGAAGCCCTCGTATTCGTCCCGCGCGAGCTCTACCGTCGCCTGCCTCGCGGGCTTGGCGGTGATCGGCCCCTCGGGGCGGACCTTGACGAGCGTATCCTCCACGTAGCCGGTGAAGCCTCGCGCGTAGGCCGGTGGGTCCTGCTCAAAAAGCTCCAGCCGTCTGAGGGTGAGACTTCCGGTCCATTGCCGGAGAGTCTCAGCCAGCTTCGCGGCGCGAGCCGACCGGTCGTAGAGGGAGGCGGGATCACTCCCGCGCAGAGCCCGAATCTGGGCCAGTTGCGTCTGGAACTCCGCGAGAGCGGTGGTGGTGGGGGTGTTCAGCAGACCGGGGAACTTCGCGAAACGCGTGCGGACTCCGGCCAGGGTGTCCTCGAGGGTGGCCAGGGTCTCTGCCGAACTATCGCCGGGAGCCACTACGGCAGGGGGCGGCGTCCCCTTCTGCCAGGGCGGCGCCCAGGCCAGGGTAGCTGCCAGGGGCTGCTGGTTCACACGCATCTGATCGAGAATCGCCCCCTCTGGATTCTCCCCATTCAGCACCAGCAGCCGGAAGGCCATGGCACCGCGATTCTGAGCCAGGACCTCGCGGTTGTAGGTGCCGAGGTGAAAGAAGGTCAGGGCTCTCTCCCAGGCGGGAGTGCCCGGTGTCCAATGCGGCTCCCAGGGATAGAACAGATTCCACACGGCCTGGTAGGCAGTCTCCGGCTCATAGTACACAGCCAGTCCCAGGCCGGTCCGGGTATCGGCCACACCCAACCACCCGGCGTTCACCTGCTGGGGCGGGTCGCCATGGCGCAGGGCCCGCGCGCCCTCCCCCTCCGGGAGGTAAATGGTGCGGGTGCGCTCCCAGACTTCACCCTCCGCAACGGGCGGGCGGAGGGCAAAGCGATAGTTGATCGTGAAATTGTCACCGACTTCACGCGCCGAAATCTCGTCCCGCAGGTCAATCAGAGGGGAATCGGCATAGATCGTGAAGGAACGATGGAGGCGCCCCTCAACCTGGGCGTAGTCGTTCCAGGTGACCGACCACTCCCCAGGGCTATGCCGGTAGACGCCGGTTAGCGGCTTGTAGGCAACGGCCGTGACGCGCACGGGACCGGCCACCAGCCGCAGGCCCTCCCAGGGCGGAAGGGAAGCGGCCTGGAAACGAGTCCATACCAGCGGAACATATCGGTCCACCAACTCAACGCCTCTTACCCGGAGGGAGGTGAGGCTGCCTTCGCAGTCATTGCTGCTGGCACCGAGCTCCCGGCGGCGAGCATCCGCCGGGTTAGCGCTTCTGACACCCACCACGAAACGGGAGTTGCCCAGGAAAGCGTCACACCGGTCGGTAGCAAAGCGCTCCGTGGGGACGAGGGCGGTTTGCAGGTCGGTGGCATACTCCGGCGGGGTGACGGGCGGCGGGCCGCCATAGTAGAGTCGATAGGAGCTAACGGAGTTGGGGGACACATTGGCCAGGAAGACGATCTCATCGTTCGGATCCAGTTGTCCGTTGGGACGCTCCGCCCAGGTGTCGCCGCCATCGCGTTCGTCCACCTGCAAGGCCACTTCGCCCTGAGGACCGAACAGGCGCAGGCTGCTGACGGCGAGAGGGCGCAAGCGGGTGCGTGAGATCACCTCGGAGCCGGGGATCACGACTGGCTCCTGAGTGCGGGCGAGGCGTGCCGTCTCGTAGAGGTTGAACTGCAGGCACTCCTGCGCGTCAGCTATCTCCCAAGCAGGCGGGTCGGCGGCCGCTGCAAAGGCACTCAGAGCCACTAACGCCAGCAAGAACAGCCCGGTTAGCTTCATGTCTTCTTCCCCTCCGAGGCGAGGTCTATTCTAGAGACTGTAACTGCGCAAATATGTCCTGCACCGTCTGGTAGAAGATCTCCTCCCATTCCGGGGCCAGCAGACACTCGGTGGCCTCATAGCTGCCCAGGGAATAGTAGGAGGCAGGCGGGGAGTAGTGGTAATACCCGTTCACGTTGGAGATGAGATAGGTATGCGCGAAAGGCGACATCTCCTTCACGTGAAAGCCCACCTCAGTAAGAATCTCCATAGGGGCGGTGATGAAGACCGCCTCGCCGATCTTTAGCCCCTGAATCTGGGCGGGCACAGTGTCTCCGCCCAGGGTCTCGACAATCTCCTGATGCTTGCGCAGGGTGCGCATATCGAACTCGTTCCGGGCCATGTTCTCCATGAGGCGGAGATTGCCCAGGTAGCGCTCCATGGCGAGGCGGTTGCGGCGATCCACGCTGGCGGGCAGGGGGTCGCCAGTCTCCGCCGCACGCAGATAGCGCATGGCGGGTCGAGCGGGGAACTCCGGGAACAGATGGTACTGGAGGTACAGGAGCAAAAAGGACTTGAAGTCCAGGTTGACGTGGTCCAGGGAGGCGGCCCACTCGGTCTGCTGCTGGCTGAGCGCAGCCACTACCTTGGGAATATCGCGCCGGAGAGGCAACTCGATAGTCCGGGAGACGACCTGGAAATCACCCGGGGCGGGGTGGATATCGTGATGGGCGTTCAGGACACTCTGCGCAAGCATGAGACCGGTCTCGGAGGTGGTGCGGGGGTTGGTCCTCTCCGTGTACTGGCAGGTGATCTCCATAAGGTCGCCAAAGGCACCCTGGAGAAAGAAGGCGAGGGCCCCATGGCCCAGGTTCTTCTCCAGAAAGCCGGAGGTGACGCCGGGGAAGCCGGCGGAGAGGTTATCGTTAGGGGAGTTCATGAGAATATGGGAGGAGAAGTCATAGACCACGGCCAGGGGCGTGCGCTCCAGGCGGTCAATTCTTACCACGCCGACCTCCGTGTCTACTGGCCCCAAGCTCTCAATCTCGTCATCCGGCCAAGGGCCGGACTTGTGGCGACCGTTCTTCGTCCGGCTGGTGCGATTGATGCTGACACGCTCTTCCTGAGTGGCGCCAACGCCCAGGACCACAGATGTCAGGTTCTGTACCGCCTCCTGCACCGCGGTGAAGGTTCTCCGGAGCTGCTCCTCATCGTCACACAGGGTGCGGCCGGGCGGGTGCGTGTGAGAGGCACAGACGGCGACGTTCTCCGGCGGGATGTCCAGCTCGGCCTGAAGACGCTCAGAGAGACGAGGAATGAAATCGTCGGCGCTGTCGTCAAGAATATTCTGACTGGTGGTCCGGCAGCCGACCGCGGTGACGTCCATGGTGATTAACGCCAACCGCGTAGAGCCGTTGTCCAACACCAGGGCCTTGGCGAGGAGAGGGTCGTCAACTTCGATGACCTTATCCCACAGTTCGCGAGGAATGTGAGGCTTGGCCTGTTCGGTGAGCAGGTCGCCAATGACCGCGCCAGGTTCAGCGGTGATGTCGGCTTTCCCCACGCCAGCGAGCAGATGAGGTTCCATGGTTGTCTCCTTTTCCAGAACGACTTTGCAAGGCAGCCGCCTGGTCCTTCCTAGTCATTCACCCTTGCGGGTCCAGGGGATGGAGAGGTCGTCGCATTCGGCGCCGGGGACGGCGCCCTGAATGCGCCTCCGCAGCTTGGCCTCGATGGTGGCCGAATCGCCAGCCGCCCTGATCGGGCAGGTCGTGGCCAGTGCAGACCCGCCCGCCAATAGGCGGAGCACTGGGCGAAGCGGGAGCGGGCAATCGGTTGCCTCCACGTCACGCAAAGTAGCAGGTCGCTGATGCAATGTCAATACACAGCGTCATCATTAAGGCTGGCGAACGCGCATCTTGAAGACAAGAGCAGCTGCCGCAGTTAGGGCAATCGTTTACCGTTTCTGTTGACAGGGGCTACGCAGGGGGCTACACTTCCGCGCTGGTCGAAGCATGTTCCGGCAGGGCGCCAGCCCCAGAGGGGCCAGCGGAGGGACAGATGGCAGACAGCGACGACAAGGCACCCCGGACCATACCCGTGCGGCTTCAGGATATCGCGGACCGCTGCGGCGTGAGCCGGGCCACGGTGTCGCGGGTGCTGCGGGGTGACGAGCAGCATGCCAGCGAAGAGACGCGCAGGCAAATTCACCAAGCGGCTGCGGACATGGGCTATGATCCCTCGGTATATCACGCCGCGCGGCGGCTGGTGCTCAGCCGGGCCGGTGAAAGTCCGCTGAACTATGTCGTCGCGATGATCCACGGCCCGAAGCCAGCGACTCTGGTTTACGAGATACCGTATTATTTCCGCCTCAAGATGGGTGTCTCCGAAGGACTTTCCTCCCGTGGGTTTGCAGAACTGCAACTTTTCAGCCAGGAACACTCTCTGGGAGCGGCAAAGCGCCTCTTTGCGCGGGGGGACGTAGATGGTGTCATATCCAACTGGGAGCCACCGGATTCCGCCGCTCTGATTGAGCAGTTGCGGGTCATACCGCTCTTCGGCCAGCGGCCGATCGTGGTGCTTATCCAGGCGATACCGGGAGCCTCGGCCGTGGTGGCGGACGACGCGCAGGGCGCGCACGACGCCCTTTCACATCTGCTGGAGCTGGGGCACCGGCATGTGCTGCTGCCCTGGGAACGAGGCGCACGCTTGCAGCCCGCACACGGACAGCGCGAAACGGGTTGCCGCCAGGCCTGCCGGGAATACGGGCTGGAACCTGACGCTCATCTGCACTTCCTGGACTGGAACTACCTGGAGGACCCACGAACAGACCTGGCACTCTACCTGCAGCAGCACCCGGAGATTACAGCCATCTTTGCCAGTAACGACGCTGGGGCAGTCGTGATTCATGAGGCGCTAACCTCAGTGGGGAAACGCGTGCCGGAGGACTATAGCCTGGTCGGGTTTGATGATGCCCAGGCGCTGCCGGATCG
>JAAYIR010000172.1 GCA_012523355.1 candidate division WS1 bacterium
GCGCGGCAAGCGCGGATCATCGCCCGTGCGGGGGTGGGGGTGGATAACATTGACGTGCCCGCGGCGACCCGACGGGGAATCATAGTAGTCAACTCGCCGGGGGGCAACACGCTCTCCACGGCCGAGCACACGCTGGCGATGCTGCTGGCCCTGGCGCGGAAGATACCTCAGGCCAACGCCTCGCTGTTGGCCGGGAAGTGGGACCGCAAGAGCTTCATGGGACACCAGCTCACCGGCAAGACTCTGGGGATTGTGGGGCTGGGAAGGATCGGCAGTGAGGTGGCGCGGCGGGCGCGGGGCCTGGAGATGAATGTGCAGGCCTGCGATCCCTTTGTCTCCGCGGAACTGGCGGGTAGCTTGGGCGTCAAGCTGGTGGACTTGCCGACGCTCTTGCAGACCAGTGACTATGTGACGCTTCATGCCTCGCTCAGCGAGGCGACGCGGGGGATGATCGGGGCGAAGGAGCTGGCACAGATGAAGCCCAGCGCGTGTCTGATCAACTGCGCACGGGGCGGACTGATTGAGGAGGCTGCGCTGAGAGCCGCGCTCGAGGCAGGACATCTGGCGGGCGCCGCCCTGGATGTCTTCGCCGAGGAGCCGCCCGAGGATCTCTCCCTGGTGCAGCTCCCGAACCTGGTAGCCACGCCGCACCTGGCGGCCTCGACCGCCGAAGCTCAAGAGGTGGTGGCAGTAGACGCCGCTGAGCAAGTGGCGGCGGTACTACGTGGGGAGCTGCCGCGCTGGCCGGTCAATGCGCCGACGCTGCCGCAGGAGATCGCGGCGCAGGTGACACGCTACGTGCCAGTGGTAGCGACGCTGGGGCGGCTACAGCGCTCACTCATTAGAGGAGGTATCAAGCGGGTGGAACTGCGTGGCGACAATCTACTGCCTGAGCAGCTACATCTGCTGCTTCACCACCTGCTGGCGGCACTGTTTGAGGGCCAGACCGAGGAACCGGTGAACTACATCAACGCTATGGCCCTGGCCCGGGAGCGGGGTGTGGCCGTGGGCGAGGGTTCCCAAGGTATCACATGCGCCTGGGGCCAGCGCCTCGAGGTGGAGACAGAGGACGCCCAGGGGACGCACGTAACTGCGGCGGTGGTCCTGGAGGATAATTACGCGCGGCTGGTAGAAGTGGAGGGTTTCCGTTGCGATGTAGAGATGAACGGGAGATGGATGTTGCTATGGAATGACCAGCCGGGGGTGCCGGGTTTCATCGGTCGGCTGGGAAGTCTGCTAGGAGATGCGGGGGTGTCGCTCCAAGGGATCCAGGTAGCCTCTGGGCTGGTGGAGGGTCAGGGGCTGCTGCTGGCTCAGGTAGCGCATGAAGTGCCCTCCGAGCTGCGCGAAGCCGTGGGGGAGCTGGCGGGCGTGGCCCGCCTGGAGTGGGTGGATTTCTCCTGATGAATATTCTGATCACGAATGATGACGGCATCTTCGCGCCCGGTTTGCGGGCGCTGGTGGACGCGGTTAAGTCGCTGGGGACCGTGCGCGTGGTAGCGCCAGATCGTGAGCAGAGCGCTTCCGGACACTCCATCACGCTGCACAAGCCGTTACGCATGGATGCCGTAAAGTTGGACGGGGTAGAGGCTTACTCCAGCAACGGCACACCCGCGGACTGTGTGATTCTTGGCTGCCTGACGGCGGAGAGCCCTCCTGATCTCGTCCTGTCGGGGATCAACCGGGGAGCCAATCTGGGCGAGGAGGTCCTGTACTCCGGGACTGTGTCCGCGGCCATGGAGGCTGCAATCCAAGGCCTCAAGTCCGTAGCGCTCTCGGTGGCGTCCTATACCACCGACGACTTCCGGGCTGCCGCCCGGGTGGGTGCCCGGCTGGTGGAGGTGGTCCCGGAAATCGAGCTGCCGGGGGATTGCTTTCTGAACGTTAACGTGCCCCCGGTGCTGTGGGGCGATATCCAGGGCGTGGTGGTAACTCGCCTGGGCAAACGTGAGTATATCAACCGTGTGGACCGGCGCGAGGACCCCCGCGGCCGTGCCTACTACTGGTTCAGCGGATCGCCTCGCGAAAGCAGCAGCGGCGAGGGGACAGATATTGGTGCCGTCGCGGAGAACAAGATCTCGATTACTCCTGTGCACTTTGACCTGACCGGCTATGAGACCATGGAAGTGCTGGGAGGGCTCGCGGGGGCCTTAGCCGAGGATCTGTAAGGGCACAGGCAGGAGTCGGCACGGGCGGTGCCGAATTCTTTGAGTGAACACGACTTGTGCGTCTCCTGGCTGTCTCTATAGGAGGAGAGTGCCGTGAACGTGAATTGGGAGAAGGTGAGGGGATGGTCACACCGCGTCTTTCGGCGAGGGAAGGTGGGCATGGAGAGCCTGGCCGTGAGCCTGGATCGCCAGGCCATGATCCACACTCTGACCACGCAGATGCGCGGATTAATGCGCCAACGCAACGAGTTGCTTCTAGGCATTGGCAAGAAGGTCTACACGCTCTACGTGCGTGGCAAGGTCCGCAATAAGGACGTATTGGCGGACTGCGACAAGATTGACGCGGTACGCGAGCAGATCAAGGCCCTGCAAGCGCAGATTGACGAAATTCGTTCCCAGTCTCGCGGCGAGGTGGGAGACGAGGCGCTGAGTGACGAGTCACTCCTCGCAGAGGAGGAAGGAAGCGGCGAGGAAGAGACGCCGGCGGTGCCAGGGGCGGTGGTGGGAGACGGGGTGGCGGCATCCCCCTCGGAACAGGCTGAGGCCGGAGAAGCTTGCCAGGAAGAACACCCAGGGGAAGACACAGGTTAGCAGCAGGGAGGACGCGGCAACAGATGGAGACCAAATATGTGTTCGTCACCGGCGGAGTAGTCTCGGCCATCGGCAAGGGCATTACCTCAGCCTCGCTGGGAATGCTGCTCAAGAGCCGAGGCTACAGGGTCGCCATGCTGAAGGTGGATCCGTATCTAAACTGGGATGCGGGTCTGATGAACCCCTTCCAGCATGGCGAGGTGTACGTCACCGACGACGGCGCCGAGACGGACCTGGACCTGGGCCACTACGAGCGTTTCGTGGACGAATCGCTGAGTAAACTATCCAACGTGACCACCGGGCAGGTGTACGGAGAGGTCATCCGCAAGGAGCGCGCCGGGGGGTTCTATCTGGGAGCCACCATTCAGGTCATTCCGCACATCACCGACGAGATCAAGGACCGTATTCGCCGTTGCGCGCGACACCATGAGGCAGATTTGTGCCTGGTAGAGGTAGGGGGGACGGTGGGTGACATCGAGGGGCAGCCTTTCCTCGAAGCCATTCGGCAGATGCGGCGCGACGAGGGCCGGGACAACGTCTGCTACGTACACGTGACTCTGGTGCCGTACCTGGGCACGGTGGGTGAGCAGAAGACCAAACCCACCCAGCACAGCGTGCGCGAGCTGCGCAGCATGGGCATCCAGCCGGACCTCCTCGTCTGTCGCACCCAGCACGCGCTGAGCCCGGACATGCGCGCCAAGATTGCTCTCTTCTGCGATATTCCAGTGGAGAACGTCATCGAGGCGCGGGACATTCAGAACACGTTGTACGAGATTCCTCTGGCCATGGAGGCCCAGGGGATTGCCGACCTGGTCAGTGGTGTCCTGCACCTGGAGCAGCGAGAGGCGGACCTGGCGGAGTGGCAGAAGATGCTGGTGCCGCTGACGCTGCCCTCCCGTCAGGTGCGCATCGCCATGGTTGGCAAGTACATGGACCTGCATGACTCATACCTCTCAGTCACCGAGTCCATCAAGCACGCGGGCGGAGCCAATGATGTGGATGTGATCGTAGATTACGTGGACTCGCAGGATATCGAGGCCCAGGGCGCCGAGTCGTTGCTCGGCCAGGTCAACGGAATCTTGGTGCCGGGTGGCTTCGGCGACCGGGGCATAGAGGGCAAGATCCAGGCCATCCGTTACGCGCGGGAGAACGGCATCCCCTTCTTGGGGCTGTGTCTCGGTCTGCAGTGTGCGGTGATTGAGTTCGCGCGCCATTGCTGCGGACTGGAGGCAGCTAACTCACGCGAGTTCAACGAGGAAGCTGCGCACCCGGTGGTGATCTACCTGAAGGAGCAGGAATACGTCACCGAGCTGGGGGGGACCATGCGCCTGGGGGCGTACCCCTGTGTGCTCGCTGAGGGGTCTTTGGCGGAGCGGCTCTACGGCACCCGGGAGATCTCCGAGCGCCATCGCCACCGCCTCGAGGTCAACAACGCTTATCGGGAGCAGCTGGCCGAGTGCGGCCTGCGCTTCTCGGGGACTTCCCCGCAGGGCGACCTGGTGGAGATCGTGGAGCTGCCCGAGCACCCCTTCTTCATTGCCTCGCAGTTCCACCCGGAGTTCAAGTCGCGGCCGAATCGCGCCCACCCGCTCTTCCGGGGCTTCATCGAGGCCGCCCTGGCCCGCCAGGACCAGGAGGAGCACGAACCGGCCAAGAAGACAGAGGGCTAGACCTGCCGCGCCCCGCCCCCTGAAGCTGCGGGGACCACGCCTCCAACCCCCTCCGGGGAACGAGACCGAGAGTCTGAACATCGGCCATGCGCCGGCGTCACCGACCATTGAGGAGCACCACCATTCTCGACCAGCTTAACCCTGAACAACGTCAAGCCGCGGAGGCCGTGGAGGGGCCGGTGCTGATCTTCGCCGGCGCCGGCAGCGGCAAGACTCGCACCCTCACGCACCGCATCGCTCACATGATTCACCGGTGCGGTATTCCGCCGGAACGCATTCTCGCCGTCACCTTCACCAACAAGGCCGCGAACGAGCTGAAGGAGCGCCTGCACCGGCTCATCGGTGAGGAGGCGGTCCGTATCTGGGCCGGGACCTTTCACTGGTTCTGCGTCCGGCTGCTGCGTGCGGACGGTGAGGCTATTGGCGTGCCTCGCGATTTCTCCATCTACGACGAGAGCGATCAAGTCATGGTGGTCAAGCACGCCCTCTCGGCATTGAACATCAGCACCGACGACTTCAAGCCGCCTGCCGTGCTGAATGAGATCAGCAACGCGAAGAACCGGCTTCTGAGCGTCAGCGAGTATCGACCGGAACGCAACAACCCCCTCCAGAGCACGACACGGAAGGTCTATCGGGTTTACCAGGACGAGCTACGGCGCAATGGTGCGCTGGACTTCGACGACCTGCTCATGCTGGCCGTGCAGGTGCTGGACGACTTCCCCAAGATCCGACGTAAGTACCAGGAGCGCTTCCAGTATCTGGTGGTGGATGAATACCAGGACATCAACTATGCGCAGTTCCGGCTGCTGGAGCTGTTGGCGGGTGAGCAGCGCAACATCTGCGTGGTCGGTGACGATGATCAAAGCATCTACGGCTGGCGGGGCGCGGACGTGGGCTTGATTCTAGCCTTCACCCAGCACTTCCCCCAGGCACGGACCTTCTGCCTGGAGCGCAACTATCGCTCCACGCAGCGCATCCTGGACGCCGCGAATGCCATTATCGCCGCCAATGAGACGCGTGCGCCCAAGAAGCTATGGACGCAGAATCCGGTCGGCGAGGACTTAACGCTCTACGCTGCTGTCACCGAGGAGGAAGAGGCCGAGTGGGTGGCGGAGACCATCAGTCGGCTGGTAGCTATCGGGGAGGCCAAGTACGGAGATTTCGGTGTCCTGTATCGGACCAACGCCATGTCGCGGGTGTTTGAGGAAGCCCTGATGAACCTGGCTATCCCCTACGAGATCGTGGGGGGGCTGCGGTTTTTTGAGCGTGCTGAGATCAAGGATCTCATCGCCTACCTGCATGTGCTACAGAACCCGCGGGACTCGATCGGCCTGCGGCGTATCGTCAACAAGCCCACGCGCGGCATTGGGGATCAGACTCTGAGCCTGCTGGACTTGCGGGCGCACCAGCTCGAAGCCTCCCTCTGGGAGGGGCTGGTGAGTCTGCTCGATGGGGGGGAGCTGCCGCCGCGCACACTTCAAGCTCTCCGCGACTTCCACGATCTGGTGGAGAGCTTGCGGGAGGCAGTGAGAAGTCAGGGCCTGCCGCAACTCGTCAGGACTTTGCTCGCGCGCAGTGGTTATCTGGAGCGGCTGAAGGCCTCCGCCAACGCCGAGGACGCTCGGCGCGCAGAGAACGTGGAGGAGTTCGTCAGTGTGGCGGCACGGTACACACGAAAGAATCCCGAGGCGGGCCTGCCAGAGTTCCTCGAGTACCTGGCCCTCAGCAGCGACATTGACCAGGCCGAGAACCTGGGGGAGGTCGTCTCGCTGTTGACTCTGCACAGCGCCAAAGGCCTGGAATTCCCGTGTGTGTTCATTGTGGGGTTGGAGGAAGACATTCTACCCCATTATCGTAGCGTGGCGGAGACCGGCGAACTCTCAGAGGAACGCCGCCTGCTGTACGTGGGCATGACCCGGGCGCAGCGCCGGTTGTGGTTGAGCTACGCGCAGCGGCGCATGCAGTTTGGCGAGGCGCAGCAGAACCGCCCCTCCCGGTTCCTCGCTGACTTGCCCAAGGCAGGCCTGCGTCGAGTGGGTGGGGCAGTAAGGGTCTCTGGCTCGTTACGGGAGGGCGCGGCGCCCGACGTGCCGCCGGAGCTGGCCATGACCGGCAAGCCCCTGGACCTGACCCGGGTGCTTTCGCGGTCGCGCAAGACCGCAGGCAAAGCCCCGGAGCCTGCTGAGGAAGACGGCGCGCCGCGGCAGTTCTCGCCGGGCGATCGTGTTCGCAGCCCCAAGTACGGGGAAGGACTGGTGGTCTCGGTAGCCGGGGAGGACGAGAAGCAGGTCGTGACGGTAGCCTTCCCCAAGGCTGGCCTACACAAGTTCAACGCCGAGCGTGCCCGGCTGGATAAGATCGGCTAGGGATTGCCCGCACCCACACGAACCGGGCTACCGAGTCCTGGCGACTGAGAGGTTGTCACCTTGCGTCTCTGGAGAGGAGTCTAGTTGATGAGCATGAATCGAACTGTAGGCAATCTACGTATCTTCCGGTGGGCGTTACTCGTGGGGCTCAGCCTACTCGCTACCTCGCTGTGGGCTGCGCCGCGTAACGTCATTTTGATGATCGGCGACGGTATGGGAATGGATACTGTCATCGCTGCCGGTGCGTACAAGTATGGCAACGCGTACCATCGCTTGGGCGGCGATCAGCGTCTGGCCATGGAGACCCTGAGCGACTTTTACTACTGCACTACCTTCTCTGCCAGTGGACCGGGGTATGATTTCACCTGGGATGGCGGAAATCGCGAGTACCCCAAACAGGGCCCCACGGACAGTGCTGCTGCCGGCACTGCCCTGGCGACGGGAGTGAAGACCTACAACGGCGCGATTGGCATGGACCTTCATAAGCGGCCACTGGTCAGCGTGTCGGAGTATGCCCGCCAGGCGGGTATGAAGGTTGGGATTCTCACCAGCGTCACCTTCTATCACGCCACCCCGGCCTGTTTCGCCGCGCATAATGCAGGTCGAGGCAATGCCGCCGAAATTGCCCGGGAGATGCTCATGGTCAGCCAGCCGGAGGTGCTGATGGGCGCTGGTGATCCGGACAGCGCCCCTCCCGATAAGGCTTATAGCGTCATCAACCAGGCGAGCTGGGAGGCGATCAAGGCGGGGCGTACCCCTTACCGGCTGGTACAAGAGCGCGCGGATTTCCAGGCATTGATCGCCAATCCCCCCGAGGGAAAGATCTTGGGGGTGTTCCGGAATGTCACGGCCCTCCCATACTGCAAGGCCGACGGCCAGGGCCATGATCCCCGGCTCCCGACGCTCGCCGAGATGACCCGGGGCGCCCTGGCGGCCCTGCAGAATCCCCAGGGGTTCTTCCTCATGGTCGAAGGTGGAGCAATAGACTGGGCGGGGCACGCCAACAACCTGGACGCCGCCATTGGTGAGACCCTGGCCTTCGACGAGGCGGTGGCAGCAGTGTTGGAGTGGATCACCGCACACGGTGGCTGGGACGAGAACCTGCTGATCATCACCGCGGACCACGAAACCGGCTATCTGAGCAGCGTGCAGCCGACCGAGGCCGGGAAACTGCCGGCGGCGACGTGGGGCACAGACGGCAAATGGGGCAGCCACACCAATCGTCCAGTACCCCTATTCTGCCAGGGGGCCGGGTCGGAACGTTTCTCCAACTACAAACTACGGGTGACCGACTTCGAACGCGGGCTGGTCAACGTAGTGGATAACACCACAGTGTTCAATGTGATGAAGTCTACGCTGCCGCTGGACCAGGTGGCTGTCTCTGCTCGCGAGGTGCCCTGGACCACCAGGCTGGAAACGGCTGCGCAATGTGGCGCCGAGAATTCCTGTCATCTTTTGCCTGTTTTGATCGGAGAAGGTGTGTTGTGACTGTGCCCGATCCCAGGCATCTCGACAACGGCCTGGATATCCCCACCGAGGGATATGCCGATCAACCCTACGTGGTGCAGACGGATGACGGCGCCTGGCTGTGTGCCATGACCACCGGACGGGGCATGGAGGGGGAGGGCGGCCAGCATGTCATAAGCCTGCGCAGTACGGACCACGGGAGAACCTGGGAGTCCCCGGTGGCGGTGGAACCCGCTGACGGCCCCGAGGCCTCTTATGCAGTGCTCCTCAAGGTCCCCTCGGGCCGCATATATTGCTTGTACAACCACAACACCGATAACGTTCGGGAGGTCAAGCGAGCCGACGGCGGAGTCTTTCATCGCGTGGACTCGCTGGGGCATTATGTCTTTAAGTACTCTGACGACCACGGGCGGAGTTGGTCGGCGGAGCGTTATGACGTGCCGGTGCGCGAGTTTGCCTGCGATCGCGAGAACGTATATGGGGGCAAGCTGCGCTTCTTCTGGAATGTAGGCCGACCACTGGTTCAGGAGGGGAAAGTCTACCTCGTACTCCACAAGGTAGGAGCGATGGGCGCGGGCTTCTTCGCGCAATCCGAAGGGGTCTTTCTGGTCAGTGACAATCTGCTCACGGAGGCGGACCCGGCCCGGATTCGCTTTGAGAACCTGCCGGACGGTGAAATCGGCTTGCGCGCCCCGGAGGGGGGCGGGAGCATTGCCGAGGAGCAGAGTCTCACCCCACTATCCGATGGGTCGCTATTCTGCGTCTATCGCACGGTCGCCGGCTACCCGGCTTGTGCTTACAGCCGCGATGGGGGGCACACCTGGACGCCACCAGAGTATCTGACTTACTCTCCGGGCGGGCGGAGAGTTAAGCATCCGCGGGCAGCCAATTTCGTCTGGCGCTGCGGCAACGGAAGGTTTCTCTACTGGTTCCATAATCACGGCGGGGGATTTTGCCAGAATACTCCGGAGTGGCAGCCTTACGAGGACCGGAATCCCGTTTGGCTGATGGCTGGGCGGGAGGTCGAGGCCGCCGACGGCTTGCGGCTGGAGTGGTCCCAGCCGGAGATCGTGCTCTACGACGATGATCCCTACGTGCGGATCAGCTATCCAGACCTCATTGAGGAAAACGGCCGCTTCTGGCTGACCGAGACACAGAAGCAGCTGGCGCGGGTGCATGAGATCCCGCCCGACCTCCTGGAGGGACTATTCACGCAGAGGGATAGGTCAGAGGTGACCCGGGAGGGGTTGCTGTTAGAGTTATTTGACAGACTCCCTACTGAGACCATCATGCCCCAACTGCCAGATTTCAATCGGCGCGACCACACTCGTATAGACAACGCGGGCATGGATTTGCGGGCCGGTTTCACTGTCGAGCTTTTGTTTGAGCTGGAGACGCTCACGCCGGGGCAGATCTTGCTTGACAGCCGTGAGGCTCAAGGCCGGGGCCTGGCGCTGCAGACCACCTCGCGGGAGACCATCGAATTGATTTGCCACGATGGCTGGTCGGAGCAGCGCTGGGACTGTGATCCCGGCTTATTGCAGCCCGGCCGCTCCCATCATCTTGTTGTTACCGTGGATGGTGGCTCTAAAGTGATCTGGTTCATGGTCGATGGAAGGCTTTGTGACGGGGGCGAGCACCGGCAGTTCGGCTGGGGACGGTTCAGCCCGCACCTGCGCAACGTTACCGGAGGGCCGGCGCTACGAATTGCCGCCGAGAGAGTACGGCTGCTGCGAGCGTATGGGCGCGCACTCCGCGTCAGCGAGGCCGTCAGCAACTACCGGGCCTGCTGCCGCTCGGAAGCGTGGGGCCACTTCTAGTCCTCGGCTCCGTGCTTGCGCAGATAGTCCGCCACCTGCTGATGCGCCTCGCTGAGGGCAAAATTGACCACCCCGTGCCCCGACAGGTCCCGAGCATGGATATCTGCTCCACGCGTCAGCAGAATCTGGACCACTTCCAGATGTCCGTCGTGGGCGGCTTGGTGCAGGGGCGTGATCTGCGTGGCCTCCGCCTGGACGTTGGGATTGGCTCCCTTGTCCAGTAACAGACGGACCAGCTCGGCATGCCCGCCGGCTGCCGCGTAGTGCAGTGGGGTGTGATGAAAGAGATCCCGCGCGTCAACTTTCGCACCGCTAAGCAGGAGAAGCCGTGCTACCTCAAGCCTCCCATGCTCGCCGGCCACGTGCAGCGGGGTACAGCCTTCGGCGTTGGGGAGGTCCGGGCGGGCGCCTTTCTTTAGAAGTAGACGCGTGGCCTCTACGTTCCCATACTCGGCCGCCTCATGGAGTGCCGTGACGCCCGAAGGCCCCTTTTCATTGGGGTCGGCGCCGTGACGGAGCAGCCCACCTGCAAGCAGGCGTTTGAGTTGGCGTAAGTCCCCCTTGCGGACTGCTTCACAAACCGTGTTCATCTCTTCCGCCTCCTCTGACCTTGACGCTGGGCAATCGCCCATTGCAGCATCATATAATGTCCTCCGCGTACGCCCCTTGGCGCATGCGGTGGACCCCGATTGTGGAAGCGCCGTCCCACGTAAGACGCGGAAGGCCTGCTTCAGGTCAGTTGGCAAGAATCCAGCGCCCAAGGGCTGGGTCCACCACTCTCGAGTATTCGGGGCGGTGCTTCGCCCCGGCAAACACGGTAGAAAGACTCTGGTGCGCGATCATCTCCTGGTCTTGTAGACTGCGTATGCGCCCCTAGGTTCTGAGGTTACGTCGGCTGACCGGTCGCCTTCAACCCGGTTTAGGTATCTCTCTACATGCCATTCCAGAATCTTGTGATAATCTTGCGCTGAACTTGAAGAGACATGTCGGGCCACGGGGATGGACCTGGTATTCGTTCTGGAGCGGAGCGAAGACATAAGGCTATGGTGCGCCAGACAGAGCTCTCAGAGGGCCTCTGGCCAGGATGGCACCCGTAGACCTCGGTGATGGCGATGCGGAGGTGATTGACTTCTAGGTCTGTTATGCCCGCGCTGAAACACGCTGGGATTCAAAGGAGGAAATCCTTCTCTGGCGTGGAAAGCCCTGCCCTCAAGGGCAAACGTCCACTGCGGATTCTCATCAGGGTGTGAAAGATCGTGTCTCTATTTCTCGGTATAGATGGCGGCGGGTCCAAATGCGACGCCGTGCTGGTGGACGAGACTGGTATGGTGCTGGGCTGGGGGACGGGGGGCTCAACCAACTACAACCCGCCCGAGGTCATTGCGGCGTCCTTTGGGCAGGCTCTGGACATGGCCTGCGGCGACCATGACTTGCAGGATGTCACTGTGAGCACCCTCATGACACAGGGCGGAGCGTGTGATTGGTTGAAGGAACGTGGGGTGAGTTTCCGGCATGTAAGTGCCGGGGAGACCGTGGGTGCCTTCCGGATCTCCCAGCTGAACCATGGAATCGTGGTTCTGGCCGGCACCGGCTCCTTCGTTCATGGGCGCACCCGCGACGATCGGCGGCTGCAGGTCGGTGGCCTGGGGCCAACCCTGGGAGATGAGGGCAGCGGGTATGACATTGGCCTGCGAGCGCTGCGAAGCATCCTGCGGATGCCGCGTCGTTCCGGGAACCATACTGAACTGCGAACGGCACTGCTCAAAACCGCGGGTGTCTCCAGCCAATGGGAGTTGGTGAGGATGGTCTATGGGGGACGGATGGGCCGCGCGCAGATCGCTGCGCTCTGTCCAACTGTCGTGGCTCACGCGGAGGGTGGAGACAGCATGGCCCTTGAGGTTCTGCGCGGGGCTGCGGGAGAGCTGTGTGGGAGCGTGTCCATCGTGCTCAATGAGCTCGGCCTCGTAGGCGCGGGTTACCCGGTTATCGGCGTGGGGGGGGTTATTCAGGGTGTGCCCCTGTACTGGGAAATTCTCTCCGATATGATCCGCCATCTGGACCCCACGCTCACTTTCATCGTGCCGCCGGTGAAACTGGTGATGGGCGCGGTATTCGAGGCGATGGCCCGTACCGGCCTTGTCGTTACGCCGGAGTTGCGTGAGCGGGTCGCGGAAACGCAGAAGAGGTTCCCGGCGTCGGTTGTGAGAACGGTGGGGTAGCGGAGACCTGAATACGGACCGAACCGGGGCCCTGGGCAATCACTACCCGGCGCAAGCGCAGGCTGTCGGCGATTGCACTATTCGATTCAAGAGGTGATTCGTCGTGCTGCAGAATGACTATCTCGGACAAGTAAGAGAGCTGATTGACCGGATCGAGACGACGCAGGCGGAGACAGTGGACGAAGTCGCCGAGATAGTGGCGGAGGCGATTGCCACTCGACACGGTCTGTTCCTGAGTCCACTGGGGCACGGCAATGATGGGGACCTGCTTCACCGGGCGGGTGGGTTGGCACTCCTGCAACGTTTGAACTTCCAATTCTCGGTGAACGCCACCATCGCCAAGGTGCTGCAGGACCGACCGCAGGCAGAGACCTTTGCCGCAGACCTGGAGGCCGCACGGGTTGCCGTCAAGGCCAGCCCCTTGCGTGCAGGGGACTGCCTGATTACCGGCTCGGTCTCGGGGCGTACGCCCAGGCCGGTGTCGCTCGCGATGGCGGCCCGGGAGATAGGGGTCAAGGTGATTGCGATAACTTCTTTGGAGTATACGCGGCAAACGCTGCCCGCGCATAGTTCCGGGAAGCTGCTCTATGAGGTGGCGGACTACGTACTCGACAGTTGCGTGCCCGTAGGCGATGCTTGCATGGAGGTCGAAGGCTTACCCGTGAAAGCCTTTCCCGTGTCGGGGCTGGCTACCACCATGTTGTGTTGGATGCTCTGTTCCCAGGTGGTCGAGAGGCTGCTGGCGCGGGGCCTCACGCCGCAGATCTACATGAGCGCGAACCGACCGGAGGGGCCGGAGTTCAACCGCGCAGTGGACGAGAGGTACAATCAGGTAGGGTACTAGAAGGGGACTGAAAATCGAGAA
>JAAYIR010000173.1 GCA_012523355.1 candidate division WS1 bacterium
AGGTGGAGAAATTGGCGATAGCCAGGGGCAACAGGGGCGGGGCGCCCGCTGGATCCGCGGCGCCAGAGACCGCCGAGAGGAGCCAACAACCGGTCACAGTAAACAGCGCCAACAGGACCTGATTCCGCCGTACACGGATTTGCTGGGGCATGGTGAAAGACATCTTCTGTTGCTGAGGGTGGAAACAAGACACCCGTCCAGGCTTCATTGCCCGTGGGTGCCGAGGCCTGGAAACGAGGACATGTTGACAGATTACCCCCTGAATGTCAAGTTGAGGTTGATATAGATGCAAGCACGCGAGGACAGGGCCGGCAAACCCCTACGGCTGCCGCCGTGGCTGCGAGTGAAAACGGGAAAGCGGGAGCAGAGCGAGGATACGCACAGACTGGTGGAGCGTCACGGACTGCGAACGGTGTGTTCGGCTGCGCGTTGCCCGAACGTGGGGGAATGCTACGCCTGCGGGACGGCGACGTTCCTCATTCTGGGCGGGCACTGCACGCGAGACTGCCGATTCTGCGCCGTGCCCAACGGCCCTCCCGATCCGGTGGACGCGGAGGAACCACGCCGGGTGGCGCAAGCGGTCCGAGAACTGGACCTGCGTTATGCGGTGGTGACTTCGGTGACGCGTGATGACCTGCCGGACGGGGGGGCGGGACATTTTGCGGCTACCATTGCGGCCATCCGAGAGCACGCACCAGAGACTGCCGTGGAGGTGCTGACGCCGGATTTCCTGGGTGACAAGGCTGCGCTGTCTGTGGTGCTGGAGGCAGGCCCGGTGGTGCTCAACCACAACGTGGAGACGGTGCGGCGTTTGCAGAAGAGAGTGCGGCCGCAAGCCGACTACGAGCGGTCACTGGGCGTACTGCGGGCCGCCGGGGAGCGCGCGCCGGGCATTGCCCGCAAGTCCGGGCTAATGGTGGGACTGGGCGAGAGCGACGAGGAGATTCGCGAGGCGCTGGAGGACCTGTACCAGGCGGGAGTGAGCCTGGTGACGATCGGGCAGTACCTGCGGCCCACGGTCCGGCACCTGGCAGTGGACCGTTACGTACCTCCAGAGCAGTTTGAGCGTTATATAGAGTGGGGTCGCGCAATAGGCTTGCGCTTCGTGGCGGCGGGCCCCTTTGTGCGGAGCAGCTACCAGGCGGCGGAAGCTCTGGCGGCCTCGAAGCTGCGTGCTGAGTAGGCAGAGCAAGAAGGCAACTTCATGCCCGGGAGACATCTCCTTAAGTTCTTTCTAGCCGTGGTGGTCGTGGCCGTGCTGGCGACCATCGCGGTAGGAGTCTTCTGGCAGTCGGAGATGGGATACCGGCGCTTGCGGAATGCGGTGGCCCTGAGTCTCGCCACCACCATGGAACGCGAGGTACAGGTGGGGGAGATTAGCGGGAACTTACTCACCGGCTTTGTGGTGGAGAACGTCGCGCTGGCCAAGGAGGGGGGGTTCGCAGAGGGGGTGGAGTATGGAGCGGCGCGTGTGGAGATCACCTATTCGCTTCTGGCAGCGCTGCGGGGGCAATTGACGGCGCCGGCAGCAGTCAAGCGGATCACGGTAGAGGGCGGCTATGGAGTCTTTGACACGAGAGAGGAAGAGACCGCGCTCACCAAACTGTTTGAGGCCAAGCCTTTCGAGCCTGTGCCTCCGGAAGAGAAGTTCCAGCCCCTGATTCTCGTGCAAGACTCCGTGCTGGACCTGATCGTCAGCGCGGAAGGAAGGACGATACCCCTGCGGCTGGTGGGGCTGGAGGGCTACTGCAAGATTAACGCAGTGGGACCGATGGAGATCGCGGTCCGGGCGAGAAGCGGGGATGGGAGCTTCCGCTCTTTCTCAGCGGAGGTGCTGACGGACGGGGAGGAGCGCTTCTTTGCGGCCCAGGGGCGCGTGGAGGGCGTGTCGGCAGAGCGAATTGGGTCCTTGTTATTGACGAGTCCAGAGGTACGGATTGACTCAGGCGACATCTCCAGCAACTTCCAGCTCTGGATCGCGCCGGACTACGGGGACGTGCTGGGGCCGCGGACCTACCAGCTGCAGGCGGGAGGGGAACTGCCGAGCGCGGAGCGAGTGACGGGCTTTGAGGCGCGGGTCGAGGTGCGGGACGCGCGGGTGCGCGTGCGCAGCCTGGGTGCACCGCTGATCCTGCGCCGCGTCCAGCTTCAGGCGAGTCCCGACGGCGTAAGCCTGGAGGAGCTGAGCGGCTCATGGCTCGACTCGCCGCTGTCGGCGACCGGGCACTTCGCGCTGGAATCATCACAGACAGAGATGAGTGTGAGGCTCAACCAGGTGGACCTCACGACGGTGGAGAGCCTGCTCCCGGCAGAGATAGTGAAGAGCCTGCCGGTGAAGGCCAGCGGGCGCGTCGAGCTGGAGGTGGCGGCTACGGGACCGCTTGACCACCTGAACGCCCAGGTAACTGTAAGGGCGCCGGAGAGCGCGACGGTGACCGGCGAGCAGGCGGGGGGGGTAACACTAGCGGGAACCACCGTTTAGGCAACGGTATTAGACAGCGCGGCGCCAGCGCTAACGGCCCAGATAAGCGCGACCCGGGCGTACCTCACGGAGGAGGGGCTGGCGGCGCTGCGCAAGGCGATCGCCCCCACCCCCCCGACTGAAGCTCCCCCCGAAGTACAGGTAGGGCCCGTGCAAGGGTGGCACGCCTCGGTTCTGTGGGCGGGGAAACAGGCACTGGTGGAGGGGGAGATAGGCAGCGTCTCCGGCTCCTATGACGGGTCAGAGGTGCGCGAACTGGGCGGTCGGTTCCACTGGGCAGGCAACACGCTGCGCGCGGAGGGCTGGCGAGCGGGGGTCCTGGGGGGCACGTTGAACATCGAGGGACTGGTACACCTGCCCGACGGAGAGCTGGAGCAGGCAGAAGTGTACCTCAGCGGCGGGGGAGAATCGCTCGACCTGGCTCAACTGCCGGCGGGCGTGGTGGCACTGCTGCCCGAGGAGTTGTCAGGAGAAGGAGCTTCGGAACTGAGTGGTGTGGTCGGGACCACCTTCAGCGCGCATTGGGGGAGCGAGCGCGGAGAGGCGATAGCGGAGCTGGACATGCGCACGACACGTCTCGCCGGGTACGAGGTGGAGCGTGTCCAGGGGCTGGTCATGGCGGAGCTGGGACCGGAGGGGAGATGGAGCGTCGAACTGCCGGCGGCGCCCGTGAGAGGCGCGGGTTTCCGGGCGGCCATTCGCGGGCGGGGCAGCCCGGATACACTCGACGTGGCCGTGGAACTGGCCGGGGCGGACCTCTCGCAGCTAGGCATACAGGTCAAGCCAGGAGAAAGGGAGCTCTCCGGGGGCCGTGTGTATGGAGCAGTGGAACTAGAAGGGTCACTGGAGGCACCCAGGCTGAGTGGGGACCTCGCGATCTTCGAGGCGGAATATGGTCTCCCGCAGCCGGCCTCCGCAGTGGTGCGGTTCACTGCGCAACCCAAGTCGCTGGCGGGGAAGGACCTCATCCCGCCGCGAGAGGCCACAGTGGACGCCTACGTCTCCTATGACTCGGCGCTGGTGCGGGTGAACGGAGAGATCCGACGACCTGCGACTGAGCTGGAGGCCCCGTCGCTGCAGGGCGATGTGCGAGTCGCGGGCCTGCAACTGCCGGCGGCACGCGAACTGGTCGGGGAGGCCTGGCCAGAGAAGTACGCACTCGAGGGGCTGGCGAGTTTCGCGGCGCAGCTCAGTGGCACAACCCTGGCTCCGGTAGCTGACGGGAATCTGTCGCTGACGCAGGTGCAATACCAGGACTACTACCTGGAGGCGATCCACGCCCCGTGGCACGGGGAGCTGTCGCCGGAGGATGAGGAGTATCTCACGGTGCGTGGCGGACGCGTGTTGGCGCAAGGAGCGCGGCTGGACTTTGACGGTAGCCTGCATGAGGCCTTTGACGACTGGAACTTCGAGGTGCGCGCACGGGCCGCCGATGTGCGCCTGGAACGTATGGCCGCGCTGCAGCAGATACGTCTGCCGATGGCGGGGGAGGTGCTGGTGCCGGACATTGTGCTCCGTGGCTCCGCGCAGGGGATCAGCGGCGAGGGGCGAGTGCTGGCCGATCATGTGACCCTGGGGCAGGAGACGCTCACCGGGGTGGATATGCACATGGTGCTCACGCCGGGGAGACTGACCGTGGAACGGGCCCGACTGGGGGCCGCCGGGGGGCAGGTGGAGACCCAACTGACGCATGACCTGACGACGCAGCAGGTGCGCGGGGAGATGCGAGTGCAGGAGGTGGCCGCCTCGCCGCTGCTGCGAATCATCGCTGTACTGGTCGCCAGTCGCGCGGAACTGGACGGAGCGGAGGCGGCGGCAGAGCCGTGGATACGGCTCAGCGTGCAGACCAGAGGGAAGATCAGTGGGGAGGTGGATTTCTCCGGCCCGATTGAGACGCCAGCGGGGGAGATCTCGCTCACGCTCGCAGACGCCACTTATCTGGATAAAGCGCTGCCGGAGGCGAAGGCGCGCGCGCGGTATGACGTGGCGGAGGGCGCTTTTGATGGTATCGAGGCGGAGCTGCAGATAGGTCAGGGACTGGTCGTGGTGAGCGGGGAAGCGAGGCTTGATGGCGACCTCGACCTGACGGCGGATGCCAGCAACCTGAACCTGGCCGCGGTGCGGGACTGGTATCCGGAGCTGTGGGCACGATTCTCGGACGACGTGCGCGCCAAATTGCCGCGCAGCCTGGACGTGGGAGGGCTCGCGAGCATGGTGGTGGTGGCCGAAGGCTCAACTCGGTCACCTCGCCTCACAGCCAGCCTGGACGTGGTGTCGGCCTCGGTGCAAGGGGTGAGTTTCGATCTTCTCTCGGTCCCGGTAGTCAAGATTGCAGAGGGGGGAATTGACCTGACGGGGATTCTGGTAAAGCGAGGGGAGCGAGAGATCACGGGGTCGGGGCATCTACCCTTTACCTGGCAGCCGGTGAGCCTGCCCCTGACGGAGCCCATTTCCTTCAACGCGAGAATCGTTAACGCTGACCTGGGTCTACTGCCAACAATCATGCAGGAGTTGCGGGCCACGGCGCCCGCGGAAGGGACTGGAGCGGCTGCACGGCCCAACCCATGGCTGCGCACGACTGCGCGAGGCATGGTCAATGCGAGCCTGTCCCTCGGGGGGACGCTGGAAACCCCAGTGCTCGAGGGATTTGCCAGCCTGGAGGAGGGGGCCTTCAGTCGTGGAACCTGGCCGGCGCCGCTGTCGGACCTGGAGGCGAAGGTGACGATACGCAGCCTGCGAGGCGTAAACCGGCTGGAGGTGGAGCATGCGTCGGGGCGCTGGGACGAAGTGGAATTCAAGTTGTCCGGCGACATGGACCTGAACTCTATCTTGACTCAGGAACTGGAGCGCAATCGGTACAATCTGGCGCTGACGGTGGCGACGCCGGAGCCGCAGTCGTGGTCGGGGACCATGGTGAGCGAGCTGCACGGGCGCCTGGCGTTGGTCACCAGTCCGGAGGAAGGGCATGTCCTGCGGCTGGAGGGCCTGGGGGCCCAACTGGGAGAGGGCACGGTGCGCGGGGAGGGGACCGTCAAGATCACGAACTGGGCGATCCAGAGCTTTGGCACAAACGACTGGGACATGAGGGTAGTGGCAGAGCGCGCGCAAGTGGTCTACGGCGGAATGTTCCGCGGAGAACTGGAGGGGGCGCTGGAGATCACGAATCCGGAGCCGGGAGAAACCGCGGTCCTGGCAGGCACCATGACACTGCAACGGGCGGTGTTCGGACTTCCGGAAGGCGGGGTAGCGCCGAGCGGGCCGATACAGCTTGCCGTCGCGCCACGGAACTACCCGCCGCTCGGACTTCACGTTAATGTGGGCCTGGGGGACGACGTGCGGTTCCAGAGTGCCGGGGTGACGGCGCCGCTGACGCCTACCACACAGGCGCTGGTTCTCCGAGGTACGATCCAGGCTCCGGAGGCGCGTGGAACCGTCGGACTGGCGCCGGGGGCCGGGCGAGTGACAGCGGGCAATCTGGCGCTGGCCAGCGGCGTGTTGAGCTATGCCTCGGAGCTTCCCGAGCGCAGGCAGAGGGAGCGGACCATAACCATCACGTACCGTTATGACGTCCTGGCTGAGCAAACCCTGGCCAGCGCCAACGTGGACGGACGCGAGATGGGGCCGGTGTACCTGACCATGCGGATCACGGGGACCGACGCGGCACCGCCGGCAGTAGAGGTCGAGTCAGAACCGCCCCTGACGACGGATCAGATCCTGGCTCTGGTGGGATTTGCCTCCTTCATGCCCGGCGGAACTACGAACCTTGACCAGTTGTTATCCCAGAGAGTGGTTTCGCTCCTGGCCTCCGGGCTTCGGGAGGCTTTGCTGGCGCCCATCGAGGAGGAACTCACACGCAGTCTGGGGCTGCAAGAGTTCAGCGTCATGCTTACCTTCGATCAGCCGCTGCAAGTCACCATGGGCAAGTACCTGGTCAAGAACCTGATGGTCAACTACCGATACACTTACGTCTCGGCGCATGATATACGGTGGAATCTGGGTCTAAGCTATCAGTTGCCCAGCAAACGGAATCTGGTGACCTTCGCCACCAATCAGAGCGGTGACATCCAGCTCCGGGTCAGCCACTCGTGGTCTTTCTGAGACAGAGGGGGGAGCTCTCTCTGATAAGGATCAGAGAAGATGACGCCAAGGTAGCCGGAGAGAAGGGCCTTGTGTTATAATGGCGTCTCAAAGTACGCCATCCTACACCTTCTGCCAGGCCACAATGACCGCCAGCCATGTCCCAGACGATTTTGACCAGATCATTGCGGACAACTACCAGCGGATCTATGGCGTCATCTTGCGCTTCATCGGGGATCAGCATGAGGCGGAGGACCTGACCCAGGACACCTTCATCAACGCCTTCCGGGCACGGAACGGATTCCGCGGCGACAGCCAGACCTACACCTGGCTGTATCGAATCGCCATCAATCTGGCCAAGAACCGGCTGGAGCAGCTCAAGCGCCGCGCCTACACCAGCGAGGCGGAGCAAACGAGCAGCGAGGAGACCTGGGAGGAGAGCCTGGAGGCACCTACGGCGCCGCCAGACGAGATGGTGGAGAAGGCGGAGCTAGAGCGCGTGGTGGGGGAGGCAGTACTGCGCCTGCGGCCCGAGTATCGTGAGGTGATCATCCTCCGCGACTACGAGGGCCTGAGCTATGAGGAGATCACGCAGGCTCTGGGGTGTTCGCTACAGACAGTGAAGTCACGACTGTTCCGCGCGCGGGGGCGCTTGCGGCAGCGGTTAGCGCGGTACCTGGAGGAATAGCACAGCCGGAAGTCGAAAGCAGAGGAGCCCGCAGGGGCTCACGGACCGTGCAGCCGATGCAACCTGGCATCCAAGCACGGACATGAGGCTTACATATGAAGTTCTTGGGGAGAATAGGTATGCATACACGAGGCCGAGCCGCCGCCACGCTGTGGGTTGTCTCGCTGTTTCTCTGGAGTGCTACGGTCCAGGCGCAACAGAATTTGATCGCCTCCGTTCAGGTTACGGGAAACGAGTATATTTCCCGCGACGCCATTCTGGATGCTGCCAAGGATGCACTCCGAATCGGCTCTGAGTACTCGGACCAGGCCGCGAACGCCGCACGCGCTGCGGTCCTGCGGATGGGCTACTTTGCTGAGGTCACCGTGTCACATGAGGTAACCCCGGAAGGGGTGACAGTGACGATCGCCGTGGTTGAACGCAAGCGGATTGAGCAGATTGCCTTTGTGGGGAATACGGTCATCTCCGACAGTGTGCTCCAGGAAGCCATCCGCACGCGGGTGGGGCACGTGGTGGACAACGAGGTCATTCGAAGGGATGTCGGGCGCCTCGAGGAGCAGTATAGCCGTCAGGGGTAGATCGCGCGGGTGGCGCAGGCGCGAGTGGACGATTTTGGCGTGCTGACCTTCGTGATTGATGAGGCGCGTATCGAGGCGGTCCAGGTGGAGGGGCTCAAGAGGACCAAGGACTGGGTGGTGCAGCGCCTGATCGAGACCAAGCCGGGTGAGTTGTTCCGCCAGGAGCAGGTGAGCAGCGATGTGCAGCGCATCTTCAACCTGGGGATCTTCCAGAACGTAAAGACGGACCTGCGCCCGGGCGTGGTGGACCCCACGGCGGTCATTGTGGTCATGCAGATTGAGGAGAAGCGGACCGGGCAAGCCTCGGTCGCTGCGGCGTACAGCGAACTGGACGAGTTTGTGTTCATGGTTTCGGTGACGGAGAGCAACTTCCGGGGCCGAGCAGAGCGAATTTCGGCGGATGTTGAGGCTTTCGGACGCACCAGCTACGATCTACGGTTCTTTGAGCCGTATCTAGATGACCACAATACCTCCATGGACATCACGCTGTTTGATACGGAACGTCGGCGGCGCTTCGTTCCAGGGGGCATCAGCCTGGCCAACGATCAATTTGAGGAGCGGCGGCGGGGTGCGAGTGTGCGCCTATCCCGGCCCATGCGATCCAATCAGCGCTTCAGCGTGGGGCTTCAGACCCAGGAGGTCTCGGGTTCTTACCTGCAAGCCCAGCGGAGACTGGAGACCCCCGGCATGCTGGGGCCGTTGGGTTTGCGATCCGGACAGGGGGGCCGGGGCCAGGGCGTGAAGCTAATGTCCACCATAGACGGCACCGGCCCGCCGGGACCAGGGGATATTGAGGGGCCCGTGATCGTGGCCGCCCCGCTGCATCCGCCAGGAACCGTGAACAGCATGGCACTGGAGTATGCCTGGGACACGAGTGACTTGATCACGGACCCCCGCAAGGGGGGGTTCCGAGGTGTCACCTGGCAGTACGCCGGGGGACTTTTCGGCGGGGACAACCAGTACAGCCTGTACTCGGTGGAGCAGCGTAAGTACCTGTCCGTCCAGGGAGGTGTCTTAGCCCTGCGCCTGATGCTGGGAAGCAGTAGTGGCAACGTGCCGCTATTCGACTGCTGGAGCATCGGCGGCTCCATGAACCTGCGGGGGTACGAAGAGGACCGTTACCGGGGCGAGAACCTGCTGGTGGGGAACGTGGAGTACCGGTACTCCCTGAGTGATAGCCTGGGGATAGTGGGTTTTGTGGATGCCGGGGACGCCTGGGGGGGGTTGTTCCCCACGGTAATCCCAGGGTTCAATATTCCGGCGGAGGACCAGAAACTGACACTGCACATGGGCGTTGGGGTGGGCGTGCGCGCGGTGACTCCGCTGGGACCCATACGCATAGACTGGGGCTTTGGGGAGGATGGCAGCCAGGTGCACTTCGGATTCGGGCAGATATTCTAGCGCAGGTGAGGAGTCAGCTTAAAGAATGAAAAACGGTCCCAGACGAGGAGACGTCAGAATGAAGAACATGATGCGCATACTTGTGAGCTTGGCCCTGGTCGCGATGTTATCGGCAATCGCAGGGAACAGCGCGCTAGCCCAGGGCGCGGGGAAGATCGCAGTGGTAGACATGGGCAAGCTCACCGATAATTACACGGCGCTGCAGGACCGACAGCAGGCGTTGACCGAATGGCTGAACGCCAAGCAGGAATACGTGCAGACCTTACAGGACTACATGTTCCTGTCAACGGATAACTTCAACGAGGTCATCGAACTGCTGAAGACCGAGAAGTTGCCGGCGGACAGGCAGAAGCGAGTGGACGAGCTGCGCAACCTGGCGGGGGAAAAGGAGCGACAGTTCCTGGACCTGCGCTCCAAGACCAATCGCAGCGCCCAGGAAGACGACGCGTACAAAGCCCTGGGGGATTCGTTCAATGCCAGTCAGCAGCGGGTGGCTGTCCTCCACGGAGATCTGCAACAGGAATACAATCAGCAGGTGACCGAGGCGCGCCAGCAATTCATGAACATCGTGCAAGAGACCGCTCGCGCGGTAGCGACGCAGGAGGGCTACGAGGTGGTGCTCGACTCCAGCATCGTGCTGGTAGGAGGGGCGGATATCACCGACAAGATCCTGGAGCGACTCAACCCCGCGCCGGCCGCCGCACCGGCGGAGGGAGGAGGCGGGTAAGCGTAGCACCGTGAATCGCTTCGTCCTTGAGGCCTCTAAGCCTTTGCGGCCTTGGTCCGCCAGTACGCCGGCAGGTATTCTGCTGGCGTTCTGCCTCTTGGTAGGTGGTTGCGCGGCAAAAAAGGCCGCAACGACTGCTCCCCTAACGCTGTCTAACCCAACAGAAGGATATGTGTACCTGGCGGAACTGATTTCCCTGCATCCTCTATACCCAGCAGCACGCCGGGCAGGGGAAGAGATGGACCGGCTACGGTCTGGAGAGCTGCCGGAGGCACCGGCCCGGATGCCTCTGGACTGGGAACTACCGCTTATGAGCGGTGAGCTGGGCATGTTCCCGGAGGGGGAGTTGCGGCGCGAGTACCGAGCGTGGGTGGCGGGCCTGAAGAGCCCCACCGTACCGGCAACGGAGGGGCTGCCCGAGGACCTGGCCGCCAGCCAGCAGTGGAGATACATGCAGGTGGAGCTGGCGACGGCACAAACCCTGGCGGAGTTCCGGGGCCGAGAGAGCCAGCGGCTGGCGCAGTTGCGGGAGGCGCTGGTGCGGAGTCGGTTGACGGAACTGACCAATGCCGGGATAGTGACCGGGGTCCCTCCGGCTCAGGCTCGGGAGACGGCGGCGGAGCAGCAGGCCCAAATCTGGCAGGAGATTGAGGAGCAGACACAAGCGGAGCAGCAGGAGTCGGAACACCGAATAGTGGCGGAGAAGAGACGGCTGGAGACTCAAGCCCGGGCGCAGAAGGCCGTGATCGAGCGGGAAATCAATCAGGAGGCGGCAGCCCGCCGCCGGGCAGCACAGGAGATTCCAGAGTTGGCGGGATTACGGGCGGAGATGACCGGGCGGATGGAAGAGGTCGTGGCCGCTGGCGGGGTAGGGGAGAGGGCGCGACAGGTATCAGGGGCGGCGCCACCGGCGACGGTACGTTCCAGCGCGGAGCAAGCGCGCGAGGAGGCGTTCGCCGAATATGAAGCCACGCGGCAACGCCAGCTGGAGCGGCTCGCCGAGGGACAAGCGGCCACCCTTCGGGCCATCATGCAGGATATGCGGCGCGTGGTGATGATGATCGCCTTTCGGGACAACTTGCGTTTGC
Organism: candidate division WS1 bacterium; assembly: GCA_012523355.1. Lineage (GTDB taxonomy): Bacteria > Armatimonadota > Zipacnadia > Zipacnadales > Zipacnadaceae > Zipacnadum. The sequence goes on from JAAYIR010000173.1 coordinate 11,042, forward strand.
ATGTGATACCTGCCGCTTCACCGGTGGGAAGAGACCTGACCGGCGAGGTGCGTGCGAAGGTACAGGCGGTGTGGGCGGGAAGAGCCGACCTGATGAAGGGAAGAGCACAGGAGAACATACAGCAATGAAAACCGCAGCCTATCCCCTGGGCCAACTAGCGATTCTGGTGGAAGGGCAGTTGATCGGTGACAGCGGCCTGACAATTACGGGCGCCAGCAGCCTAGAAGATGCTCAGGCCGGGCACATCAGCTATGTTGCCGATCCGGGAGCGCTCTTGCGGGGCGAGCAGAGCGAGGCCTCAGCACTGATTGTCTCCCGCACCAGCTTGACCAGCACCAAAACGGTGATTGTCACCGAGGATCCCCGGCTGGCCTTCAGCAAGGTACTGGAGCTGTTTGCGCCGGAGCGACGCCTCCCGATCGGCATTCACCCGACCGCGCATGTGGGAAGCAATGCTCACCTGGGCAAGCGCGTGGCGATTGGCGCGGGGGCCTTCGTTGGGGATAACGTGGTGGTGGGTGACGACGCGATCATCCACCCCATGGTGTACGTCGGCCACGAGGTGACGATTGCGGACGGCGCGGAGCTGCATCCGCAGGTATACATCGGTGATCGGGTCACGCTGGGCAAGCGCGTACAGATTCATGCCGGCACCACGGTGGGCGGCGATGGGTTTGGTTACCTGCAGGCGGAGGACGGGCACCGCAAGATTCCACAGATCGGCACGGTCATCGTTGAGGACGATGTGGAGATTGGGGCCAACAGCACCGTGGATCGTGCCACCGTGACCGCGACACGGATCGGGCGGGGGAGCAAGATTGACGATCATGTACATATTGCCCACAACGTGGTGATCGGCGAGCACTGTTTGATCTGCGGACAGGTGGGCATTTCCGGCAGCGTCAGCATCGGCAACTTCGTGGTGCTGGCCGGACAGGTGGGGATCAGCGACCACGTGACCATTACCGACCGGGTGGTGGTGAGCGGGGGCGCGAAGGTCTGGGGCGACATCTCGAAGCCGGGCATCTATTCCGGTACTCCCGCCCGTCCGCACCAGTCGGCCTTCCGAGTGACGGCGGCGCAGCAGAAGCTACCTGATCTCCTCAAGCGAGTACGGGATCTGGAACGACGGCTGGAGGAACTGGAGCACAGATAAGAGAGACGCGGCACGCGTTACGTGCTGCTGTGCATCCGTAACTGGCAAGCGACCTCCGAAATATGGCCACCTTCCCGCGCAGCCCTCACGCGAAGTGCAAAGTTGTCGCCCCCGGACGGAATCCCCGGTTGGGTACGGAAACGACGAAGACGTCCCCGCGAACGGGCCTGCTGTTTACAGTGACCTGAGCATCTCTCTCGACCTCTCCTGTGACGGTCAGCAGCCTTGGTGGCGCGGTCCTGGCCGGCAAGGGAAGATTTAGCCTCAACGAGAGCGCCAGCACTCCAAGTGCGTTCCCGGCTCGCTCTCGTGGCGCCAGGAACTGTCTCATGTCGGACCCCAGGCATACCACCATAAGAAAGGGACGGACAAGCAGAATGTGTGCCCGCTTTCTGGTGACGCCTCCGGACCCCGTGGCCTAGTTAGCAGGAATTGAGGGGCTGCAGGAGAAATGCACCTGTAAAGGGATGAGACTCGACCCAGAGCTCACCATGTCGGCCCGCGAAACCCGACACCAGGCGAAGAGGACGGCCCGCGGCATAGGGTGGTCGGGTGACGGGCAAGTCCGAGAGGAGGCTCGGCCGAGTTGACGAAAGCCAGTTGAGCGGATATAATCATTGAGGATCGCACTTATGCTCTAGCGAAAGACTACATCAAGGCGCAGTGCCTCGACGCCGCAGAGATTGAATGGTTTTGATGAGACGCCCAGTGCGAGGCAGGTCTCAATATAGACTGTATCAATACTGTGCTTGATATTATTGTGGTTCTCCAATCATGGAATACGAGGTAGGGCAGAAGCTCGACAATCAGTACGTCATTCTCGAAAAGCACCATGGCGGGATGTCCACGGTGTACATCGTCAGCGACGAGTTCTCCAACAAACGCTTTGCCGTGAAAACGGTGCGGGAGGACTTGACCGCTGATGCGCAGGCGGTAGGGCGGTTTGCCGAAGAGGCGCGGACATGGATGAAGCTGGGGCGGCATCCGCACATCGTGGAGGCGATCATCTACCGCGAGGTCAACGGACAGCCGTTCCTGTTCTTGGAGTATGTTAACGGAGGGGACATCCAGCGCCTGCTGGACAAGGAGAAGAGGCTGTTCCCGCCCCAACTGCTGAAGTTTGGAGTCGAGGTCGCCTCGGGGATGCACTATGTGCATACCGTACAGGTGTCACCGGCGCAGAAAGGGGTGATTCACCGGGACCTGAAACCGGGCAACATGATGCTCACCCGGGGCTGTGAGGTGAAGATTACCGACTTCGGGCTAGCCAAGGTGTACGGGGCGCGGACGGAGGCGGTCGAGTCCGGACGAGGCCTGGGGACGTATTTGTACATGCCGCCGGAGCAGTTCCTGGACGCGGCCTCCGCGGATGAGCGCTCGGATATCTACGCTTTCGGCGTCTTCCTGTATTTCGGGTCCACCGGGGAGCCACCAGTGACGGGGAGGAACGCCTCACAGCTCGTACATGCCATTCTTAACACTACCCCCACCGCCCCGCGAGAGTTGCGACCGGAGTTGCCAGAATCCTTCAGCCGCCTAGTAATGCACTGCCTGAGTCGGCAGCGAACGGCACGGCCGGGTTCCTTCGAGGAGATCGAGAAAGAACTCAAGAAGATTCAGGATGAATTTGCGGCGGCCGAGGCATGGAAGATACCGGTCCATGTCTGCGACACGTGCGGGTATCTGAGCGAGTTTGATTACCCCAACTGCCCGGTCTGCGCGGCGGCGATGCGGGAGCAGATCTGGGGGGTCGCAGACAGGGAGGCACCAGCGGCGGCGGCGGCACAGGCCGAGGCGCAGGCGGCAACCGTCGAGGCTACGGCGGAAGCTCTCTATCAACAGGCGCTGGCAGATGAGCAGGCGGGGCGGATCGAGGCGGCGCTGAACAGCTTGCGCCGGGCCGCGGCCCTGCGCCGGGACGACCAGGCGATCCTGAGCAAGCTGGATGAACTGGCGCAGAAGTACCGCGCCCAACGGGCTAAGGAACAGGGGAAGACGTATAACTGGCCGATGCCGCAGGGCAATCCCGCTCGAACCAGCGTGACGCCGGAATCGGTTGCGCCGCCGCTGGCGCTGCGTTGGTCGCTGAATATCTCCGAGTGGGCCATGGCCTCGCCGGTGGTCTCGAACGGCGCGCTGTACGTGGCGGCGAGCAGTTCACAGCCCGGCACGCGGGGCAGTCTGGCAGCGCTGGAGTTGACCAAGGGCCATGAGCGCTGGCGGAGGAGCTTCCAGCGAGAGGTGACCCTGAGTCCGTCGGTGCTGTCCAGCGAGGGGTTGCTGTTCCTGCCAGTGGACCGGGAGTTAATCTGTCTGGATGTACGCATCGGCGTGCCCCGGTGGGTGTACCTGGCTGAAACGCGCATTACCAGCAGCCCGCTGGTGTGGAGGGAGCAGGTGTACTTCGGCGACGAATCGGGGAAAGTCTATGCGCTGGCTCTCAAGGAGGGCGCGCTGGAGTGGGTGACGGAGGTGCAAGGCTCCATTTTCACCCCACTCGCGATGCGCAAGGAGCGCCTGTTCGTGGGGACCGCAGCGAACCGGGTGATCGCTCTCTCGTGTGTAGATGGTAGCTCTTTTTGGGAGTACGTGGCGGGCGGCGAGATTACCGCGGGGCCCAGTCTCTTGGGGAACCTCGCGCTGTTTGGGGCCAGTGACGGCCGGCTGTACTGCCTGCTGCAGCATGCGGGACGGATGCTGTGGGATTTTGAGACTCAGGGGGAAATCCACAGTGCCCCGGCGGCGGCGGAGGAAGCAGCGGTTTTTGGCTCGCGCGACGGCTCGATCTATTGCGTGGAGCTGCGGACGGGAAGCCTGCGCTGGGAGCATCGAACCAACGACTGGGTGGATAGCTCGCCGGCAGTGAGCCAGAACTTCGCCTACTGCACGGGGCACGACGGCGTGCTGCGCGTGTTGGAGGTGGCGAGCGGCTTATCGCTTTGGGAATATGAGGTAGGGGAGGAGATCCGCTCTTCTCCGGCCATCTCAGGAGGACATATCGTCCTGGTAACAGGCAAGTCTCAAGTCCTGGCTTTCCGCGGACGATAGTGGGTCCAGTGGGCAGGACTTGGCACACCAGTTGCCGAACTGTAAGATTAGTGTGCTTGACACCCGGTGTCGTGGGGGAAGCCGGCGGCCCTGAGTCCTCGCCAGATAGGAACGCTCGGGATGCGCAGCTACGAAGTCATCAAACGAGGGATAGACATTGCGGGTGCTGTGGCAGGTTTGTTGCTGGCCCTGCCGATCATGCTGACGGCGGCTCTGGCCATCAAGCTGGACAGTCCCGGACCGGTTCTATACCGCCAGACGCGCCTGGGTAAGAATGGTCGGCCCTTCGGGATGCTAAAGCTGCGTTCCATGGTGGATGGAGCGCATGCCCATCGCGCCGTGCTGGCAGCAGAGAGCGCCATGGATGGGCCAATCCTCAAGATTCGTTGTGATCCTCGGATGACGCGCGTGGGGCGATGGCTGCGCAAGGCCAGCGTGGATGAGTTGCCGCAACTCTGGCATGTTCTGTGTGGAGAGATGAGTCTGGTGGGACCGCGCCCGGCGATTCCGGAGGAAGTGGCCCGGTATGAACCGTGGCAGCGGGAAAGACTGGCGGTTAAGCCGGGGCTGACCTGCACCTGGCAAGTGAGCGGGCGGAGCGACATCCCCTTTGAGGAATGGGTGCGGCTGGACATCGCCTACATCCACCGCCGGTCGCTGTGGCTGGACCTGAAGCTCTTGCTGCTGACCATTCCAGCCGTGCTCACGGCACGGGGCGCGTACTGAGAAGCAGGCTGAAGGCCCGGAACGAGTGATACGCGCATCCCGGAGCTAGTACTTCCCGTTGGCGACGCCGAACTTGGTGGGCTTGTCCCAGCTCTCCCCGCCGTCGGCTACCCAGCCTGCCGCCGCCTCGAGCATCTCGTCCACTCCGTCCTGGTAAGGTCCAAACAACTCCCGACAGCGCTCGTCATTGGAAACGCGCGCCAACCGGCCCTCCGCATCGGCAAAGACGGGGTCGCAGCCCAGTAGCTCTCCGAGTCGCTCGGCCAGACTGCGCACGGGCTGCACAGGGCCACAGACGTTGAGTATTGCCGGTGGACGGGCGCAGAGCTCCAGGCAACGCAGAGCGCGCTCGTTCGCATCGCGTTGGGAGACGAGGTTGACATAAGGCATAGCCAAGGACACCGGCTCTCCCGCGGCGATCATCCGTGCCAGGTCGACGAGCACTCCGTAGGCCAGATGCTGCGCATAGGCCAGACGAAAGAAACACAAGTGTAAGTGGGTGTGGCCCGAAGCGACCGCGCGGAAGGCGGTCTCGCGGCCCACAACGCTCCAGCCGTAGAGGCCCTCCGGACGCAACTCATCGCTCTCCCGCGAACCACCAGTGGCGGCCTCGGTGAGCGGGTAGGGATTTGTCGAGGAGAACACCACGATCCGGGCCTCCGGGAAGCTCATGGCGATCTCCGCGGGCAAAACGCAGTTCATCTGAATGGCACGTCCCGGATCGTCGGCGCTGCCAAACTTGAAGCCCACCATGAAGATGAGGTTTTCCACACGAGGCAGACTCTGCTGAAAGGCAGGATCGGTGAGGTCGCCCTGCAGCACGCGTACGCCGAGGGATTCCAGAGAGGCACGGGTGGCACTGCCACTTTCTCCACTGAAACGGGAACCCACCAGGAGCCGTGGCGCGACACCGGCCTGCTGATCAGCACGGGCCAACATCTCGATGAGTTCCGGGCCCATCTTGCCGCTGCCCCCAAGAATAAGGATTTCTCCCTGCAGGCGGGCAGCGAATTCCACCAAATCGGAGGTAGGCTCGGTCATGCAGGACCGAAGAGTCTGGGAATCAGTAACTTGCGATAGGCGCATAGGTTCACCCAGAAGTTAACATAAGAGCTATTATACGAACTACTGTCCCGCTGGCTGGCAGGGAACGCGCACGCTTACAGACTCCCCTATTCCGTCCCGAGTCCCAGCAACTCTGCGCTTTCCTGCTGCACCAGCTCCAGTTTAGAGGCGTAATCCACCCAGCCCGCGCTGGGAGCGAGCAGATGCAGGGCGTTGAGGGCTTCCTGGCCAGCCGGAGGCGGTATATCGGGACGGACCGAGTAGCCCTCTAACTTCTGCATGATCAGCTTCTGGCCGGTCTGCCCCAGGCAGTAGTCCACGAACAAGCGCGCGCAGTTGGGATGGGGCGCGCCCGCCAGAATGGCCACAGGACCGATGACAACCGGGGTGCCTTCGCTCGGGAAGACAATTTCGAGGGGTTGGCCGTCTCGCTGCGCGGCGTAAGCCGCGTAGTCAACCATCCCGGCCAGAGCGTCCACCTCTCCCTCCTGGAGAGCCGTGAGCATCTGCTGAGAGGTCTGGTAAACCTGAAGGTCCTGCGCGGTCAGTCTCTCCCAGTAGATGGTGCCATATCTTTCGCGGATAATGTAGTAAAAGGCATATCCGGACCCGGCGGTCTGAGTGTCCTTGATACCGACTCGCTTGCGCCAAGAGGACCGCAAGAGATCATCCCAGTGTTGAGGGGCGCGATCCCCTTTCACCCGTCGCGGATCATAGACCAGACAGAGTGTGACGGCGCGCAGGGCGGTCCAGTAGCCAGAGTCCTTATATTCTCTGGCAATGACCCGGGCTTCTGGAGAATCGTAGTGCATCAACGCGCCTTGAGCATGCAAATGAACGAAGATGGCGGGGTCGAGGACATGCAGCACATCGGCCTGAACGCGCCCGGCGGTGATCTCCCCTCTCACCTGTTCGGCAATGTTGAAGCTACCACCACGCACGACTCGCGCGCGGACGAAGGGGTATTGCTCCATGAAGGCGTCGAGGATGGCTCTCGCCTCGGCCTCGGGAACCGAAGTGTACCAGGCCAGCTCACCCTCGGCACGGGCTAACTCCTCGATCTGCTTGTGATCTACCGGAGCGGGCGCGGTGGTGTTGCGGACCGAGACGCGAATGGGAGCTTCCTGTGGCTGCGGGCAGCCGCCCAGCAAACAGGCGACCAGGAGCGCGCCCGTCGCCGGCAGAAGCCGCAGGCTGCATCGGTTGTGACCTTCGGTGTGGCTCAAGCTTCCCTACTCCGGCTCCTCCCTCCCCCAGGTAATCGCCTGCCAAGCCCCCTTCATTTCCCCAACCGCGACCAGATCTCCTGCCGCCAGGGCCACGGACAACCCCGCTCGTGCGGCGGAGGCTATCCACACCGCCACCACGGGTCCGTCGGGGGACTCCCCGCAGTCGGGCAGTTCATGGTTCTGGAGGGCGGAGGCAGGGTCCACGACGATGGCCGGCCACCGGGCCTGCCCATATGACTGTGAAACGAGTTCCGAGAGCTCCAAACCGGCAACCACGGCCCGCAACAGATCGTCCTGCTCGGGCCCCAGCCGGCCCCAACTGGCAAGAAGATGACGGTGAGCGACGCCCTCGACGGTGCCTTCATGGGCCATGATGATCTCGAGCATCTCAGAGATGCCAGCACTCTCCACCGCACAACGCTCTTGCAGGGGGATAGCCAGGCATACCGCCTGGGGCGCCAGGCGTGATAGAGGCAGCTCTGTGGCACACAACAGGTTCAGCGCGAGGTCCTGCCACTGGCGGCCACGGGCCAGCGCGCCGCGGATCTGATCCACGGCCGCTGCAACCCGTCCAACTTCATCGCGTTCTCGTGCGAGAATGGGGTGGCTGAGCCGGCCGTTCGAGATGTGACTGACCGCCTCGAAGACCTGGCGGATGGGGCGCGTCGCGTGACCGAGTACTACCCACAGGCTGAGCAGGGCAGTGAGGGCGATGAGGACCCCGACCGCGACGTGGCGGGCAATAATCTGGGAAGTGACGTACCCCGCGGCCTGCCGGCGGCAGCCAAGTATGACAGACAAGGAGGGTTGACTACTTTCCAGAGAGGCTTCCACAACGATTACGCCATGGCGAGCGGCCAGCGCGGGATTCGCCGCGAAGGCCTGGAGGGCCGCTACCTGGCGCGCCCGGTCCCCGGTCGAAGACCAGCCAGCCTCGAGGGCCGCGGTCTCGTCCACGGCCAGGGCGGTCACCACTCCACGGCCATCTTGAAGGAGAGCAAAGAGAATGTCCACAGCGAAGACCTCGTCTTCGAGCTTAGCATTTACCATGGACCGGAGGAAACGCTCGTGCACAAGGGGAGGCGCCTGGGGCTGGCTGGCGACGCTGTTCAACACCGTGACGGCCAGGTTGCTCATGGTCAGTTGGGTTTCGCGCCGGACCAGACTGGCGGCATGACTGGCGGTCAGATACATGGCGAGGGTAACTACTGTCACGATGAGCAGACCGGCGACGAGAGTCAGGCGGGTACGGACGTCGCGCAGCAGTTGGCGCGGCAACAGGAGCGCCTTGAGCAGTGAGTAATAGAGGTTCGTTTGCCAACGTGACCTACTCATCGTCTTGCTCGAAATCACCGAACCCCTCTAGAGGGAAACCACAGCGCGGCGGCAAAGGTTCCGTGCCCGCTCAGAGGCGAGATTATTGACCTCAGCGCAATACCAGGGGCACCAGCCGGCGGGTGCTCGGGCCGTCCGGGGAGCGGGCCGTGAGTTCGAGGAGATAGGCTCCTGCCGGAAGGCGGCGGCCGGTGTCAGAACGCGCGTTCCAGAGTATCAGCCTCTCCCCTACCCCACCGGTCAAGCGGTCAGGAACAGAGCACACCACTCTGCCGGCCACATTGCATACGCGGAGGGAGACGCTCGCTGGCGAAAGTAGGTGCACGCGAATCTCCACGTTTCCACCGGGGGCCTGAAGAGCGGTGGCGCCAGCCATGATGAGGCCCGTCACCGGAGCGGCGAAGGCGGCAGCCGGACTGGTGGCCAGGGGGAGATACCACACTCGCCCCAAGCCTGCCTGATCGCGCCCGTCCCAGATGCGGGCTTCCACCACTGCCGGGTCCGTGGTACCCCAGTAGTTGTTCTGGGCGCGTGGGGACACACTGGATTCGTTACGGAAGTCGTATTGGCCATTATTCTGGAGTATGTTGTAGCCGTCATCATGGGTAGGGGCACTATCCAGGTTGCCCAGGTTGGGAGCGGCGCTGTCGCGGGTATAGACCCCGACGCCCTGGTTGTCGCTGATCACGCAGCGGTAGAAGGTGGGGTTGGCAGTCCCCGCGCAGGAGATGCCCGGTCCAGAACAAGAACGGAACTGTGAGTTGGCCACGTAGCCTCCAGCACTGGTGATCGCCATTCCGACCTTCGCGTAGTAGACCTGGCAGTGCCGCAAGAGAGCGGTGGAACCCGGGTAGAAGTACAGCCCCTCCCAACTGCCGGGCTCCTGCCGGCCCAGGGGGAGGAAGCGTACCGGCTGGGCGGCGGTGCCCAGGGCTTCCAAGCAGCCGTGAACGTCCACTCCGCCGCCACGCACTAGAGTACCGGGCGAGAGCGTGAGCACGCAGCCGGCGCCGATGGAAAGCACGGTCCCGTAAGGATTGACGGTCAGGTCATAGGCCACGCTCTGGGCGGTCCAGGTCGCGCTCTCGGTCAGATCCGGTTCCAGGGCGCAGGAGACACCAACCGGGATCCGGCCATTGCTGGGGTAGAGGTTGCCGGAGCCCAGGCAGGAGACGTTGGCAGCCAGGGCGTAGACGGGGTGGCTACCGTTATACGCCAACTCAGTGTTCTGCACCCGACCTGTCACTCGGCCCAACAGGTTCAAGCCATAGCGCCCGTTGAGACGCAGATAGGAGCGGTCAAGATGGACAGTGCAGTCTGAGGTAGTGCTGAGGCCGTCGTACAGAGAGTTTACAATCCGGGAGCCGGTCAGCGTGACGGTGGCTCCATTGGCGCTGACCCCGGTAGTGGCGTAGGTCAACCGGGCGTCGGTCAGACATAGAACGCCACCCGAGGAAACGTGGATACCCTCCCAGGAGCCACGGGTATCCGCCGGGCCGGTCAGCCACGCCTGGTAGCCATTGCCGGTTCCCACGCGAAGAGTGCCGGCAACCTCAAAACGACGGCAAAGGGCAGTGACAGGGCCCGCCACGGTAAGGGTCACCCCTGCAGGGACGGTCAGGCCACTGGTGGAACCCACAGTGAGGTCCAGGGCCACAGGCTGCCCGCGCCAACTCTGGCTGCGCTGAATATCGGTGCCGGCCGAGCAGCTTACGGCGATACTCTGGTAGTGATTACCGGAGAACTGTAGCCCAGCCCCCAGCATGTCCATGCAGTTGGCCTTGATCCAGATCGGGTACTCCTGGTTATCCCGGAAATGGCAGTCGGTCACCAGGCCTTGAGGGTAGATGGTCTCCACGTACAAGCCGCGGCGGCCGTTACTCGTGAAGGTGCAGTTGCGGGCCGTAAGAGAGCTATTGCCAGACACTACCAGGCTGTCCATGACAGCGTTGTGGAATATGGCACCAGTAAAGCTGACGGTGGCACTGCTGACTGTGGCGTTGGTCTGGCCGCTGGAGAAAGTGGCACCTGTGATCTCGCCCGAGCCCCCGGCAGTAAAAGTGACCCCCCCCACTGCCCGGCGGGGAGAGCCGCATTTGGGAAGAAGTAGACGCGTTGGGCGTCGCTGGCGTCAATCTGCAGATGGCCGGAGATGATCAGCGAGCAAGGGGCATAGGCCACCACCCTCACGCCGGGGTCTATGGTAAGTGTCTGACCGGCGGGAAGCGTGGTATTGCCAGTTAGCTGATAGGGAGAACCTTCCAGGGTCCAGTGCGGATTACCACTGAGAACACCGGCAACGGTGGTAGCGCCCCAGACCGGCACCCCGACCCCGAAGATGACCAATAACGAGCAAGCGGCGAAACGACGGGACATGAAATCCCCCCCCGGTGGCAGTCTAAACCCCGTCAGATTCTCCGAGCCAGCAGACCTCCGTTTCCAGGCTGACTCCAAACTGATCGTACACTCGCTCGCGGACGGTCTCGATAAGAGCCAGCACCTCGCGAGCGCTCGCGTTCCCCAGGTTGACGATAAAGTTTGCGTGTTTGGTGGAGATGGCGGCGTCACCCAGGCGCAGGCCTTTACATCCCGCAGCTTCCACCAACCGACCAGCGAAATCTCCGGGCGGGCGCTTGAAAATGCAGCCGGCGCTGCGTTGTGTCACCGGCTGGCGGGCGCAGCGCCGCTCCAGAATCTCGTACAAGCGCTGATGGGTTACCTCGGGACTTCCGGGGACCAGGCGCACCGCGGCTCGCACCACTGCTCCGGAGCGACTTCGCAGCAGGCTCTGCCGGTACCCGAACTGTAGCGCCTCTCGATCAAACCGCTGCAACTCTCCGTCCAGCGCGACCTCGGCCCACTCCACCACCTGCGCCATCTCCCCGCCGTGGGCGCCGGCATTCATGAGCACCGCCCCCCCCATCGTGCCGGGAATACCGCCAGCGAATTCCAGACCGGCTAGACCGGCGTCTGCGGCGAGATGGCACACCGCCTGCAGACTCTCCCCGGCGGCGGCAGTGAGGACCGGGCCGTCCACCGCGAGACCCACAAGACCTTGCGCCACCTTGATGACTACGCCCCGAATGCCTGCGTCGCTGATGAGAACATTGGTGCCCAGGCCCAAATAGACAGGAGGCGACTCGAAATCGGCGAGGAGGCGTTGCGCAGCGAGCAGGGCAGGAATCTCATGCGGGATGAGCAGCAGATCGGCTGGCCCACCGATGCCAAAGGAGGTGTGCGGCGCCAGAGGCTCGTGCTCGAGCAACGTAAGCCCCGCCTGGCCCCGCAGGCGATCTCTGGCTGCCAGTAATGCTTGCTTCATGGCAAAGAATCGCGTCAGTTACTCGGGCTTGCCAGGGGTGGTCTTCTTCCCTGCAGACTTCCGGGCCGTGGTCTTCTTCGCCGCCGGCTTGCGCCCGGTGGCGGCCTTCTTCTTAGCTGCGGCGCTGACGGGCTTGCGAGTGGCGGGGGGCTTCGGACCGGGCTTGCGGCGTGCCGGAGAAGCTGGCTTAGCAGGGGCCTCAGAGGCAGCAGGAGGTTTAGCTTCGGTCTTGGTGGCGGATTGCTCCAGCGACTTACGCAGGGCCGTGGCGCTGGTTTCCACCATCTTCCCCAACTGCTTGCCACCCTCGCGCATTGACTCGGCGGCTTTCTCGACAGCGGCGGTCAGACTCGGTCCCTCCAGGGCCTCGGAGAGACCTGCGGCGGGGACAATGATGGTGTCGGGGCCATGGATGATGCCTTTGACGACCGGCAAGGCGATCACGCCTTCGGTAAGATCACGCCAGGCGCCGCCGGAGACCTCGAAATGGGTTACGGCCAGGGTCTGGGAGTCAATGAAGACGCGACCCAGACGCCCCAGTCGCTGGCCAGTATCGGTGACTACCTGCTGCGGTGCCCGGGTGGGGTCGCGCCGAGCGGTCATCAGATCGGGCAACTCGGAGAGGCGTTTGGCAAGGGCGCCGGTCTCGATCATCACAACGTCGGGACCGAGTGTCTGAATGTCCTGGGCCACAACGCCTTTTTCGGCGGCACCTTTCCCCAGGATCAGGCCCAGCAGCTTGCCCTGTGCGAGGTCCACCACGACCTGGGTGATGGCGCCCAGGCGGCGGCCTTCCTTGATGGAGATGACCTCAGAATTGAGAAGACTACTGATCTCGCGCACCGGAATCCCTCCCTGTATCGGCTGCCCGGCGGGCTGGGCGGTCCGGGTCTTGATTGCAGTGCCCGGCCAGGTACGCCAGCAGATCACCCGCGTATCGGCGTAACCCCTCCCCCACCTCGGAGTCCGTCAGTACTGATCGCACGAAGGCACGGGCATATGATTCCTTATTCCCCACGTCCAGACGAAACTCCTTCTCGCCCAGCGGTACGGCATAGACCGGCAGGCCGGCGCGGACGAGGGCATGTAGAGCATCGGTGAGCTGAATCTCGCCGCCATAGCCGGGCCGGGCGGCGCGCAAAAACTCGAAAATTGCAGGGGAAAACACATAGCGGGCAGCGACGGCCCACAGACTGGGAGTCTTGTCGGGGCCAGGCTTCTCCACCAGGCCCTGTACGGCGAAGACCCCACGCTCCTGCTCGCCCAACTCCACCATGCCGTATCTGCGAGTCTGCTCCGGAGTCACCTGTTGCACGGCCACCGTGGCACTGGCCCGCTGCTCCCGGTGGAGACGAATCATGCGCTCGAGGAGTGAGGGCCGGCTGTCACCGATGATGACACAATCGCCCAGGGCCACCACGAAGTCCTGGTC
>JAAYIR010000174.1 GCA_012523355.1 candidate division WS1 bacterium
CGGGCCCGCGCCTGGGGGCGGGGGGCTTCCTGCTCACCAATCGGGACCACGCATCCGGCAACCGGAACCTCACCGTAGAGGGTGGGGTGTGGGATGGAAACAATCCCGGTAATCCGCGAGGGCCCGACGGGCCACAGGATAGCTACACGGGCGTGGCGCTGAACTTCGTGAACGTCCGTGGACTGAATCTGCGTGGGTTGACAGTGCGCGATCCGGAGTCGTTCTTCATACGCCTTGGGGAGACACGAGAGTTCGCGATCGAGGACATCGTGCTGGAGGCGCCCCACGTGAGGCCGAATCAAGACGGCATCCACGTAGGCGGAGGGTGCGAGGACGGCAGGATTCACCGGATCGCGGCCAGGGGAATCAATTGCCCCAATGATGACATGGTGGCCCTCAACGCCAATGACGATGTCACCCGGGCTATAAACCTGGGTATGCGAGAAGGCCCCATTCGCCGCGTGAGCGTGTCGGACTTGACGGCAGAAGATGCATATACGTTCGTGCGGCTGCTCAGCCAGGACGCGCCGCTGGAGGATGTTCAGATTCGCGGAATCCGGGGCGGGTGCCGCTATCACGTGCTGAACCTCAATCGGTGGCGCTTCCCAAGCGGGAAGGGACGGATGGCACGGGTGCGGATAGCGGATGTGGAGGTCAGCAAGCAGGCCTCTACATACCAGGAGGCACTCGTACACATCACCTTGAACGTGCAGGACCTGGAGATTCGGGACTTCCGCCGTCCAGAGGACTCCCATCCCGAAACGCCGACGCTGGAGATAGCCAACGGTAGCAGCGCAAGGGTGGAGCTGGAGGGGCTGGAACCGGAGCAGTTGGACGCCCTGGTGGCTGCCTCGGAGAACCTTCCCCTTGCTCAGGGCTGGCGAAAGGCTCCGGGAAGGGGCATAAAGGTGACTCTGCAACCGGACAGCCGCTTGCGCTTGCCCCGAGGCGGATTTCAGCGCCTGCGGATCGTGCATTGAGGACCAGCTCTGTGACCTCTAGCTGAAGAGCCCGCACGGTTGCGGGTCGGTGCGTGTGCAGGGCAGAGCTCCCTGGAGAGCGAAAGTGATGGCCAGCAGGCTCAAGACAGGGGTTTCTGAGCACAAAAAGGGGAGTGAAGACTATGCGCCAATCCCGTTGGCTGTTGATCCTGGGACTAGTGGTCTTTCTGTCTGCCAGTTGGGCCAGTAGCGACTGTTACGTCACCATCCTCCATCTCAACGACCTCCACGGCTACCTCGAACCGGTGGAGATCGAGGGGGTGAGCACGGGCGGGATAGCGCGAATATCTACGCTGGTGGAAGAGGTGCGAGGGTGGAACGACGGCCACGGCAACGCCACGCTGTTTCTCAATGCCGGAGACATCCTGCAGGGGACTCCCATGTCCATGATCTACCATGGGGAGCCGGATGTGAAGTGCCTGAATCTCATGGGTCTGGACTACATGACGGTGGGCAATCATGAGTTTGATTTTGGTCAGGCGGGCCTGGAGAAGGTTCAGCAGATGGCGAAGTTCCCGCTGCTTTCGGCCAATATCTACGTGCAGCGCACGGGCGAACGGCTAACCGCCCCGTATGCGTTGTTTACGCTGCCGGATGGCACGCGCGGAGCCGCCATCGGCCTGACCTCCAAGGACACCGCGGTGGAGACCCTGCCCGTGAACGTGGAGGGACTGCGGTTTGCGGACCCGGTAGCGGAATGTGGAGAGCAGCTCAAGGCCCTGGCGGGGCAGGCGGAGTTTCTGGTGGGCGTAACTCACCTCGGGTACGAGAATGACCTGGAGCTCGCCCGGCAGTTCCCGGAGCTCGACGTCATCATTGGGGCGCACAGCCATACCGTGCTCGCGGAACCGACGCAAGTCGGGCGCACGCTGGTGTGTCAGGCGGGCAGCTACGGCCGCTGGCTGGGGCAGCTGGACATGTTTGTGCAGGGAGGGGAGGTCACCCGCCACCGGGGTTTTCTGCGCACCATTGACGGGCGCATTCCGGAGGACCCCGAGATCGCCAAGATAGTCAGCAAGTATGCGTCGCAGCTGGAAACGCAACTGGGCAAGGTGGTGGCGACCAGTACGGTAGACCTGCTGGGAGAGCGGGATGAGGTACGGAGCCAGGAGACGAACCTGGGGAATCTGGTGTGCGACCTGTTCCGCGAGTACACGGGGGCGCAGATAGCCATAATCAACGGTGGAGGGATACGCGCCTCAATTTCGGCGGGACCGATCACCATGGGAGACGTGCTCAAGGTCATGCCCTTCAGCAATCTGGTGGCGACCAAGCGGGTGACGGGCCGGCAGTTGCGCGAGGCCCTGGAGTTTGCCGCGGGTCTGGAGAGGCCCAGCGGCGGATTCCTGCAAGTGTCAGGCCTGGAGATGGTGATCAGAGGTAAGACCTTGCAAGCCGTGAAGATACAGGGAGAACCGCTGGACGACAAGGCAGAGTATACGCTCGCCACCAGTGAGTTTCTGCTGGCGGGGGGCGATGGGTTCGCAGCGCTGGCCAGGGGCGAGGAGCCGAAGTACCTGGGCTTCACGGACAACGCGATTCTTAGCGAGATGCTGACACGCCGGGGATCGGTCAGCCCGCAGGTGGAGGGGCGTATCGTCATCGAGGCGGGGGAAGCTGCCCTGAACTAGGGGGGCGCGGCTTAACCCCGACCTGGACCGGGTAAGACGAAGAAGTCTACTCTTTCGAGCGAACTATGAGCGCCACCGGCAGGGGGCGAGGTATGGAGGCGCCGAAGAGCTTGGTGGAGGGAGCATTGATGACGTGCGGCTCTCCCTCGGCATCCGTCAGGATCAAGATACTGCTTCCTCCGCCATCCAGATTGACCGCGTCCCGGCACCCTTGCCCCAGCAGGAAGGCGCCGAGCTCATGCAGGGTCATGCCTTCGCTAAACCCTGGCTGGCGCCCGTCCACCACCACCAGGAGCAGCTTCTTTCCAGTAGCGTCTACCCCCAGCCCCGTGCGTGGGTGGCAGACGGCATCGGGTTGAGCAAGGACCTGCCCCTCCTGCAGGACCTGGCTGAAACCTGCCAGGCCGGTGCGAATCACCGCCTCGGGAGGCGGCGGGCCGATATGGGCCACGCCAGAGTCATCTATCCAGACCGCGCAGTACCCCGGCTCGGCCGGGCTAGGCGAGCCCTCGGCAGACTTGACCAGTCCCAGAATGTCCACCGGCATGCCGGACAGCCACTGGCTGCTGCGGTTGCCGTCAGCGTCCGGCAACCCGCGCCAGGGGTTGGCGTTGACCAGCGCCAGCGCCCCGGTGCGCTGGGCGAGAGCCAAGGGGGACTCCAGGGCGCCTTCCGCGGGCCCCTCGCCATCCGGGTCGGGAGTCAGCGCGGCGGCGACCTCGATATGCGGGGCGCCCAGGTCAATCTCGAGCACGTGCAGGCGCAGGGGTCGCGGATCGGCGACGACCTCCAGACGATACCGCAGGCCGTGCGCAGCCAAGAAGGCGGCGGGAATCTCGCGGCCCGCAGTCCATTCCGCGATGAGTCGCGGCAAGGCCCGCACGAGGTCCTGGACCTGCGGGTCCCGCAGACGTTGCTCGAAGGAGGGCTGGGGATAGCGTCCCTGTTCCCACTGCCAGGAAGTCAGGAAATGGACATCCGGCAACCGGGCCAGAGCGAGGTATACCTCGAAAAAGGTGCGGTTATCCAGGGGATTGGTGCAGGCGTTGAGGTTGGCGACGTAGCGCAGGCCGTGCTGCACCGCCAGGGCGGAGTCTTGACGAAGATGTTCCAGCGGGTCAAGACCGCGACGACGTAGGAGATCATGGTGGTAGCCGCCGGTGCACCACCCAGCGTGGGGTACCTGGACCATGTAGCTGGCGGGGGAGGTCGAGCCCACTCGCGCACCAGCGAAGGTGGTATGGAGCAGGGCCATGACC
>JAAYIR010000175.1 GCA_012523355.1 candidate division WS1 bacterium
CACCTGCTCCAACTGGCACGTACCCATATGGCCGATGCGGAAGATCTTGCCGCGCAACTCCGACTGTCCCCCCGCGATGATGATCCCCTGCTTCTCCCGCACCGCCTTGGTCAGCTCCTGAGAGTCCACCGGCGAGATGACAGAGGTGACCGTTTCTGAGCGTTGTCCTACGGCGGCGAAGAGCTCCAGCCCCAAAGCCTCTATCCCTGCGCGCGTCGCCACCGCCAGCTTGCGGTGCCGCGCAAAGCGCGTCTCCAGCGTCTCCTGCTCGAGGAGCTTGAGTACTTCCTCCAGCGCTACAAACAAGCTGGTATTGGGCGTGTACGGGGTCTCGCCCTTTTCGAGATTCTTCCGAGCGGCGTCCAGGTCAAAGTAGAACCTGGGCATGGTAGCTGCCGCTGCCGCTTCCCAGCCACGCTCGCTCAACGCCACAAACCCCAGGCCTGGCGGCAGCATCAACGCCTTCTGCGATCCGGCAATGACCGCGTCCAGATCCCAGTCATCCATCTTCATCGGGTATCCGCCCAGGCTGGAGACAGCGTCCACCACCACCAACGCCGCATGCCGCCGGCCCACCTTGCCCAGGGCCTGCACGTCTTGCAGCACGCCGGTGGAGGTCTCATTCTGCACCAGCAGCACGGCCCGGGGCCGAGCCTGCTCACAGGCTTGCTCCAGGGCCTCCTCGGTCACTGCCTGGCCGCGGGGCACTCGCACCCAGTGCACCTGGGCGCCATAGACCTCAGCAATCAGCCCCAGTCGTTCGCCGAACTTCCCCGTGTCTACGGCCACCACACTCTCGCCTGGCGAGAGCAAATTGACAATAGCCGCTTCCATGGCGCCCGTGCTGGAGGCAGTGAGCGTCAGCACAGGTTGGCTCGTGCCGAACAGCGGCTGCAGCCCTGCCGAGACTCGCCTCACCAGGTCCTTGAAGCGGCCGACGCGGTGTGAGATCTGTGGCCGCCCCAGCGCCTCCAACACCTCCGGGGGTAGATTGGTCGGCCCCGGGATCATGAGCAGCTCGTAATCATTCATGACTCACGACTCCTCCCTGCTGATAGTGGCCGTCGGGGACGACTTCCCCGCTGGCCACGACAACCTCCTCCAGGTGCGCTTGCGAGCCGATGGTGGCACCTGGAAGGATCACTGACCTGACGATCCGGGCGCCACTACCGATGACGGCTTGGGCGCCGACGGACACATAAGGCCCCAGAACAGCTCCGGCCCCGATCACAGCCTGATCCCCCAGCGCGCACGGAGACAATATCCCTGCGCCCGCGCCTACCAGAGCCGTGGCGGCGATCTCCGGCTCCAGCCAGGGCAAGGCGCCGGCCAGCAGGTCATGGTTGGCCTGTAGGTATGTCTCCAGTCGCCCCACATCGCTCCAGTAGACGATGTCCTCCGGCAGGAAGCCAACTACCGTCGCTCCGGAGGCAACCAGTTCGGGGAAGAGTTGCCGCTCATTCGAGTATTTCTGCCCGGCTGGAACGCCCTCCAGCGTCATCGGCTCTATGAGATAAACACCGAAGTTGACCAGGTTCTCTCCCGTCGGATCAGTAGCTTGCTTCTCCAGGAAGGCAGTGACTCGCCCCGACTCATCTCGCCGCACAAGCCCATACGCGGCGATCTCCTCCACCCGCCGCAGCGCCAGAGTCAGGGCTGCTCCGGACTCCCGGTGTCGCCTGACCAGCGGCGCAGGCTCGAAGTCAAAGATGAGATCGCCGTTCAGCGCCCAGAAGCTCTCCCCTACCTCTCCGGCTGCGTTCTTGAGCGCCCCGGCAGTATCAAGGCGAGCACTCTCGCGCCGATAGACCAGTTCCATGCCCCGGCACTCGTGCCCCAGGCCGGCCTCAATGGCCTCCGCCTGCTCCGCCACGGCCAGGATTACCTGCTCCACCCCGGCTCGCGCCAGCCACTCCAACTCATAGCTCAGCAGGGGGCGATTGGCCACCGGCAACAGGCCCTTGGGCAGGTGCCAAGTCAACGGACGCAACCGGGTCCCCAGCCCCCCGGCCAGAATTACTGCCACTCGAGGCAGGTGCTCGGCCATCTCTACTCCTGCTCCCGGAGCACCGCGATCCGTACCTGCCGGCGCCGCGGTCCGTCCAGCTCTACGAGCATGAGCCGCTGCCACGTACCGAGTTGCAGCCGCCCCTGCTCAACCGGCACCAGCGCATCGTGTCCGAGCAGTGTTGCGCCCAGATGCGCTGCTGCATTGTCGTCGATATGGTCGTGGCGCCAGGAGCGCTGCCCCGTGATCTCTAGAACTAGATCCAGCGTGTCCATGACCAGACCGTTTTCGTTCTCATTGAGGTACAGCGCGCAGGTGCAGTGCCCGACGCTGACATGCCCTACCCCGTCACCCTTCCCGGCAAGCGCAGCCTCCACCGCCTCGGTGATATCCACGATCTCCTGCTTCGCATGGGTGGTCAGGATGATGGTCTGCACGGTCTCATCTCCGCCGGTGGGGGCGCAGAGCCTCCATCCGCAACTGCAGGCTTCGAGTCCCCTGATAGTCATTGAACTCCGGGCAATAGCACAGGTCGAGGCAGTCGCCCGGCTCAATCCAGTCTGCTTCCCCGCCCAGGCCAAAACCGATCGCCTCCAGACAACATGCCCCCTGTCTGACGTACAGCTTCAGGTGCCGTCCCTCCAGCCCCACCGTGCGGCAGTCGAGGACCTCCGCTCCCGTGGTCATCAACAAAGGCTGCGGATTGCCATTGCCATAAGGCTCCAGTCGTTCAAGCTGTTCAATCAGTTCAGGAGTTATCTCGCTCAACTCCACCTCCGCATCGAGCACCACTTCCTCCACGAGATCGCCGGCCGCCAGGGACTCTTGGGCCACCAGATTGACGCGCTCCCGAAACTCTTCCAGGTCTTCGGGCTTCAAGGTCAAGCCTGCCGCCAGGGCATGGCCGCCATAGCGCAGCAGGACGCTCGAGCATTCCTCCAGTGCCGCCGCCATGTTAAACCCCTTCACGCTTCGCGCCGAGCCCCGCAGCCGCTCACCCTCCTTCTTGAGCAGGATCACCGGTCGGTGAAAACGCTCCAGAATCTTGGAGGCCACGATCCCTACCACCCCCACATGCCAGTCAGGTGAGGACAGGACGATGACCCGGTCATGATCCAGATTGACCTGATCCTCAATCATCCGCAACGCATCGGAGTAGACCGTCTCCTGCTCGCGTTGGCGTTCGCGGTTCAGCTCGTCCAGGCGTAGGGCCAGGCGCCGTGCTTCCTGGGGGTTCTCGCTCAATAGCAGCTCCAGACCCTCCGTCGCATCATGCATGCGGCCTACCGCGTTCAGCCGCGGCGCCACTCGGAAGGCCACCTCTGTCGCCCGCACCGCCCCCGTCAGGCCGCACAGGTCTAAAAGTGCCCGCAGCCCCGGAGTCCGGGTCTGGGGCAGACGCTGCAAGCCCAAAGCGGCCAGCACGCGGTTCTCTCCGCGCAGGGGCACGACGTCGGCGATGGTCCCCACCGCCACCAGGTCTAGAAAGGTGCGGCGCAGAGAGACCTCCGAAACCCCCTCTCTCTGACACAATCCTGAGGCGACCTTGAAGGCCAGCCCCACGCCGGCCAGGTCTCGCTCCGGGTAGCAGGAGTCCTCACGTTTGGGGTCCACCACCCACGCCCCGGCAGGTAGCTCCGGACCCGGTTCGTGGTGATCAACCACGATAACGTCCATCTCCGCGGCCCGGGCCTGGGCAATCGCTTCATGGTCCGAGACGCCGCAGTCCACCGAAACCAGGAGCCGAATGCCCATGCGCCGCGCACTCTCCACCGCCTCAGTACTCAACCCATACTGCTCATGGACGCGGTGCGGGATGTAGTACTGAGCAATACAGCCGAACTTGGACAGCACGCGGCACAACAGGGCAGTACCGGTCAGTCCATCGGCGTCATAGTCGCCATGAACCAGCACGGTCTCCCGGTTCGCAATGGCCTGCTGCAGCCGCGCAATCGCGGGCTCCAGGTCGGGCAACAGGAAGGGATCGTGGAACTGCTCGGCACTGGGGGCGAGAAACTCGGCGGTCTCCGCGGCTGATCGTAGGCCCCGGTTGCGCAAGACCGCGGCCACCAGCCGGGAAATGCCGGTAGCCCTGGCGATCTCAGTTTCCGCAGGAAAATCACGCTCTGCAACTCGCCAGCGGGCCGCCTCACACCCTCTCATTATCTACCCTTTCGTGGATGTCTTCGTTCAGAGGCAGTATAGGAGCGGGCGCTGGGCCTGTCAACCTCACGTTAGCACAGGCGGTCGTAGCAGACGACAGCCTCCTTCGAACCTATACACACTATTATGTAAGCTGGCATCTTGTTACTCCAGAAGGTTCTTGGCTTACCCGGACGGCAGGTTTCTGGGTAGGCCCGAGGACCGCGGGGTCGTGGGACAGCGTGTCTACGCCATTCCCCTGGACGGCTCCGCCGAGACCTTCTACCTCGCTGCGGGAGCGGCACTGCAGAGACACACCGATGAGGTTGACGAGTGCGAGGAGCCAGTGTACAGGGAGCGGAGCGCTGGGGCAGAGAGCCAGCGCATCGGCATGGGCAAGAGCTGAGTTATGTATTGCACCGCGGGCATCGAGGCCTAGCCCGCAGCGATCTCAACCCGTAACCTTCAGCCCTCGGCTTCGGCGCCTCCCCCTGGCACCAGCGGCTCCACGGCTAGGGTCTGGTCATGGTCGTAGAGCACGAACCCGGGCGGCGTGCCCCGCGGCTTGCGGACATAGCGCACCCGGGTATAGGCTACCTCCACCCGCTGATTGGCACGCTGGCGGCTCAAGCCCGCAGCCATGCGCGCAGCCAGAAGCAGCGGGGCCTCGGGAAGGGCCTCCGGACGTCCACCGGTGCGAATGACCACGTGCCCGCCAGGACCCTCACGCACGTGCAGCCACACGTCATCGGGATGGGCCTGGCGCAAGAGCCGATTGTTCTGCAAGCCCGTGCGCCCGTACCAGAGTGGCCAGCCCTCTGGGCCGGTCATACGATGAAAGCTCAGGGCCGGTGGCACGCTGCGAGCTTTGCGCTGACGCAGGTAGCCCAGACGCCGTATCTCGGCCTCTAACTCCCCTAACTCGCCCTGATCGGCGCGCTCAGTCTCATCCGCAACCTCCTCCAGGTACGCCTCCAGTCGTCGGTCGGCCTCCAGGAGCGGCGGAATCCGCTTCGCCGCTCGCTGGGCCTTCTTGTAGCGCTGGAAGTAAAGGCGCGCATTGTCCTGAGGGGAGTAACTGGGATTTACCGGGATGCGCACCAGTCGCTCCCCGGCCTCCGAGAAGACCGGCACCTCCACCTCTGGTGCGCCCCAGTCCAGACGCCAGAGGTTGCCCAGTAGGGCCTCCCCGAACTCGCGCCATTTCTCCGCCTCCGCAGCCCGCTGTAACGCCTGCTCCCGGGACTCCCGACGATGGGTTACCTGGTCAAGGGCCTGCCGCACTGCCGCGCGTAGTCTTTCTTGCTGCTGGCGCAACAACTGATCTGAGGACAGCTCTGCAGCAACTTGTCCCACGGCTTCGCTCAGGGTCGGCAGGCTCTGCACCATCTCCGTACTCCGGCTGACCAGTCGCATCGGGTAGGCGAAAGCTTTTCCCCGAGCTGGGCGGTAGAGCCAGGCCGCGCCTTCAATCGCCTCAGCCCGAATCTGCCGCATGATCTCCACCAGCGCCTCCGCCCACTTCGACGGCTGCTCTGCCGGTGTAGCGTCCAGATCCAGCCCGGCCCGCGCGGCCAGCTCTCGGAGCAACATGGGACTGGCTCCCTGGAAACCTCCCATCAAGAGCCGCCGCAAAGTCTCCTCTGGGCTGGCCGCTGCAGCGTGGCGTAGTTCGTTAGAGATTTCGCTGTCTAGTCGCGGTTGGTCCTGACCGGGAGGGGGATAGTATCTCTCCCCAGGAAGAAGCTGGCGGTATCGGTTCACCCCGAGGGGCACGCGGTGTGCAGCGTCGCGGATAAGGCCTTGGGGATCGCACAACACGGCGTTCGCCCAACGCCCGATCGGTTCCACCATCAGGATGCAGCTTGCCTCCGGCCCCAGCCCTTCGGCGTTGAGAAACTCCAGCTGCAACACACGATCGAAGCCGAGTTGTTCCACCGCCGACAGGCGAGCCCCCCGCAAGTAGCGACGCAGGACGTCCACGAACGCAGCCGTCAAGCCGGGCGCAGGCATCATCCCCTCCACCAGATGCACGCGAGCATACTCCGGGTGCCAGGAAATCACCAGTTGCGCCCGGGGCAGCTCCAGTACTGCGGTAGCCTCCGCAGCCAGGAAAACCCGGCCCACACGCCCGCCACAGAGTGGCGCCAGCTCCCGCGCAATCCGGTTTGTGATAAGGCTGTCGAAAAGCATGGTGAAGACCTGGGGATCGCGTCTAGCAAGTGTCGGTCACAGGACGCCTGGTCCGGGGTGCAGAGGGCCTTCCCGGTCGCCTGTTCAATATCAGCCAACCTTGATGAACTTCGCCTGCGCGGAAGCCAGCGACTCACCTTGAACGCTGGTCAGTTCGGCTTTGGTATGAATGAGACGTCCGCGGTTCTCCACCACCCACGCCCTTGCGCGCACGGGACTCCCCGTGACCACCGGCTGGTGGTAGCGCACGGTGATCTCGGCCGTCACCACATTCACGCCCTCCTCGTGGAGGATGCGGGTCATCACCTCATCCAGGAGGGTGGCGATGATTCCGCCATGAGTGATTCCCTGCCAGCCCTGATGGTGTCGCTCGGGGGAGAACTCGACCGTGTAGTATTCCCCTTGCCGATGGAATCCGCTCAACCGCAAACCATGGGGGTTTTCCGGCCCACACGCAAAGCACCACTTGTCGTCCTTCAGCCGCTGCATAACCAATCTCTCCCTCAGGCCAAAACAAAACAGCCGTCTTCGCGGGGGAAGACGGCTGTCGTCACCGGCGCAGCCTTAAGAAGACCTTTACACGGCCGCGCTCTAGACCACGCTCTCTTCACTGAGTGCGCCGCTGAGTATCTCGACGGCCTCGTGCAGAAACTCCGCCGGCCAGTTATCTTCCTTGAGGACCTCCAGGTCCATGCGCCCGTCCAGGAGGTTCCCGTCTAGCTTCCGAATATACTTGGCCTTAACGATGGTCATGTGCTCGCGCCCGCCCCGCGTGCTGTAGCTCTCCTTGTTCAGCGTCCCCACGATGAACAGGCGCTGCCCCTCGCGGATGCTGTCCGCCGTCCACTTACCAAGATCCTGCCAAACGTCCACCAGAAACAGATCGGAGACGGGCTCCCCGGTCTGCCGCACGAAGGGGCGTTCTACCTCAAAACTAAACTCCGCCTTCACCTGACCCGACGATTTCTCCCTTAGGGTTGCGTCCCTGGTAGCCACACCAGTCAGCGCCACCAGATTAAGATCCGCCACTGGACATTCCTCCTGGGTGCCGAAGAAGGCTACGTCCGCCACACGTTGCGACGGCAATCCGTCCGGAGCTCATCCGCCCCGGGCCTGGGAGAGAGTTCAGACCGGGATACCGAGAACTGTACGGCGCAGCTTGGCCGCATATTATATCGAGTGAGGAGGATATGTCAAGACCAGCCCCCCAGTTGGAGGATGCCGGGGAGTGTTGTCGGTTGCCGCTTAGCCCGGGACAGCTGGTTACAGGTCTCTTAACTCCATAGTCTTCACCCGTACACCCTCCACAGACGACAGGTCCCGCTCCAGTGCCGCCGCCTCCTCGCCTGAGCCACACACATGCAGGAGGATGAGCCCCTCCTCCGCGCAGTAGTCCTTCGAGGCCTCATGCAGTCCCAGGCGCATCCGGATGATGCACCCATGCTCGGTCAGTACTTTCTGCACCTCCAGCGCCGACTCGGCTCGCTTGCTCAACAATACCGCCATGATTGAACCGCAAACGCCTTGGTCTTCCATGAACTCACCCTCCCGTCAAGACTGCTTGACGGCTCCGAGCCGCCAGTATGGACCTCTCTGTTGACCCTCAGCGAGGCATGAAGGTTCACTCAGCCCAGGGAACTTTCTGCCGTAGTATGTTGTCAGTGAGGGGCGGTGGCGCAGAGAAGCGCCAGGCAAAGTTTTCGTAGTAGTTGGGAGGCATCAGATGCAGAGCAGATGTGTTTGGCTGTGGCTCGCAATGGCACTGGTTACGGGGCCAGTTCTGGCGGAACCTGCGGCCCCGCCCAACCTGGCATACTTTCCCCGACCCGCCCAAGTGGATACGCGTGACCTCCGCGTGCACATCACCGAAGTATTGCTCGCAGATGCGCCAACAGGCATGAATGGTGTGGCCAGGGCCACCATGCAGATAGCGGTCCAGTCACAAGACGTGACAACCGGCCAGACCGTCGTGCAGAGCTCGATGAGCAAAGTCAGCTCGGAGATCGCCGGCCGCAAGCTCAAGCAGGTTCCCATGCCCACGTACTGCCTGCTGCTGGACCAGCAAGCGCGCCTTCTTGCCCTAGGTAACGGAGACTCTCTCCCTCCGCCAAACCCCACAGTTCTCCCCGGGAGTCCGCCCCTCGAAGTGCTGAAGGCGGCCCTCGCGCGCGGTGCTGGAGAACTCATCTCGCAAGGCGGCGTGCCCCTGCAAGCGCTTGGGCTGCAGTGCGCGCTCCCGCTCTTGCCCGATCGGCCCGTGCAAATGGGAGACACTTGGCAGGCTTCCTACACCTGCCAGTTTGAGGGCGCTGGTGAGGCAACAGAGGAAGCCACCGTTGCGCTCCTGGGCCTGGAGGCAGGGCTGGCTACCTTCTCGTCTAACCTCCGTTACACGCTGCCCGAGTTTGAAGCCCCTAACCCCTTGCTGCCCGGCCAGAAGATGAAGGTGGAAAACGCGGTATTGGAACTGACAGACCTCGTCCAGGAGTATGAACTAGCGACCAGCGTGGTCCGCGCGGCTCATGCCAGGATGACCATGACCCTGCAAGCCGTCTCCCCCGACATGACGCTGCCCATCAAAATCAAGGCGAATCTGACCTATGCCGCTCCGGCCCGATAGGGCCAAAACCGCGCTTGGCCCTAGACGAAAACGGAGCGGTCATGAGACCGCCCCGTTCTTGTTTCTCCAGCACCCCTCAGTGCCTGATATCACCCGGCTAGAAGGGGTGCATATAGCTTATGTGATACACCGGGTCGCCTTTGGCCCAACCGGCATTGAGCTCCCACTGCGGAGTGGGCATGTAGGCGGCCAGGTAGGCGGGATCCTCCTGGTAGTTGAACACACCGAAACCCCATTGCGGATCCAGCGCCACCTGCGCGCCGCCGAACAACTTGGACTCATGGAAGCCAGTACCGTAGCCCAGGTGTAGCCGCACCAGCGGATCCTCCGGGCTCGGCGGCCCCAAGGTGGGGGTGCGGACATTGTAGGAGCCCACCACAAAGGGGGATACGCGATTGTCCCCGGAATCTGGACTGGGGCGCCCGCGACTGGGCAGCCAGTCCTGGCCGAAGAGGTTCGTGACTCCCACGATCAGCGAGGGAGCCTCCGCGCTCTCCTTGAGGACGGTATAGTAGACGTTGAACTCGTGAACGAAACTGTGGCCGGCCACCTTGTCCCAGCCCTGTGGCACCACATGCAGGTAGTCGATTTCCAGCCGGTCCGTCACTCCGACGAACAGCTCGCCAATATGGACATAGTCCCTGACACCCGGTGGATTGACGGCCTCCCGGTCCCAGTAGATGTAGTTGAGCTGGAACTGCCCCTGGGGAATGGAATTCCCGGTGGGCATGGCGACGATATCTCCGGCACAGGCCAACGCGGCGCTCACGGCCAGCAGAGCTAGCGCGAGCAAGAGACGGTTCAGATGCATCTCGATCCCTCCCAGTGATGTGGAATGTGTGGAGCCGCACAGCGCCGGAGCCAACTCCTCGCGCCGAGGAGTCCGACCCGGGGAATACTAACGATAACGGCGCCCGCACCCCGGACGCCGCCACGTGGAGACTGGTGCCGAAGGCCGGACTCGAACCGGCACGAGCAAAAGCTCACTGCCTCCTGAGGACAGCGTGTCTGCCAATTCCACCACTTCGGCACCGAACTGTGAAGAATATAGCGCAAGGCGGCAGGAGTGTCAAGGGCAAGATGGACGCTGCAGGTGAACGGGGAAAGGATGGGAAATATCCACCAAGACAAGTTGCGGTACGTGCCGAACGGAGGACTAGGGTGACATCGAAAACCATCGTATTCCCGGCGCCACTGCAAGTGGAGATGCACGAGCGAGAGGTCGCTGACCCCGGACCCGGCGAGGTGCTGATTCAGACGCTGGTCAGCCTGGTCAGTACCGGGACCGAAAGCTGGTGCTTCCGCGGCGTGTTTGAGGAGAACACTAGTTGGGCGAACTGGGTGAAGTACCCCTTCCAGCCCGGCTACAGTAACCTTGGCCGCCTCCTTGCCGTTGGCGAGGGCGGGGGGGGTATCAGGTGGGTGACCGCGTCTGCACCAGCCTGCCTCATGCTCAGTATGGCGTGGTGGAGGCCCGCGACATCACCGCCAAAGTCCCCGATCCCCTCAGCGACGAGGAAGCCTCCTGGGGCACGCTCTCCTACGTGACTCAGACCGGTGTGCGGCGGGCCCAGCACCGGCTCG
>JAAYIR010000176.1 GCA_012523355.1 candidate division WS1 bacterium
CTTCGGTCCGGCGGATTTCAGCCATGGCCTTGGCGCCGCAGGTGTATGGGACGACCCCCGGCTGCTCGAGGCTCGCCGTCGAGTCGCCGAAGCTGCTCAGGCCCATGATAAGATTGCAGGTACCGTCGCCTCGCCTGCCAACCTGGATGAGCTTCTGGACCTGGGCTATCGCTTCTTGTCCATGGGGTCTGATGTGATCGCGTTGACCGCCTACTGCGAATCCACCATGGCTGAGTTCCTCAATCGCCCCGGCTTCAGCAGCGTGTGAGGGAAAGGAGTCGCGTTCTGTTGAGTATTCTAGAGCGTTTTTCGTTGCGCCACAAGGTCGCCCTGGTTACCGGCGGGGCAGGATTGTATGGGAAACAGATTGTGCGAGCGTTGGCCGAAGCCGGGGCCTTCGTGTACATCGCCTCCCGCAACCTCGCGACTCTAGAAGCCTTGGCTGAGGAACATCAGAAGCTCGGGCACCAGGTTCGTGCGCTGCAACTTGACCAGGGCGAGGAAGCGTCCATCCTGGCCGCTCGCGACGTGATCTCCCGGGAGCAGGGGCAGCTACACATCCTGGTCAACAACGCGGTCGCCCGACCCGTGAAGGAGGGCCTGTTCAGCCCGGCTGCTGACCTCGACGAGAGCCTGCACGTCAACGGTACCGGCCTGATCCTGGTTACCCGCGCCCTGGGGGAGATCATGGCAGAGGGCGGCTCAATCATTAATATCGGCTCCATGATGGGGCTGGTGGGACTTGAGCCTCTAAATTACCGCGGCACCGACATGCAAGGCTGGTCCCCCGACTACTTCTTTCACAAGGGGGGCATGGCGAACCTTACACGCTTCTTCGCCAGCTACTACGGACCGCGTGGCATCCGCGTCAACTGCCTCCATCCTGGTGGGTTGCAGACCCCGGATCATCCCGAAGCCTTCGTCCGTAACTACAGTGAGCGCACCTGTCTGGGGCGCATGGCCAACGACACCGACCTGATGGGTATCATCGTCTGCCTGGCCTCGGACGCCTCGGCCTACATTACCGGTGCTAACCTCCCGGTGGACGGCGGCTACACTGCAAAATAAGGGCTGTGGAATGACTTATCACCCCTGGCGTGATTACCGTCTCTCCTCAATGATGCTGGGCACGGTGCAATTGGGCTTGCCCTACGGCATTGCTAATCACGCCGGGCAGCCGGACTATGAGGAAGCGCGGGCCATCGTGAAGACGGCTCTGGACGGCGGCGTCAACTGCTTTGATACCGCCGCGACCTATGGGAGCAGTGAAGAGGTTTTAGGTCGCGTCCTCGCCGATCTGGGCGTCGCCGAGCGCGTGGTGGTGGTCACCAAAATCCAGCCCCTGCGCTCAGACGAACTTGCGGATGAGACCTTGGCGTTTCGTGGAATTGAAGCCTCCGTGGCTGAGTCGCGCCGCCGGCTAGGTCTTGATTGTCTGCCCGTGGTGCTCTTCCATCGCGAGGTGGAGGCCAGGTATTTGTCTGCGCTTGAACCGCTTCAAGCACGCGGTTGGGTGCGCTATATCGGGGTGTCTTGCGATAATCGGCCTGGTCCGGCCGGTCAGTTCGCTGCTACACCTGGTGTAGCGGCCTTACAGATCCCGGCAAATCTCTTGGATCCTCGCCATTGTCAAGGCGGCTCCTTGTCGGCAGCGGCAGCGCATGAGGTGGCGGTCTTCATTCGCAGCGTTTTCCTGCAGGGGTTATTACTCATGCCAGAAGAGGCGGTCCCCGCCGCACTCCAGGCGGTAATCCCCGTCCGCCGCCAGCTCTCCGTGCTGGCAGAGGAGGCGGGGATGACACTGGCTGAGCTGGCGGTGCGCTATGTGTTGGGGTTGCAGGGAGTAACCTCTGCGCTCTTGGGGGCTGAGACGGCAGCCCAGGTCCAGGAGAGCCTCCGCTTCTTCAATCATGGCGCGCTTAACGTTGAGGTGCAGGCTGCTCTTGAGAAGATCGTCCCGAGGCTTCCGGAGACCCTGCTCACTCCCTCCCTGTGGCAGACTGTGACGTGACATCTGCTAACCAGGCGGCGGCGGGAGTATGGGGTATACTGGGGTGGATGTAGTATGGCTGTACTCTGGTACAGGCTGAACAGAAGACATTTGGGGAATTCTTAGGGGTATTACAGATAACTATGACAAATGGGGAAGCGCAAAAAATGCTAGAATCACCAGACCGCGACGCAATTCTCCTCTCCGCGAATGAAGAAGTATACGAGTTGCTACAGACTCCGCAGCAGGGCCTGGGCAATGAAGAGGTCGAACGTCGGCTGGAGCAGTTTGGGCCCAACGTGATCGCCAGTGCCAAAGCCTACCCGCTCTGGCGCCTGCTGATTGACCAGCTGGCCAGTCCGCTGATCTATGTGCTGCTCGTGGCCGGCGCCATCACCTTGCTGATGCGGGACTACAAGGACAGCATCGTGATCCTAGCGGTGGTGGTGCTCAATGGCACCATCGGATTCATTCAGGAGTGGAAGGCCAGCCGGGCCATTGAATCGCTGCAGCAGTTGACTGAGCCACATGCGCACCTGCGGCGTGAAGGCAAGGTAGTCACCGTGGAGCGCAGGCAGATCGTGCCCGGAGACATACTGATCCTGGAGCAGGGCACTCGCCTGGCCGCCGATGTGCGGTTGGTGAGAGCCGTCGAGTTGTCCACGGATGAGTCCCTGCTTACTGGTGAATCGCTGGCCGTAGAGAAGACCGCTGCCCCCTTGTCCGCGAGCACCTCCTTGCCGGCAGAGATGCGCAACATGGCTTTCGCCGGCTCTCTGGTGGTGGAGGGACGTGGCCTGGGGATAGTTGTTGCCACCGGAACGTCCAGCGAACTGGGGAAGATCTCCACCGCAATGACCGAAGTGGAGAAGGTGCAGACGCCGCTACAAGCCCGATTGCATCGGTTCGCCAATCAGATCACCATCGCGATCATGAGTCTGAGTGTGATCGTCGGCATCATCGGCCTGCTGCAGGGGATGACTGTTCTGGAGGTCTTCCTGGTGGCTGTAGCTCTGGCCGTTTCGGCCATCCCCGAGGGTCTGCCGATTGTGGTAACCCTGGTCCTGTCCATGGGGGTAAGGCGAATGGCGCACCAGCAGGCGCTAGTCCGGCGGCTCCCGGCGGCTGAGACCATGGGTTCAATTGATGTCATCTGCACGGATAAGACGGGTACCATCACTGAGAACCAGATGACCGTCCGATTCATGGCCTGGGGGTCCTGGGCGGTGGAAGCCGACAGCGAGGGTCTATGCACGATCTCAGAGGAGCATATCAGAACATGTGCCTCGGATCCGGATGAGCTCAAGCCGACCCTGGATTCGTTGGAGCGTCTACTGAGAATCTCGGTTTACTGCAACAACGCAGAGTATGACGCGGAGGCAGAAGAAGAGGATCGTTTTCGGGGCGGTCCCACGGAGGTCGCGCTCTTGAAGGCCGCGGTGGTACTCACCCCTCACCTCTTACATGAGCGGGAGATTTATTCGCCGGTCTCGGAAGTGCCGTTTAGCTCAGCCCGCAAGTTCATGGCCACGGTGCATGAGCTGGAGGGGGAGCAGGTCATGCTCGCCAAGGGTTCCCCCGAGGCGATTCTGCAGCGTTGCTCAACACAATGGACTGCAGAGGGTGACCAGCCGCTGAACACGGAACACTGGCTACAGGTGGCTAATGCGCAGGCAACGGAGGGGCAGAGGGTCATCGCGATGGCCCGACGCACCTGGCCCAGCCGCGCCATCACCGAGGCAGAGGTAAAGGACTTGACCTTTGTGGGTCTGGTGGGCATCGTGGATCCGCCGCGCCGTGGCGCTGCCGAGGCTGTCGAGGGATGCAAGCAGGCAGGCATCCGAGTGGTCATGATCACCGGCGACCATGCGGCCACCGCACGGGCCATTGCCCGCGAGGTGGGCATCATGGATTTCGCGGATGGGTATGAGTTGGCGGAGGAAGACCCTCGCATCATGACGGGCAGAGAACTGGACGCCCTTAACGACGAGGAACTGGCTGTTAGGCTGGACGAGGTCCAATGCTACGCGAGAGTCACGCCGCACCATAAGCTGCGCATAGTCCAACAATTACAGGAGCACGGCAAGACCGTGGCCATTACGGGGGACGGGGTGAATGACGCACCCGCCCTGCGGCGTGCGCACATCGGGGTGGCGATGGGCAAGGGCGGCACCGATGCAGCCCGAGAGGCCTCGGATGTGGTGATAACCGACGACAGTTTCAGTACCATCTATGAAGCTGTCAAACAGGGGCGCTACATTTTTGAGAACATCCGCAAGGTGACGCTGTTTCTGCTGGCCACCGGAGTCTCGGAGGTGCTGGCTATCTTGTTCTGCCTGGCAGCGGGCTTCGGCCTACCGTACTCGGCGGCCCAGATACTGTGGATCAACCTGGTCACCAATGGCCTGCAGGATGTGGCTCTGGCGGCGGAACAAGGTGAGGATTTTGTGCTTAAGCGTAAGCCTCGGGGCGCCAGCATGCAGATCATAGACCGGGTCATGGTCCAGCACATGGTGGTCGTTATGATTGTGTTCGGTCTTTCAGTGGCCGCGGTCTTTCGCTATGCGCAACTCAACCCGGCGGAGGGCGTGGACGCGGGCGCTTACGCCTCCACGGTGGCCATGACTTCCATGGTAATGCTGCAGATGCTCAACGTCTTTGTTTGCCGCAGCCTGGTCGAGCCGTTTTACCGCATACCGCTCCGACAGAATCCCTGGGTTCTGCTTGCGGTGCCCGCGTCCACAGGCGCTCAGTTAGCTCTGCTCTACTGGCCGCCACTGCAGAGAGTATTTGGCACTGTCCCCATATCCGCCGACAAGTGGTTGATCGTCATGGGGATTGCCGTTCTGGGCCTGGTGGCGCTGGAGACGTCGAAGTGGTGGGCTCGCCGCACAGGCGTGTATCGACAGGGCTGAGGCTGGCGCCGGGTGGCCCGCTCCCGACTGGCTAGTCACCTTGAGTGACAGCGGGCGCCGCCGCAACGCGTGCGCGCTGCCAGCGGCCGGAGCGGTAGTAGGCGAAGCTGGCAAGCATGGAGATGACGAAGCTCACAGCAATCGCGATCCAGACTCCCGTCACACTGTGCAGCACGCGTATTAGGAGTACCGCCAGAGGTATGCGTACTACCAGTTGACTTATCACGGCAATCATGGTGGTGGCCAGGGTGTCCCCCGCGCCGTTGATGATGCCGTTGCCCACGAACATGAGCGCCAGGAACACGTAGAAGGGCGCCACCACTTGCAGATAGGTCATCCCCTCACGTATTACCTCCGCATCCGTGATGAACATCTTCAGGAGTAGTTGCGGGGCGAGGAGGGTGATTGCGGAGGCGAGCACAGTGGCGCTCCCGCTCAGCACAATTCCCCACCGGAAGGTTCCATGCACGCGGTGCAACTTGTTAGCGCCGAGGTTCTGTCCGGAGACCGTGGAGATGGCCAGGCCGAAAACCATGGCGGGAACCAGTACGAGTTGCTCCAGCCGGGTGGCCGCACCGAACGCCGCGATGGCTGTGACCCCGAAACCATTTACCAGACCAATCACGCAGAGCATGGCGATCGACACCAGCGACTGCTGCACGGAGGCGGGCACCCCAATCCTGAGTAGTGTCCACAGGGTGGGAAGGTGGACTTGCAGGCGCCGCCAGCGCGGGGCCACTGGGTTGTGCTGACGGTGCAGGTAGAGGAGCAGCACGATCAGCGCCGCGGCTTGTGCGATGGTGGAGGCCCAGGCTGTGCCCTGCAACCCCAGACGGGGGAGACCCAGCCACCCGAACATCAGCACAGGGTCCAGGACGATATTGAGCCCAATGGAGCCTGACTGGACGTACAGGGGAGTAGTGCTATCTCCGAGGCCTTGTAGCAGATTGCGCATGAGGAACATCCCGAACCCGAAGGGCTGCGAGAGCATGAAGATGCGCATGTAGGAGGTGGCGGGAGCCAAGACGTCCGGGGGCGTTTGCATCAGGCGCATGAGGGACTCAGCGAACACCTCTCCGATCACGAAGAAGACCAGGGCAACGCTGCCGGTAAGCACTACCGAGGTGTCCACGATCCGGCCGAGGCCCCCACGACGTCCCGCCCCCACGTGCTGAGCCACCAGGATGTTGGCGGCAAGTGTCAGCCCTCCGCCAAGGGCAACCAGGACCATGAAGATGGGAAAACTGATGGTGACGGCGGCCAGAGCCGTCTTCCCCAGGTACCTCCCCACCCAGATGGCATTGACGAAGCTATATGCCATCAGCAGGACGACGCTGGCCAGCATGGGCAGCGCGAAGGCTATCATCTGACGGGGCAGGCTGCCTACGGTCAGGTCACGGCCATAGCGAGAGGGTGGGGAAGCACTCATGGGTCTTCAGACAAAAGCCTCAGAGCAGTCTGAGGCAGGTCTCGGCTCTTTCACATCCTACTGACTAAGGTGCTCGGTGGCGGCGGATTGACAACCGCGCGCGAAAGCTATTATACTTGGCGGGTCAGATTACTGCAATCCCAAATTATTTGGGGTGCCAAGTATGCCCTCGAGTCGGACTGCACTGATGGTAGAGATTGATGACCTGCTGCGGGAGTTGTTTATCAGTTATCTGCGCCCCCCTGCGCCGCAGGCTGAGCACCTCAATATCACCATGGGGCAGATGCAGTGTCTGCACGCTATCAGCCGACTGGGGGAGCCAGCCATGTCGGAAGTGGCGAAGGCCCTGCGCTTGCACCCGAGTACGGTGACGGTGCTGGTAGATGGACTGGTGGCCCACGGATTGGTGGAGCGGAGGAGAGATCCGGCGGACCGGCGGGTCGTTCGGGTGGCGGAGACAGCCCAGGGACAGGCGGATCGCAAACGGCACAGGGCCTACATGAGGTCGCGTGTCGAACAGCTGTTGTCGGAATTGAGCGATCAGGAGCTAGGGCAAGTGCACACCAGTCTGCGCCTGCTGGGGGACGCCGCGCGGCGTCGCCTGGAAGTTGAGGCCAGCTCCTGACCTGAACGCCAGCAGAAGTCGCTCCCGGCTGGTCGCCCTGGCCGATGCCGTGCCCTCGGCAGAGGGAGGGACTGCGGCGCGCAGTGGGGAATTGGCCTGCATGGCCCCCGTAGCTGTTGTCACCGGTTCTTCCCAGGGGATTGGGCGTGCCATAGTGTTGGGCCTGGCCGACCTGGGTTACAGCGCCGTGGTGAATTTCATCCCCCCGCGTGAGCCTGCAGAGGAGACCCGCGCGGCGCTGGAGGCCAAGGGTGTAGAGTGCGAGCTGGTCGAGGGCAACGTGGCCGAGGCGGAGGCTCGGGCCCGGCTCCTGCAGGCCGTTCTGAATCGTTGGGGGCGGCTGGACCTGCTCGTGAATAATGCGGGGATTGGCGCTCCGCCAGGCGATCTGCTCGACAGCGAGGAGGTGGCCTGGGACCGCGTGATGGGCGTCAACTGCAAAGGCGCCTACTTCCTGTCACTGGCCGCTGCGCGGGTCATGATTGACCTCAAGCAACGCGGAGTCGTTCCCCATCCCCGTCTGGCCTTCATCAGCTCCATTCGGGCCTTTATCGTTAGCACGAGCCGGGGGGCGTACTGCGTATCCAAGGCTGCGGAGCACATGACGGCTCAGCTCTGTGCGGTCCGTCTGGCGCCGGAGGGGATTCCCGTGCTAGAGGTAGCTCCCGGCCCCATTGATACGCCCATGATCGCGTCAGCCCGCGAGGAGTACCTGGCCCTGGCCGCTGCTGGAGCCATCCCCGCCGGCCGTGTCGGGACCGTGGAGGACGTGGCACGTGTGATCCAGGCCTTTGCGCAGGGTGACCTGGATTATTGCACCGGACAGCAAATAGTTGTGGGAGGAGGCGTACACATCCCTCAGTTATGACTCCGACACGCTTTCTGCAGTCAGATGACCTGCCGGTGCCCTGCTATGATTTTCACACGGTGATAGTGGGAAGCGGCGCGGCGGGCCTCAACGCTGCTGAGCATCTTCGCGAGCTGCTCGGTCCGGAGGCCTCTCTGGCAGTGGTGACCTCGCTGCTGGGGGGAGGGGCCTCGCATTGTAGCGGGTCCGACAAACAGACCTACTGGCGCCTGGGTGCAGTGGAGGGCTGTGCCGACTCGCCTCGCTCCATGGCGGAGACCATCGCGGCAGGCGGCTGCATGCACGGCGATCATGCGTTGGCCGAGGCGGAAGGCGCCCTCCCGGAGTTCTGTCATCTGGTGCGCAATGGGGTACCCTTCCCGCAGACTGCTCTGGGGAGCTTCGTCGGTTATCGCACGGACCATGCCCCACTGCCCCGTGCCACCTCGGCGGGGCCATGGACCAGTCGCTTCATGGTACAGTGCTCGCTCCAGCGTGTGAGGCAACTGGGGATTCCCATTTTCAGTTCCTGCCAGGTGGTCGGGCTGGTGGCCGCTGGTTCTCCGGAGATGCCTTACTGTGCCGGAATCGTGGCCGTGGACCGCAAACGCCGGCATGACCCCGATTTCGGTCTGACTGTATTTGCAGCCCAAAACGTCATCATGGCGACGGGAGGGCCGGGAGAGCTCTACGCGGATTCTGTCTATCCGCCGAGTCAAATGGGGGCGCATGGGGTCTGCTTCGAGGCCGGCCTTACGGCTCATAACCTGACCGAAAGTCAGTTTGGGCTGGCTTCACTGCATCCCCGCTGGAATCTGTCCGGGACGTACCAGCAAGTCCTGCCCCGGTACTACAGCACGGGGCCGGAGGGAGAAGACGCGCGGGACTTCCTGGCTGAGGTTTTCCCGGAGGAATCTGCGCGGCTGTTGGCGATTTTCCGCAAGGGTTACCAGTGGCCCTTCCAGCCCGGCCTGGCGGCGCCGCCGGGCTCCTCGGCGATTGACTTGTTGGTGGCCCGGGAGCGGGCCGCTGGCCGTCGGGTCTGGCTGGATTTCCGTAATAACCCGGTGCCTCGACTATCCCTTGAGACTCTCCCTGAGGAAGCCCGTGATTATCTACTTAAGTCTGGCGCGACCGGGGCGACGCCTGGCGAACGTCTGGAGCAGATGAATCCGGACGCCCTTGACCTCTATCGCCAGCGCGGGGTGGATCTCGCCACACAGCCCCTGGAGATCGCCGTCTGCGCTCAGCACAACAACGGAGGCTTCGCGGTGGACTCCTGGTGGGAGTCGAGCCTCCCGCGGCTGTTTATCATCGGTGAGCAAGCGGGGACGCACGGGGTGACGCGACCGGGCGGCGCCGCTCTGAATTCGGGTCAGGTGGGAGGCTTGCGCGCGGCGCAGCGCATTGCCCGCTTCTATGGTAATTCGTCTCCGAGGGAGGAGACAGCCCTGGACGAGACGGTGCAGTCTCTTCTGGAGCGCCTGCGTCGGTACGCGCAACTTGGCCGCACCGCGAGCGCTTCCCGCCGGGAGATACGGGACTGGATTCAGCGCCAGATGAGCGCCTACGCGGGACCATTGCGAGAGGTGGAAGCCCTACCACAGGCCTGTGTCGCTTTGCA
Organism: candidate division WS1 bacterium; assembly: GCA_012523355.1. Classification (GTDB taxonomy): domain Bacteria; phylum Armatimonadota; class Zipacnadia; order Zipacnadales; family Zipacnadaceae; genus Zipacnadum. The sequence goes on from JAAYIR010000176.1 coordinate 9,431, forward strand.
GCAGCGCTGGGAGACGCTGCGGGGCGAGGGTTTGCAGCTTCGCGGCCCGTACGAGGCACCTGGAGCGCTGGAGGTGGAGCACCTGGCCCTGGCGGGCTGGGCGTACCTGGAGGCCTTACGGGCCTATGTCGAGGCTGGCGGCGGCAGTCGTGGCTCCTATCTGGTGCTGGACCCAACGCAGCCGCCGCTGCACCCGGCTTTCCCGGAACTGCGCGTTCGTGCGGACGATCCAGCCTTCCGTGGGCAGGTACAGGAGATTGCTTTCC
>JAAYIR010000177.1 GCA_012523355.1 candidate division WS1 bacterium
AAGCGGGGGGGCGGCGGGCCAACGGTGTACGAGTTGCTGATGGGGGGGGAGAGGGCGGCGCCGGAGGCGGTGGTGGCGACCGAAGTGGGGGGGGTGGACCTGCTGCCGGCGACAGCGGACCTGGCGGGGGCGGAGGTGCAGCTTGCGGAGGTGGAAGAGAGGCATGGGCGGCTGGCACGGGTGGTGGAGGAGGCGGGGAGCGGGTATGACTTTGTGTTGATAGACTGCCCGCCGAGCCTGAGTCTGCTGACGGTGAATGCGCTGGTAGCGGCGCAGGGGCTGCTGGTGCCGCTGGAGTGCTCGTACCTAGCGACACAAGGGCTGCGGGAGTTGATGGATACCTGGGAGCGGGTGCGAGAGGCCTTCAACCCCGAGCTGAAGATCGCGGGGATCTTGCTGACAATGTATGACCGGCGCACGCTGCACAGCCGGGAGGTAGTGGAGCGAGTGCGGGAGGGTTTCGGGCGACTGGTGTTTGAGACGGTGATCCCACACAGTGTGCGCTTCCGAGAGGCGCCGGTGCTGGGGCAAAGCCTGCTGGAATACGCGCCGCGGCATCCGGGGGCAGCAGCATACCGGAAGCTGGCGCAGGAGGTGATCAAGCGTGAGTCCTAAACGCGCGGCTTTGCCGGGCAAGGACGCCTTGTTCGGAGGGAGGGGAGAGGGGAGGCGGGAGCCGGGAGTGGCAGAAGTAGAAGCGAGCCGCGAGCCGGTGTCCGCCACGGTCAAGACGGAAGCGGCGGAGCAGGCGCGGGAGGCGGATGCGCTGACGGCCGGCGCTGCGCCGGGGGCGGAGCCCGAGACGCGTCACGTGCAGATGTGTGTCTGGGTGGACCCGGAGGTGGCGGAGGAAGTGGACCGGGCGCGGGCGCGGCTGCTGATGGAGCATGGCGTGAAGGTCACCAAATCGCAGATTGTGGAGGCGATTCTGCGCCCCGTGCTGCCGGAGACCGAGGCCGTGCTGCGATTGCTGGCGGAGTAGGGGAGAGGTGGGGGAGACCAGAGGCCCAGGAGGGTTGTAGAGGAGGTTGGTTCGGATGAAGGCCCAAAGAGTAACGACGTGGCTGGCGCTGGTGGGACTGCTGTTGGCCGTGGGGGCGGTGGGGGCAGCAGACAACACGCAGCTGGCGGTGACGCAGGATGAGAGCTCGATGGAGAAGCTGATCGAGAGCTATCTGAAGGAGCAGCACAAGCTGATTCTGGAAGAGGACCTACTGGATGAGGCCGGGGAGGATATGCGGCTTAAAGTCCCCTTCCAGGCGGAGGAGGGCGTGCCGAGGTTTACCCTCTACATTGACACGCAGCCGACGAACTACGATGAGCAGGATCGGGTCACGGAGCGGGGCGTGCTGCTCAGCCTGGAGACCGGCGTGATCGTGCCGGAGGGGAAGCGGGCGCAGATCGTGCAGTTGCTTAACGAGCACAACCGGAGCAAGAATTTCTCCTCGGTCTACATGAATGAGCGGGGACATCTGTATTGCGACTGGATTCTGAACGTGATGGCGCCGGGGCTGGCCACGGAGTACGTGTATGACGCGCTGGCGCGCGTTCAGCGGCTATGGCGGGGGCTGTGGCCGGAGGTGGCGGCGGCGCTGGATGAGGAGGCAGACGGGGAGGCAGTGGGTTAGGCGGTAGGCCGGTTTACAAGTAAACATGTAAATGGTGCGAGGTGGGGGAGGGTTCACCCCCTGGGCGGCTGCGAGAAGGCCGCTGGTCCCGCTCTCCCGGCAGGGGAGGGGGAGAGGAGGGAGTGGACAGGCGAGACGCCTGTCCCACCGGGGAAAGCGCGGGGCGCCTCAGTCGTGCGGCCCCTCCAGGAGTGCAGGCGCCAGGGGGGAAGGGGCCGGCCGTGCCCCTCACGCGCTTGAAAAATAGCGGGGAGTAGAGTAGGATTAGTGCGCGAGGGGAAAGAAAGAGTATATTAATATTCGAAGTTCGGGCCTGGATGTAGAAGGGAGGCATGTGCGGCATGCCCATTACGACCGGACAGATTACCATTGACAGCTTTCTGCGGCTGTTTGACGATATGAACCGGAAGAAGGCCGCAGCGGGCATTGTGGGGATCCAGAACAACCCCGAGGACCTGCTGGAGCGCGCGAAATCCTACGGCGTTCAGTACAAGAACGGCAGTTGGGGCTGGAGCTCAAACATCTGGAATCGCAGCGCAGCCAGCACGGAGGTGATTGACAGCGAGCACGAGCTGCAGCCAGAGCATCGCTACCTGATGCTGCGGGTGCTGGAGCACATGGCCTGCCGGCCGATGATCCAGGTGGATACCAACCTGGGCAGCCCGGGGTCACCGGTCGAGATGCCCTGCCGCTTATATTGCGATCCGCAGTTCTCGGATACCGCGTACCGGTGGCAGCAGCTCAGTTTCCCGGGGGACCCTCAGGCTACGCCGGGCGCACAGCTGTTTTTTGTGCCTCACTATCTGGAGAACCCCGGGATGCCGGGGAAGCCGGAGACCATGCTGCGGGTGCTGCGCTTCCCCCACCATAATTACACCATTGTGGTGGGGAGTTCCTATCAGGGCGAGGTCAAGAAGGCCTTCCTGTCGCACTGGATCTTTCACTGCTATCAGAAGGGTGGGACCGGGGAGCATGCTTCGTTGAGGGAGTTCACCCTGGAGCGCGGGAATGGGAAGAAGAAGCGGGTGGTCATGGGGGTCTGGGGCTTGACCGGCTCCGGGAAATCCACCCACGGGCTGTATATCTTCAACCGGACCATCACCGAGCCATATTACAAGGAGAAATTCGGCCTGGACCTGGGCTCTTACGTTACCGAGCAGGCCATCAAGAACGACGATATCACCTGCTGGATGCAGGACCGGGTCTGTAGTCCCGAACGCGGGGCCTGGACGAAGACGGAGGACGTGGACGAGAAGCAGGTGGCGATCTGGCGGGCGGCCCGCAGCGCGCGGGCGCTGCACGAGAACACCGAGTGGGACGAGGAGGGGGAGGTGTCTTTCGAAGGCAAGCGCCTCCAGTATCACGGCGCCTATAATTGTAATGCGCGAACGGTGCTGCAACTGGAGGACACCGGATACTTTGACGGGACCGTGGACTCGACTGAGCCGCCGAACGTGGCCGTGTTCATCAGCCCCGGGTATATCACGGACTATGCGTGGCTGCGCATACAGGACCCGTACTTTGCGGCCAAGGTCCTGGCTGACGGCCGCACGGTGGGGCATCCCGCCGATAGCAAGGAGGGAGTGGGGGAGATGAAGTACGTGAGCCGCTACTGCAACCCCTTTACCATGGGGGCAGGCAATGCGGAGCACGTGCATCGTTTCCTGGGCTATCTGCTGGACCGGCAGGGGACCGATAATCCCATTGACGTCTATCAGATCAACACCACGGGCAAGGTGGGGGCCAAGTATGAGTGGAAGCCCATGATCATGGAGGGGGAGGAGCACCAGATCCCGCGGGTAGTGCTCAAGGAGAAGCAGGGGCGCAAGCGGCCGGTGGGCGGCACCGCGCCGACGATAGAGGAGACGGAGTTGTTCCTGATCCAGGCCCTGCGGGGCGTGGTCCAGTATGAGCCCCACCCGCTGTGGGGGGAGAAGGTGCTGGTGCCGGTGGAGGTGCCAGGGCTGAGCAAGCAGCGGCTGGCGGAGCTGAACCCCTTCACCTACCGAACCTACGAGGAGATGGACACGCTCGTGCAGGCACAGATTCTCATGAGCAAGCACTTTCTGGGCCTCCAGTGCCCCGGCATCTCGCGGGAGATATTCTACGCGATGGATTATTGAACGGCGTGGGGATTCAGGAGTCAGGAGCCAGGAGAGGGGCGGGAACAGGTCTCCCGCCCCTTGGCATGTGTTGTCTCCGCCAGTGGGGGCGCGACGGACAGAACCTCAGGCGACTTTTAAGCACCTAATAGATGGTGAGGCTTATGCAGAAGCGTAGCGTGTTCCAGATATTGCTGGTGGTGGGCGGCCTGGGTCTCCTGGCGGGGCTGGCCCAGGCAGCGGCTCCGGAGCTGGTGGTTAATGGCCAGGTCATCCGCACTACTCCCGGCATTGTGGTGGAGGAGGGGATCAGCTATGGTCCGCTGCGGGCGACGGCGGAGGCCGTGGGCGGAGAGGTGGAATGGCACGCGGATCAGCAGATGGCAGTGATCTGCCGCGGGCAGCAGTGTGTGCGGATCCGGGCCAGCGAGGGGATCATGCGCCATAATCGGCTGCTGTTGCCGATCCGGAAGCTGGCGGAGAGCCTGGGGGGGACGGTGGCATGGGTGAGCTCGCCACCGCAGGTGCGGATCACAATCAAATAGGGCGAATAGGGGACGGGGACCTACTGGCGCGCGAGTGCGCATAACAGCTATTATGTAAAGCTGGTTGTTTCACAAGCACCCCGGCTGCGCGGGTGGACGTCGCTAGCCCTGGCTGGTCACGATCTCCAGTACCCACTGGAGGCTCTCTTCGGCGACCTCGAGCCACCATTCCTCCTGCGGAGTATGCACCTCGGCGGCACCGGTAGATAGGATCACACTGGGGATGCCGCGCTGGTTGAACACATTGGCGTCGCTGCCGCCCCCGCCGTGTTGGGTGTGGGGCGTCAGGCCGAGGCGCTCTGCCGCTGCCCGGGCGCGCTGGACCACCGGCGCCTCCTCGGACAGCAAGAAGGTGCGGTAGCTTTCCTGGACCTCGATCTCCGCATGGGCGCCCGCGGCCTCTGCTGCTTGCAGAATCTGCTCCTGCATGTGCTGGAGCTGCGCGGCAAGTTTCTCCGGGCTATAGCTGCGGGCCTCAGCCTGGAGCGTGCAGGTCTCCGGCACGATATTACGGGCGCTGCCGCCGCAGATGGTTCCCACATTCGCGGTGGTTTCCTCATCCAGCCGGCCTAGGCGCATCTCCGCGATCGCTCGTGCCGCCACGGCGATGGCGCTGATACCGTCTTCCGGGCACACCCCGGCATGGGCGGCCTTCCCGGTGAGGGTCACGTCCAGGGCCGTCGCTGAGGGCGCGCCCGTGACCATCTCTCCGGCCCGGCGGCCCCCGTCCAGCACCAGGCCCATCTCCGGCCAGGGCTCCAGGCGGGTGAAGTCCATTTCCCGCGCCCCCCACAGGCCGATCTCCTCGGCGACGGTAAACACCAGCCACAGGTCGCCATGGGGAAGGCGCTCTTCGACCAAGCGCCGGGCCGCCACCAACAGGAGGGCCACGCCCGCCTTATCGTCCGCGCCCAGAATGGTGTTCTCGGCACTGCGGACCACTCCGTCCTCGACGATCGCCACGATGGGCTGATCGTGGGTCACGGTATCCACATGCGCGTTGAGCAGCAGCGGAGGATAGCCCTCAGCGGTCGCGGGGAGCAGGGCCAGAACATTGCCGCACTCCGCGGGGGAGGTCTTGTGCGCCTCGTCCCACTGCGGCTCCAGGCCCAGGCTCCGCAGCTCCGTGGCTACCAGTTCCGCCACGGCCTGTTCATGCCCGCTGGGACTATCCACAGCCACCAGCCTCAGAAATAGGTCGAGCAATTGATCGTGCATGGCGTTTGGATTCCCCGTCGAGGGGGGATGTCCCTGCTGGCAGGGAGGCCTCACCCCCTGGGCGGCCACGAGATGGCCGCCGGTCGTGCGGCCCCTCCAGGGGGGAGGAAGACGCAAGGGAGGCAGTAGGCAAGGTGGGTGGGCGGGCGGCAATTCGGCGCGGACGCCGAAAAGCCGCCCCTACGGAACGGCAGGAGGCCTCACCCCCTCGGCGGCTGCGGGCAGCCGCCGGTCCCCCTCCCCTGGCAGGGGAGGGGGAGTGGATTGTATCTAGCAAGGGACAGGCGAGACGCCTGTCCCACCGGGGAGGGCATGGGCCGTAGCCACCGCGCGGAGACCTCACCCCCTGGGCGGTTGCAGGCCGCCGGTCGTGCGGCCCCTCCAGGGGGGAGGAAGACGCAAGGGAGGTAGTAGGCAAGGTGGGTGGGCGGGCGGCAATTCGGCGCGGACGCCGAAAAGCCGCCCCTACGGGAACGGCAGGGAGGCCAGCGCGGCAGCCACTGCCGGAGGCCTCACCCCCTGGGCGGCCACGAGGTGGCCGCCGGTCCCCCTCCCCTGGCAGGGGAGGGGGAGTGGATTGGGAGTGTGGGCCGGCCTCCTGACGCGCAGGGCGCGTCAGTCGTGCGGCCCCTCCAACGGCAGCGGGCGGAGGGAAGGGTGCTACTCGAAGGAAGGCACGCCCGAGGGGAGCACGAAGCCCAGGTACTTCTCGCGCGCGAAGCGGTCGGTCATGCCCGCCACATAGTCGCAAACCAGTCGCGCCCGGTCCTCTGTGGAGTACGTGTCTGCGGGCTGGCCCTGGGCCACGTCGCGAGTAAAGGCCTCCGCGGACTCCATGTAGATCTCAAATAACGTCTCGACAATGCGCTGGGCCTTGCGGGCCTCCAGGCGCATCCACTCCGACTGGTAGACCCTCTCCATCAGGAAGTTCTTCAGCGCGTCGGTGGCCTCGAGAAGGGCCGGGCTCATGCCCAGACGAGGGCGGTCCACACTGTGCGCGATCAGGTCCTGGACCATGCGCCCCACCCGCTCGCCATGTCGCTCCCCCAGCACCGCCACCACCGGGCGCGGGAGCTGGTCGGGCGCTATCAGCCCCGCACGCAAAGCGTCGTCGAGGTCATGGTTGACGTAGGCAATGCGATCAGAGATCCGCACCAGCATCGCCTCCAGCGAGCTGGTCTGCGTGGTTTCCAGGTCCAGGGCCAGGTCGGCCATGGACTTGCTATGTTCCAGGATGCCCTGGCGGACCTCCCAGCTCAGATTCAGCCCTGCGCCGTCGCGCTCCAGGTGCTCCAGCACACGCAGGCTGTGTATGTGATGCGCAAAGCGCGCTCCCGGATCGTAGCGGCTATATACCACGTCGAGGGCGTCTTCCCCGGCGTGGCCAAAGGGCGTGTGGCCGACGTCATGCCCCAGCGCGATGGCCTCCACGAGGTCCTCGTTGAGGCGCAGGGCCTTGGCGCCCGTACGGGCGATCTGCGCGACCTCCAGGGTGTGGGACAGGCGCGTGCGGAAGTGGTCCTGGGTGGAGGCGATGAAGACCTGCGTCTTCTGCGAGAGGCGGCGGAAGGCCACGCAGAGGTGAATGATGCGATCGCGGTCGCGTTGAAAGAGGGTGCGGACCGAGTCGGGCTCCTCGGGGCGCTCGCGTCCACGGGAGGCAGAGCTGAGCACGGCAAAGGGACTCAGGTATTCGGCCTCGCGGGCCTCGATTTGTTCGCGGATCATGAGCACGAGGTGCTATTCGCGACGCCCGGGCCGGTGTCCTTGCTGCGGAGGGCGTCGGTGAGTGGAACACAGACGAGACGCCGGGACAGGCGAGACGCCTGTCCTACCGGGAGTCCAACTGGCTGATAGGTCCCTGGTCGTCAATCTTGACGTCGTAGAACCTGCCGCCCTGGGTGGCCAGGATTGGGCCCAGGCGCTCGCGAAGGCGCTTGGCCGCCTCGGGGTCGCGAGCGATGATCTCCATGAAGCCGCCGCCGCCGGCTCCGGCCAGCTTCGCGCCCCAGGCGAGGTTGTTCAGCGCGGCAAAGAGTCGCTCCACGTGGGCGGTCGTGATCTGCCGGTCCATAACCTTGTTCAGTTCCCAGTGCCTGAGCATCAGCCGCCCGAGGGCGTCCAGCGCGCCAGCTTCCAGAGCCTCGCGCATGTCGCGGGCCAGGACCTTGACATCGTGCAGCACGCGCACGACCTCCGGAGAACGCGAGAGATAGCGGCGCATGACTTGCCGGAGGAGGTTCTTGGCCAGGCGCCGCTCGCCCACATAGCAGAGCAAGAGCTGCTGCTCCAGCCTCTGGGCCACCCGGGGGCTGAGATTAACCGGCGTGATCTGTGCCGTCTGGGAAAGGCCGGGCGCGGTTTCCAGCAGCTTGATGCCGGGGATAAGCCCCCCGAGCTGGTCCTGCCAGCCGCCGCCGGTGGTCAGCATCTGCCCCAGGTACAGCACGCGCGCGCTGAGGTCGGCGGCGGTGGACTCACGGCCCTGGAGCAGATCCAGGCAGCGCAAGAGGGCCATGGCCGCCAGGCTGTTGGCCCCCAGCCCAGAGGCCGGAGGTAGCTTGAGGTCGGTAATCAGCCGCAAACCCCCGCCCAGGTGGCGCAGGAAGTCGGTCAGATCGGCGCTGGGGCCGGGGCCCGCCAGGCCCGCCAACACCGCCGCGGCCTTGTGCAGCGCCAGGGGGTCGCCAGGCTGCTGGTAGCGGGTGAGGCTGGTGGCGTCCATCACCACCTCGCGAGCGTTACCGTCTACCCAGACCAGTTCGAGGACCGGATCGCTGAGAATCTCGCCCCGCGCCACGATAGGGCGCTCGCCGTCGAGGAGGATGGCGGCGTTGAGCACGGTGCCGCCATGCTCCAGGCAGAAGGGAGGCGTATCGGACCAGCCGCCGGCAAAGTCCA
>JAAYIR010000178.1 GCA_012523355.1 candidate division WS1 bacterium
AATCGCGTCTGGCAGTGATCATTGGGGCGTTACCTCCGCTTGGCTGTTTTGGCAAACACCATTATACCGGAGTCTAACGCCCCTTCTTCTTTCCTCCCCCCTTTTACACAACCGATGGTACACTACCTCGGGCTGGCGGGCTTGACAGGAGTCTGGGGACCTGATATCGTTTCTTGAGTGAGGCACGAGATATGCGTCATCTAGCGCCGGAATCCCGCCAGTATATGGGCATGCGCTAGCCGCTGAGGTGCCGCCCGGCACCCTCAGCGGCGCTGCTAGCCTGGCGGGAAGGAACCGCGGCGGCTGTGCCCAACCTGTTTTGTTCCTGACGTAGCCCCCTGCTTCTTCCCACCGTTGGTCTTACCCTGGATTATTGTGTCTGGTAGTTGGAAGGCTGTTCTTTCCCACAGGTCGGGGAGGGGCAGGCGGAGTTGAGAAGGGAGAGAGAATGATGGCCAAGACCTATGAAGAGATAAATGCCAAGATCGCCAGTGGCAAGGTGGTGGTGGTGACCGCCGAGGAGATGATTGAGATCGTCGAATCGGAAGGCGCGGAGAAGGCAGCCAAACGGGTGGATGTGGTGACCACCGGGACCTTTGGGCCGATGTGCTCCAGTGGGGCGTATCTGAACTTCGGCCACAGCAAGCCGCGGATGAAGGTGTGCAATGCCTGGCTGAACGAGGTGAATGCCTATGCGGGGCTGGCCGCGGTGGACCTGTTCATCGGGGCCACCAAGCTGCCCGAGCACGATCCAGAGAACACACCCCATCCCGGTCAGTTCCTGTATGGGGGAGGGCATGTGATTGAGGACCTGGTGGCGGGACGGGACGTGCGCTTCCGCGCCGTGGGGTACGGCACCGACTGCTACCCGCGGAAGGAGCTGGACACCTGGATCAACCTCAAGGACCTCAATGAGTGCCAGCTCTGCAACTTCCGCAACGCATATCAGAACTACAATGTAGCGGTCAATGCTCAGGGGGACCGTGACATCTATACCTACATGGGGGTACTGAAGAAGGGGCTGGGCAACGCCAACTACTGCTCAGCCGGGCAACTCAGCCCCCTGATGAACGATCCGTACTACCGGACCATTGGCATCGGAACGCGCATCTGGCTGGGGGGTGGCGTGGGCTATGTCTTCAACGCGGGTACGCAGCATGACCCCACCGTGCCGAGGCGGGAGAATGGAGTGCCCAAGGGCGGCGCGGGTACGCTCGCAGTGACCGGGGACCTCAAGCAGATGAGCCCGCGCTGGATCGTGGGTCTGTCCATGCTGGGGTACGGCGTGTCCCTGAACGTGGGGCTGGGGATTCCCATCCCCATTCTCGACGCGGAGATGGCGCGCTTCACCGCGGTGAAGGACTCGGAGATCACAGCGCCGATTGTGGACTACAGCCGCAACTACCCCTACGGGGAGGGTAAGCCGCTGGGCGAGGTGGACTACGCCAGCCTGCGCAGCGGCAACATAGAGATAAAGGGGAAGCGCGTACCCACCGGCTCCCTCTCGAGCTATCCACGGGCCAGGGAGATCGCCGAGGACCTGAAGGCGCGCATCGCGGCGGGCCGCTTCTTCCTGGGGCAGCCGAGCCAGTTGCTGCCCTCCGCTGCCTCGGGCCAAGCCTTTAGGCCGCTGGTCGAGAGACCGGCGAAGTAGGAGACTCCCCCCGGCCCCCTCCCCTGCCAGGGGAGGGGGGTTCAAGGAAGGAAATGAGGAGACCATCATGGCTGAGACAAAGGTAGTATTTCATTACCCGACCCGGCTGCTGGAGACGCCCGTGGTCTCGCGGCTGGTGCGGGATTTCAACCTGGAGTTTAATATCCTGCGCGCGGATGTGACGCCGGGAGCGGAAGGCATAGTGGTGCTGGGACTGGCAGGAGAGACGAAAGACATAGAGCGAGCGCTGGCGTGGGTGAAGAAGCAGGGGGTGGCGGTGCAGCCGCTGGAGAAGGATGTGGTGCGCATAGATGATCGGTGCACCGAATGCGGCGCCTGTATCACGCTGTGCCCGACCGCGGCGTTGTGGCGGGAGGTGGACACGCAGGCGGTGCGGTTTGATCCCGACAAGTGTATCGCCTGCGAGATCTGCGTCCCCGCCTGTCCGCCGCGGGCCATGCGGGTAGCGTTCTAGTCCGCTGCGTCGCTGGCACAGACACGTGCCGCGTGTCATGAACACAGCGGAGTTCCGGCATCTTTCGCTAGGCGAGGTGTGGGAAAGGGGTCAGGCTGTCGTGGAGCGTTGAACTGCAGACGGTCACGCGAGGTGAAAGGCATGGCCGATGACTGGCAGGACCCTCAGCGGATAGTCGAAGCCATCGAGGACCCGCGCAGCAAGCCCCGGACGGGGGCCACAATCATCCGCCTGCGCACCGGCCGGCTGGACATCAATGTCTACCCGCAACTGCTGGTGAAGCAGGGGCGGATGTATAAGCCAGATGCCACCAAGCTGTGCTCCCTGGGGCCCGGGATTCTGTCAGATAACCTTGAACAGCAGGTGGCTGTCGAGCTGGCCGGGGCACTGCAGGCCCAGGGGGAGCCGTGTTTCGTGGTGCCGGCGGCAGAGCTTGTGCCGCTGTCGGAGCCTGACGCCATTACCTCCGTGCGGCTGACCAAGGCCGAGTTCCAGCCTGCGAACGCGACCGGCAAGGTGGACCGCTGTCCCTGGGGGGAAGCTATCGCGCTGGCCATGGCGCAGGTCCACCAGGAAACGACGGAGACCAAGGCGGTGACCGGGAGTATCCTGACCCGGCGGGTCACCGGTCTGGGAGGCGTCGCGACCGCCACCTCGCTAGCGACGTCCGGCGGCGCGAAGCGCGAGACGGTAACGCGTTCCACGACGCATATCTTCATCGAGATGGTCTTCCGCAATCCCTGGCGGCGCTATCGGATTGACGCGCAGCACTTCGACTATGCCCTCCTGGGAGATCAACTGCAGCCGACCAGCGCGGCTAACGCCCGCACGCTGGCGCGCTGGTTGCTCCATGCCGCGCCACAGGCCAGGACCAATGTGGACCGCGAGGAACTGATGGAGACCGGGAAGACCGGGCTGCCGGAGCTCTCCGAGCACCAGTTCAGCGACCTCACGCACTGGCTCATCAACCTGGTGCATTTCGGCAAGTCTGCGGAACCGTAGGGAGAGAGGTTGCCTGGGACCCGTGGCGACGGGAATGGTGCGCGCAGGACAGGCGCGGCTAGCCGGAGTGGGGCGGATGGCGCTGGCCTACCCGGACTTCGCCCGCGACCTGGTGGAACGCGGAGAGCTGGCTCCGGAGAAGGTCTGTATCACCTGTTCTGCGTGCTCAGAGCTCATGAGGGGCGGCGGACCGGTGGGCTGCGTAGTACGCGACCCAGAGGTCTACCGCCCCTTCTTCCTCGCTCAGAAGCGAAATGAGAGCCAGTCTTGAATTGTCAAGGAGCGCGGGAGGGGACAAGGGCCAGCGTAGTGGCTGCCTTCTCGCGTTCCCCAATTCCAGCCTGGGCCGCGCGTGCGTGCGGCGCAAGAGCGGACGGAAGCCTCAGGGACGTAACGC
>JAAYIR010000179.1 GCA_012523355.1 candidate division WS1 bacterium
ACCGCGAGGCCTTCCTGGCCGAGCAGGCCCAGGGCGCCGAGTTCTGGACCTATTCCTGCGGAGCCAGCTATGGCAATGATGGCGAGACCCAGCACTGCCCCGACTCCGGGGTCAGCGATCCGCCGCTTGAGCGCCGCATTTACCCCTGGTTCTGCTACAAATGGGATTTCAAGGGCTTCCTCCTCTTCACTATGAACTCGTGGGGCACTTGGACCGAGGAGGGTAAGAACCTCACCACCGACCCGGCGAAGCGCTGGCCGCTCAACGGTGAGAAGAACGTCACGGACAGCGACTACCAGTTGATCTATCCCGCACCTGATGGCCGGCCCGTAGCCTCCATGCGGCTGGAGAACCTGCGCGACGGTATGGAGGATTACGAATATCTGTACATGCTGGAGGACCTCCTCGCCAAGCTCAAGGCTGCTGGCATAGCGCCTGAACTGGTCAAGCAAGGCGAGGCGCTCCTGAATCTGGAGCCAGACATTATCGTACACGCGAACGATTTCGTGAAGGACCCCTCCCTCCTGGTTGCCCGGCGCAATGCCATCGGTGATCTGATCGTCAAGTTACGCAGCGAGCTACAGTTGTCTTAGGACCGCCGTATTTGAGCCAGTGGCGGGTTCCGCAGCTTGAGTTCGGACCGCAGACCACGCCGCGGCTGACTCCTGGCTGCCGGATTCCTGAAGAGGAGTGGGTTGCATGCGGAAGCGTGTAGACCTTGGTGACGTCGCTGAGCGAGTTGGGGTCTCCAAGAGCACGGTGCACTATGCCCTGTACCAGCCGGACAGACTGGGCGCTGAAACGCTGGACAAGGTTCTGACGGTCGTGCGTGAATTGGGCTACCGGCCCAATCTCCTGGCCCGCAGTCTGCGTACCCGCAGGACCTTCACGATCGGAGTGATCACCCCCTTTCTGGGGAACTACACCGAGAAGGTTTTCGCGGGCCTGGAGATGGCCGCCGAGGACAACCGCTACACCGTGTTCCTCGGCTACACCCGGGGGCAAGCCGACAGAGAACGCGAGGTGGTGGAGAGCTTCATGGAGCGGGCGATGGAAGGGTTGATCATCCTGCCCGCCGAGGGGGATGAAAATGCTGGTTTCTTCAGGTCGCTGCAGCAGGAGGAGTTCCCCTTTGCCTTCGCCGAGCACTCCTTCCCGGGAGTGAACGTGGATTCCGTGGGCACCGATGACTTGCTCGGCGGTAAGCTCGCTACCCGGCATCTGATTCGGCAGGGGTGTAGCAAGATTGCCTTTGTACCTCCCCCGGCCCCAACTTGTCGGCACAATTGGGTGCTCCGGCGCCTGGAGGGATGCAATCTGGCGCTGGGCGAGGCCGGACTGCCCCCGGCTGGCGAGATCGTGCTGGGAACGGTCGGCGAGACAACGCATCACCGGTATGCCCATGCCGCAGTGGCTGATTCCCTGCGGCAGGGGGAAGAATTTGATGGAGTCTTTGCGGCCAATGACGAACTGGCCTGGGGGGCCATGGAGGCTCTAGCTGAGGCCGGGCGGCAGCCGGGACAAGAGGTGGCAGTAATCGGCTTCGACGATCTGGATCCGAGCGCCTATCTGTCGGTGCCCCTGACCTCTTTGCGCCATCCCTTCGCCGCTATTGGCAACGAAGCTTTCCGCCTGCTGTTGCGACGGATTGAGAAGTCGGGAGACCTGGCAGTGCAACATATACTGTTAGAGCCCATGCTCGTTGTGCGCCAGTCCTGTGGCGAGTCAATGGTCCCTGGTCAGTAAGCCAAGCAATCGGTAAGCAGGGGCCCTGGTGCGCGCCTCACATTCTCTGCCTAAAAGGAGAGCCTCATGTCCGCAATACCCACCAGCGAAGAACTGTCGCAGGCACGCCTATGGTTTGACACGTTTCTGTCGGAAGAGGCTGTGCAACACAAGGTCTTACCCCTCACCTTCGCCTACGGAGAAACCCCGTTTACCGAGCTGATGGCCGGTTGGCAGTTAACGGCGAGCGTGGAGCCCGGAGACAAACAAGTTCGTCGAGAGTTGCTGCTCGTGGACCCGGAGAACGGTCTGGAGATTCGCCTGCAGGCTACCCTGTACCAGGACTATCCGGCCGTGGAATGGGTGGCCTACCTCAAGAATGTCGGTCAGAAGGACACGGCGATTCTGGACGATATATTGCCACTCAACGTGACGCTTGCCGCCAGTACAGAATCCAGTTGCTGCCTGCACTATGCCCGAGGGAGCGTCTGCCGCGAGCACGACTTCGAGCCGCTACAGGAAGAACTCAGGCCGGGGGGCGTCTTTGAGCTGGCCTCCCGTGCGGGACGTTCTTCCGATCCTTGGCTGCCCTTCTTCAATCTCCAGTTGGATCAGACCGGTGTGGTCTGCGCAGTGGGCTGGACCGGGGGCTGGAAGGCCGTGCTCTCTAGGTCGGAGGACGGTGTGCGACTGCAAGCCGGCATGGCGAAGACGCATCTGAAGCTCCATCCCGGTGAGGAGATCCGCACACCGAGAATGCTGCTGCTGTTCTGGCAAGGCGAGCGGCGGCATGGCCAAAACCTGCTCCGCCAGTTTCTCCTGGCCCATCATACCCCTCGGCCCGAGGGCGAACAGCTCTTGCAGGGGCCAATCTGTTGGGGCAACTGGGGCGAGGTGCGGGTGGCTGATCAGCTCGCCAAGCTGGCCTGGTGGAGAGAACAGGGGATGCCGCTGGACGTGTTCTGGATTGACGCGGGCTGGTACGGGGATGCCCCCTTCTTGGAGGGTTCCACTGTGTACAACAGCCAGTGGTACCGTCAGACCGGGAACTGGCGGCCTAACCGGGAGGCTTACCCGGAGGGGCTGGGACCTATCGGCGAGGCCTGCCGGAAGGCGGGCTATGACTTCTTGGTCTGGATCGAGCCGGAGCGCCCCTTCAAGGACACGGATCTGCCTCGGCAGCATCCCGAATGGCTATTGGGTCCCCGGGGCGACAGCTACTTGGTGAACCTGGGCCTCCCCGAAGCCCGAAAGTGGATTACGGACCTCATATCGGGACTCATCACCGAGAGCGGCATCACCTTCTATCGGCAGGACTTCAACACCGATCCGGCTTTCTTCTGGGAGCAGGCCGACGCCCCGGATCGCGTGGGGATGACCGAGATCGGGCATATCATGGGGCTGTACGCCTTCTGGGATGAACTCCTGGTCCGCCACCCGGGTCTGAAAATCGATAACTGTTCGAGCGGCGGGCGGCGCCTTGACCTGGAGATGATCTCGCGCTCGATTGCCCTGTGGCGCAGTGACTATCAATGCATCATAGACTTCGACCCTATCGGGATGCAGGGGCAGACCTGGGGGCTGAGTGAATGGGTGCCGCTGAGCGCCGGGGTGATGGAGAAGCCCAATACGCTCTACTCCATGCGCAGCGGCTTGGGCCCGGCGCTGGTACTGGGGAGCTTTGAAGGCGGAGCCTTCAAGCCTGAGGCCATGGAAGCCATGCCGCTAGACCTGCTGCGGCAGGTGCTGGAAGAAGAGCGTAGTCTGCAGCCGTACTTCTACGGTGACTACTATCCCTTACTGACCTACACGCCGGCCAGGGACGCTTGGGCGGCCTGGCAGTTCGACCGGCCCGACGCGGGGGAGGGGATGATTCAGGCCTTCCGGCGACAGGAGAGTCCCTTCCCTCGTATGGAAGTCCGTGCGCAGGGCTTGGACCCCGAGGCCACCTACGAGGTGCGGGATGTGGACACCGGACAAGTCTGGAGCGTATCGGGCGGCGAGTTGATGGCCAGCGGGATAGAGGTGGAGATCGCAGAGAGACCCGCTAGCAAGCTCCTCGTGTACCGCCGAGTATGATCGCAGGGGGTAAGTGCTCAGAAGCGAGTCACACACCGTGGCACGTTAGATGCGCAAATGGAAGATTGATTGATTCGAGGTGACCATGAACAGATTACTATTTGCCTCAGCACATGTGGATCGCATCGCGGCGGAGGCTTCATTGCCCGCCAAGTTCAAGCGCTTGCTCGACAAGGCCAACCTGAAAGCGCGCTTTGAGGGCCAGCGGGTGGCGGTCAAGATGCATGTCGGTGGCGGGATCGGCTACTACACCATCCACCCCCTATTTGTGCGTCTGCTGGTCGAAGCGCTGAAAGAGGCGGATGCCCGGCCCTTCCTGGTGGACGGCTCCTTTTCCACTGACGCGGCTGTCGGTCGTGGATACACGCCGGAGGTCGTTGGTTGTCGTGTCGTGGGAGCCGGTGGCGAGTTCGACCGTTACGTATACACGCGCCCGACGCCGATCCCTGGCCTGCCGGAGGTGGAAGTCTGCGGCAACGTTGTTGACGCTGACGGGATGCTGGTCTTCAGCCACGGCAAGGGGCATGGCTGCACCGGCTATGGCGGGGCCATCAAGAACATCGCGATGGGCTGCGTCTCCTGCAAGACGCGTGGGGCCATCCATGGGCTACTGGGCTAGCACTATACCTGGGACGAGGAGACCTGTACGCGCTGCGAGCAATGTATCAGCGGCTGTCCCACCCAGGCCATCAGCTTCAACAAACAGGGCCGGCTCGTCATCAGCGCGGATCTATGCCGCTATTGCCAGCACTGTGTGATCTCCTGCCCGGTGCATGCGCTGACGATGGATCAGCCGGAGGAGCGGTACAAGGCTTTCCAGGCGGGTATGGCTGGGGCCTGCCAGGCGGTGCTGGGGAGGTTTGACCGGCAGTCAGTCTACTACGTGAGCATCTTGATGAATATCACCCCCCTGTGCGACTGCTGGGGCTTTTCCACTCCCCCGCTGGTGCCGGATGTGGGGATTCTGGCCGGCGACAACCTGGTAGCGATTGACCAGGCCTCCATTGACCTGATCGACTACCGCAAGCTCATCAAGGAGAACGTGCCGGACCAGCTCAACCCCCCAGGGAAGAAGGGGCACCTCTTCCAGCGTCTCCACGGCAAGGACCCCTACGAGCAGATTCGCCAGTGCGTGGCGCTGGGCCTGGGCAAGCCGGAGTACAAGATCACCGAGATTCCTTGAGGTTGGCCCGGAGCCAGCCGCTCTTCGCCGGTTCGTCTGTACAGCCCTTCTCTGCGGCTACCTGCGGGTGTACAATGCTGGAGTGTCCGCTATCTTCAGGTGCGTGAGGTGAGGGCTCATGCGTGACTGTTCCCCCAGGTGTGCTGGCAGGCGTGGATTCCTCGCGGTGGTGTTCCTCTGTCTGCTGTCCGGGCCGGGCTTCGGCGCCACCCTCAGCGGCACTGTCGTGGACCCGCAGGGGCAGCCTGTGGTGGCCGCGCAAGTATGGCTGTGCGCCCTTCTGCCCTCTGAGGATCACCAGGTAGGCCTTCTGGGCCGCGCAGAGACGGGACCGGAGGGCGACTTTACGGTATCCGACAATGAGCGCGCCGTACCTCCGGACCGGCCTTATGTCTGGGTAGTCGTCCACCAACCGGGGCGGGCGCTAGGTGCGGCCAATGCCAGAGTCCCCACTACACGTCCCTTACGCCTCGTCCTCACCTCACCACTGGAGCTCTCCGGGCAGGTGCTCGATGAGCAGGGCCGGCCGCTCGCCGGGGCGAGGGTTACCCCCTATGGATTTTCACCCCCGGATGACGCGGATGACGACCCATATGGCTTCACGCATGCCTATGCCTACCTGCCTGAGGCGCTGGAGGGGGAGTTCAGCGTCGAGACCGCGGCCGACGGGACCTTTCATCTCGACTGTCTGGGCCCTTCAGGAAGCATCTCGCTCCGCCTCTCCGCACCGGGGTATGGTCGTGTCCGGGTGGCGGTGGGGTATGTTGCCTGGCCCTTGCGTCTGACTAGGGCCGGGCGCCTGCGAGGCCAGCTCGTGTGTCCCGAGCAGCCGGAGTTGGCCGCCGGGCGTTGGGTAAATCTATACAGGCGGCCCCAAACGAGGGCTGGGGGTTGGCCCGCTGTTCCCACGGTCCTTAGCGACGCCGAGGGCAACTTCCTCTTCCCCGAGGTGCCGGCCGGGGATGACTACGCGCTCTCGGTTCGGGACATGGAGACGCCCTGGCAGCCCCCCACTCAGCAGCCCTACGCCTATAGTGACAGGGAGGGGCTGGAGATCCAGGCTGGGCGAGACACCACGACGGAGCTGAGGGCCGAGAAGACCGCGCCGGTCAAGCTGCGACTGGTCGCCGCGGACACTGGAGAGCCACTGGCGGGCGTCATGGTGAACCCTGGCAGTGGCGGCTTCCTTTCCGGCAAGACTGATGAGGAGGGAGGACTCAGCGCCCGGCTCCTGCCGGGTACAATGCCGCGGTACTGGATCGTAGTCGAAGGCTACGTGGGGCGCAACCTGCCCGACGAACTCACCGTCGGCCCGGAGGGCGCCGACCTGGGTGACCTCCAGCTGGAGCCGGCCTGCGAGCTGGCGGTGACCACCGTGGATGAAGCCGGAAAGCCGGTAGTCGGGGCGCATATCTTTGCGCAGGCTGGGGAGGAGTACTGGAGGGGTGGGACCATGAGCCAGGGGACCACGGATGAGCAGGGCCGGCTGACTGTCACCGGCCTGGCGGCGGGAGCCTACACGGTTTGCGGGCGGACCGGGGAGTCGGCGTCTATTGAAACACAGGTGACCCTGAGGGCGAGACAACCCGCGCCGCCTGTGCGGCTGGTGCTCAAAGTCCAGCCACAGGCCAGGGCGCGCGTCACCATCCTGGACCAGGACGGACGGCCTCTGCCAAACGTGCGGGTGCGCCTGAAGGAGAGCTTCCCCCCGAATGCGCGGCCGGCGATTGGTCATGTCTCCCCACGGGAGCGCGTATCGGACGCCCAGGGTGAAGTGATCTGGCGCTACCTCTCCCCGCGGAACTCCTACACGGCCGTCGCGAGCTCACACGACTGCTTCCCGGCGCTGAGCGAGGTGTGGCAGGCTGTGGAGGGGCAGGAGCATGATTTCGGTGCCTTGCGTGTTACGCCTTTGTCGGGGACCGTGGCGGGGACGGTGGTGGATGAGAACGGCAAACCAGTGGGCGGCGCTCTCGTCTTTGACAGCGTGGACGGGGCGAAGCGGCAGGAGACCCTCACCGATGATCAGGGGCGTTTCCAGCTAGGTGCGTTGCCGACGGGGGACCTCCTGCTCTTTGCCCAGGCGGAGGGGAAGTTGATGGCGCATGCCCTCGTGCCGGCGGGAGAGACCGGAGCTCGACTGGTCCTGGAAGCGCGCCCCGTCGCGAAGCTGGAAGCGCCGGAGGGCGAAGCTCCCCCTCTGAAGACGCCGGTGCCCCCTCAGGCGCGAGCGACCGCGCTGAAGCTGATTCGAGAGGCCCTGGCCCTGGCTCACGGAGACACGGGGTGGAGCACCGTGAGTGTGTGGCAAGCGTGGGCGGCGCTGGAACCGGAAGCCGCACTGGCAGCGGCCCCGGAGGGGCAGATACGCCAGCGCGTCCAGCTCAGGGCGGGGGAGAAGCTTCTGGCCGTTGACTTCCCCCGCGCTCTGGAGGTCCTGAAGCAGGCGCCTCCGGGCTGGGGAGTCTCGACCCTCCTGGAGGGGGCGTGGCGCTATCGGCACAGCCGTCCGGAGCTAGCGCGACAGTGCGTGGAGGCGGCGCTGGCTGAGCTGCCCTCCATGACGGACTGGCGTGTGAGGTATGTGCCTGGCTACCGGGCGCGGCTGGGGCAAGTCTTGGTGGAGATCCAGGACCCCCGGGGGCCAGGGCTGCTGGAGGAGGCGTTTGATGCGGCCCTGGACCTGCCGGTGATCGGGGATGTGGCGATCTACGCGCGTGGGCAGGTGGCAGCCCTCTACGCGACGGTGAACGTGGACGACGCCCTTGCGTTGCTCGCGCCGGTGGAGGCCGAACGCGAGCAGGATAAGCGGGAGCTCCAGCGCGCACTGGCGGCGGTGGCCGCCGCTGTTGCGCCACGGGATCCGCAGAAAGCCTTGGAGATACTGGCCAGAATCCCTGAACGCTCACAGCGCGAGTGGTACACCAATGACCTGCTCTGGTCCTTCCCGGCGGACAGCTTGAACGTGGCACTGGCTACGGCACGTGCCATGACTGATCTCAGGTCCAGGGCCACGGCCCTGGTGCTGCTGGCTCAGGTGACCTCGCGCGAGCAGGTCGCCGCGCTGCTCGAGGAAGCCGCGCAGACTTGCCTGGATTACTCCGGGCCCGATTTCGCGTACAATGCTGACATCTTGGGAGCCATAGCCTGCGTGGCGCGCCGGCTGGGGTACTCGCGCTGGGAGGAGTGGAGCCGGCTCTTGGGCGCACGCTCCGGCGACCCGGATGGTCCCTTCGGTGACACCTCAGACTACCAGGATTTCCGCAGCTTGAAACTGCTGGCGCTGAGTCAGCCCCAGCTCGCGCGGCATGTACTCATGGCGCGTCTCCGGCGCCTGGGAGGTATGGACAAGCTCGCGGGGGACTCGGCGGTGCAAGTGATAGGCGTGGCGGCGGCGATTGATCCAGACTGGGCGCAGGAGCTCCTGGCGCAGATACCCGCCGATCGTAAAGGACGTGACGGGCTGGTTCGGGTCGCCGCGACTACGGCGCTGGTTCGGGCGCTGCCCCAGACACCTGAGGAACGGGAACGGTGGGTCCTCAATCGCGAGGTCCGCGGGCCGTGGCTTCTGCCCACGGATGAGGAGCTGCCGAGGTACTAGGTTCGGATTATGGACCAGTAAACACTCTGCCGCGCGGTCGGTTGAGATCGGTCTAGCGCAGCAGGGTCAG
>JAAYIR010000180.1 GCA_012523355.1 candidate division WS1 bacterium
AACCTGGAGGAAGGCCTCCACCGACTCCCGTACCGCCCGCGCCAGCCCAATCCCGGGATCGGTATACGGCACCCAGCAGGTAGCCGGACCGCAGAAGACCACTTCCTCGGGGGTCAGACGCCCTCCATGGGCCAGCTCCTCCCCGCGCACCGAGCAGGTCAGCGCATTGATCTCTGTGGGGTGGGTGTGCCCCACGAAGCTCACGCCTGGCAGGCTCAGCAGATAGGCGTGCATCATCGTCTCCACCGAGGGCCGCAGTCCTGGAGGCTCCATCGCCGCCGTGCTCAGCGCCTCCGTCACCGCCTCGTCGCTCACCTCCTCAGACGCCAGGAACTCCAGCACCGTGGCCAGGCGGCAGCGCACATAGCCCTCCGGGCCCGCCGTAGCCAGGTGCGCTCCGCTGGCCTTCACCCAGAAGCTCTCCTCATCCACCTTGGCGGAGGTGTTGCCTTCTCCCAGTATTATGCAGTCCCACCCCGGCTGAGCGATGGTCCGAGACATTTCCACCAGTTGTTGTAGCACTTGCTGCGAGTCCAAAGCTCTCTCCCTTTCACCCTGCGTTTCTCTGGATTACCTCAATCAGAATCCCCTCGGGGTCCCGGCAGAAGAAGTACTGCGAGGTCCGGCCTCTCGACAGCTCCATATCCATCTCCACCCCTGCGTCTTTCAGTTGCTGATAGGCCGCCGCCGCGTCGTCCACCACCAGCGCCATGTGTTTGGTTCCCACCCGCTGCAGAGCGCTCTGCAGATGGTTCTCTCCCTCTGGCAAGGGCTGCGGTTCGTACCCCTCAAAGATCTCCAGGAACCGGTCCCCCAGCCGCAAGAGAGCCAACCGCACTCCCAGGTCCGGCTTGTCCGACCGCCCTGCCTCCACAAATCCGAAGTTCGCGCTGTACCAGGCCACGGCCCGGTCCAGATCGCTCACAGTGATCGCCACATGCTCCAGCTCATATACCGGCATCTGTGCGGTTGGGCTCAATGACCACCTTCAGACAGCGCTCCCCGGCGCTGGCCAGGCGGAAGCCCTCTCCTATCTCCTCCAGGCTCAGGCGGTGGGTAATCATGTCACTTACCACCACCCGTTGCGACCTGATCAGCTCCAGGGCCGTAGCCAGGTCCCAGCGTGCGGCGGCATAACTTGACATGAAAGTCATGTCGTCCCGCCACATGGGGTTGAAGTCCACCGCCACGGTCTCTCCCGGCTTGGGCACCGCAAAGAACAACACCACCCCGCCCCGGTCCACGCACTGCAGGGCCTGCTCGGCAGCGCTCAAAGCCCCGGCGCAGATGATGACCTTATCCACCAGCCGGCCATCGTTCACTTCCCGGACCCGGGCCGGCACGTCCTCGCGTGCGTCGAGCACGTGGTCCGCGCCCCTGTGGGCCGCCGCCTCCCGACGGAACTCGTTCAGGTCTGTGGCGATGATCCGGCCCGCTCCCAGCGCTCGAGCCATCTTCACATGCAACAGCCCGGCGATGCCGCAGCCCAGGATCAACATGCTATCACCGGGGCCTATACCTGCCCGGGTGGCGCCCCGCACCACTGTCCCCAGCGGCTCCACGAAGGAGCCTTCCTCATAGGAGACCTCATGGGGCAGGGGCAGCACCCCCCGGTCCACGTTTATCGCCGGGATGCGGACGTACTGGGCAAAGCCGCCGGGGTAGAAGGTGGTGGTGTGCAGGGTCTCGCACGCCGTATGGTGGCCGCCCAGGCAGTAGTGACAGGTGTTACAGGGCACGTGATGGGTTACAGTGACGCGCTCCCCTACCGCATACCCCTCGACCTCTTCGCCCGCTGCCACCACCTCCCCGGCAAGTTCATGCCCCAGCACCGACGGTGCCTTCTTGACGCGATACCATTCCAGGATGTCGCTGCCGCAGATGCCGCTGGCGTAGACCTTCACCAGCAGCTCGTCCGGACCGATCTGCGGCACGGGCATCTCTTCCACCCGCACGTCACTGTTGTTGTAGTACATCCCGACTTTCATGATCTCCCCTGTGGACTTTCGCCTACCTTCTGCTAACCTGGCCATCTACCCGCCCGCCTGGCCTTGCCGTTCCCCGTAGGGGCGGAAGCCGTTTCCCCGTAGGGGCGGCTTTCGCGGGTCTGCCCGCGATTGCCGCCCGTTCACCCTGGCATTGGCCGTTCCCCGTAGGGGCGGGAATTGCGCGTCCCCGCGTAATCTCCCCCCGCGCCCTCCTCTCGACCTATCGCCCTCCCTGGAGGGGCCGCACGACTGACGCGCTCTGCGCGTCAGGAGGCCGGCCCACTCTGCTCCCCCTCTCCCCTGCC
>JAAYIR010000181.1 GCA_012523355.1 candidate division WS1 bacterium
CTGGAGGGCCAGATGATGGCTCCGAACGCCACCGCGCCGGTCCTGGACTACCAGCTCACACTGGGGGCCCGCGACTTCCGGTTCTCATGGGATCGCACGCGAGCCTGGTGCGGCGGGCGTTTCCTGGAGCTGCCTGTAGCGCCTTATATCAGTGCCTCCCGAAGCGGCATGGCCCCGGTGGAGGCGCTCTGTGAGGCGCTGGGGCTGCAGTGTGAGTACGATGAGGCCAAGAAGCTGCTGACGGTCAGCGAGAAGTAGGTGGAAGACATGAACATCTTCACCTCCGAGGACGGACAATATGCAGTATTGAATCTGGCACACGGGGAGCGGCTCCTGGAGAACCTGCAGCAGGCCGCGGAGGAGCTGAACTTCGGCACCGCGGCGATCGTGACCGGCTTCGGGGCGCTCTCGCGGCTGCATATCCACTACGGCAAGCACACTGGCCGCCCTCCGGAAAGCGTTTTCACCGTCTACGAGGAGCCCCTGGAGCTGTGTGCCCTGAGCGGGGTAATCGCCGACAACCAGGTGCACGCCCATATCCTCGCCAGCAATGGCCGCCAGAGCTTCGGCGGACACCTGGAGCCGGAGACCGTGGTCTGCTGGCTGGCGGAGATGGTCATCCAGCGTCTGCCGCTGAGTCTAACCCGAGAGAAAGACGAATACGGAATACCCATGTTGAAAGAGAAATCGTGAGGGCTGGCAGCGTCGTTGAGGAGACGCCGTTGCCCCACTCACCGCTTACCACTGATGACGGGCGAGAGGCTCGTCCTACCGGTTCAGGAGAACATCATGCGCGTACCCTATAGTTGGCTCAAGGAATATCTGCCGCAAGCCCCGCCGCCCGAGGAGCTGCAGGAGCTCCTCACCATGGGCGGGCTGGAGGTCGAAGAACTCCAGACCTGGCGGTCTCCCGAGGAGGCGGCACTGGAGGAGCAGGTGCTACTGACCTCGGTGACCGCCAACCGGGGCGACCTGCTCTCCATGATCGGCGTGGCTCGCCAGGCGGCGGCGCTGCAGGGGGAGGAGCTGCGACTGCCGGAGACTGACCTCTCGTTGCTGGGGGAGGTAGTGCGTGATTGTCAACAGGCCTGCTCGGGGAGCTTCACTGTCGAGATTGCAGACCCGGTCGGCTGCCCGCGCTATTCCGGACTGCTGCTGACCGGAGTCACCGTCCGCCCCTCGCCGGACTGGCTACGGCAGCGCGTCGAAGCCGCGGGCATCCGTGCCATCAGCAACGTGGTGGACGCGACCAACTACGTCTGCTGGGAACTGGGCCAACCCATGCACGCCTTCGACTTCCGCTTCCTGCAGGATCGGCACATTATCGTGCGCCGGGCGCGGTCCGGGGAGCAGGTCATGCTGATTGACGAGAGCGTTCCCCCGCTCAAGGAGGAGGACGTGGTGATCGCCGATGCCTTCGGCGCGGTGGCGCTGGCCGGGGTCATGGGGGGCGGGGATAGCCAGGTGCGAGAGTCCACCACCTCCGTGCTCCTGGAGGCGGCACACTTCGACCCCACCGCCATCCGCAAGACTTGCCTGCGGCTGGGCATGAGCACTGAGGCCTCCTACCGCTTCGAACGATACGTGGACCCGAATCTCACCCTGCCTGCCCTGGCCCGTGCGGCGGCGCTGATCCTGGAGATCGGCGGGGGGGAGATCGCCGGTCCCGCCGTGGACGTGGCCACCCGTGACTTCCCGCCACGGCAAGTCAGCCTGCGGCCCGCGCGCTGCAATGCCATCCTGGGTACGGACCTGACCGCGGAGCAGATGAGCGAGTACCTCACGCGACTGGGCTGCGAGGTTAGAGATGGCGAGACGCTGACCGTGGCCGTGCCCTCCTTCCGGCCCGAGGTGGAGCGGGAGATTGACCTCATCGAGGAAGTGGCAATCGTCCACGGGTACAACAACATCCCCTTCACCGTGCCCGGGGGCCTCACCGGTAGTGCCCGGCTCACCCGCGAGCAGGAGATTGAGCGGCGCGCCCGCGAGCTTCTGCGCCGTTGCGGACTCAATGAGACCCTGGGCTTCTCCATGCTCTGCCCCGCTGATCTGGAGCGCCTGCAGTGCCCCACGGACGCCCCCGAGCGGCGGCTGTTGGGCCTGAGCAACCCGCAGAGCGCGGAGGCGGTCGCCCTGCGCACCACACTCCTGCCCGCCCTGCTCTCGGCCTGCGCGTATAATCAGAGCCGGCGCGTCCGCGATATTGCGCTTTACGAGTTGAATCGTGTCTTCTTCCCACGCGCGGAGGGAGAACTGCCGGAGGAGCCCCTGCGCGTGGCGGGGGCGCTCACCGGCTCGCCGTGGACGGCAGGCTGGAACCTACCCGAGGAGTGCGCCGAGGTGGACTTCTTCTGGCTCAAGGGGCTAATCGAGCAGTTCCTCCGGGAGCTGGGCCTGGGGGCCGATTTCCGACCCGGGGAACATCCCACCTTCGCCCCCGAAGGCTGCGCCGAGGTATACGCGGGGGAGCGCAGCGTCGGCTGGATGGGTGAGATCGCCCCCGAGGTGAGCGCGGCCTACGATCTGGAGGGCGCGATCTTCGCCTTTGAGCTGGATTTCACGGTCCTTCAGCAGATGGCCTGCCTGACCCGCGCCTACCAGCCTGTGCCCCGGCTCCCGGCGGCGCTGCGCGATGTGGCCGTGGCGGTGACGGACACCCCGGAGTTCTCGGCAGCGCGGCTGGAGGCGGAGATTCGCGAGGCGGCGGGGGAGTTCCTCGAGCGGGTGCAGCCTTTCGATCTGTACTCCGACCCGGAGCGTCTGGGCGTGGGGAAGAAGTCGCTGGCTTTCGAGCTGGCCTTCCGCGCCCCGGACCGCACGCTCACGGACGAGGAGCTCGAGGCGGCCATGGCCCGTGTGCATGCCCGTTTGACAGAGCTCGGGGGAGAGGTGCGGAAATAGAGGCCGGGCAGCGTGCGCTTGACAGGAGTCACAGCGCTAGTATATACTCTGTATATACAGATTCTCGGGGGGGAGTCCGTACAGCATGAGGTTCACGGACCTTGAAATCTCGGAAGCTGTCGAGATGAAGCTGTGGAACAAGCACCGGGTGGACTTGAGCGAGGTAGACCAGGTTTTGCACGGCCACCCACGAGTAAGGCGAGGGCCTGAGAACCTCTATTACATATACGGCCGCACGATCGCCGGTCGCTATCTGCTGGTGATCATGGCAGATCTGGGGGCCGGCCACGCTCGCTTGGTGACTGCACGTGACATGTCGCACTCCGAGCGGCGCGCCTATTGGGAACAGTGACGAACATGACCAAGAAGAAGATCCCCAAGTTCAGAAATCTTGAGGAAGCCGCGAGGTTTTGGGACACCCATGACACCAGCGACTATGCGGAGGAGCTGAAGCCAGCGGATGATGTCGTCCTTGACTTCAAGCCGTTGAAGCCGGTGTGCTTGCGGCTACCAGCGGCCCAGATTGCCCATCTCAAGCGCATCGCGGCGGCCAAGGGCATGGGCTACCAGACGATGGTGCGCATGTGGATTCTGGAGAAGGCTCGAGAGGAGGAGGCCTCCAAGTGAGAACCTTCACGCTGGAGGAATTGGCGGAGTTCAATGGGCGCGACGGCAAGCCGGCGTACGTGGCCTATAAAGGCAAGGTCTATGACGTGACTGCCGGCCCCACGTGGATGGACGGGATGCACCTCGACGAGCACGAGGCCGGACAGGACCTCACCGAGGCGCTGGAGTATGCCCCGCACGGCGAGGAGGTCCTGCTGCAAATGCCGGTGGTCGGGGAGTTGGCTGAGTGAGAAGGCACATGGAACAGGCAGAGCGCTTTGAGAACGTAGCCGTCGTCAAGGCGGCGAATGTGTACTTCGACGGGAAGGTCACCAGCCGCACCGTGCTCTTCCCCAGCGGCGAGAAGAAGACCCTGGGGATCATGCTCCCCGGCGAGTACGACTTCGGCACCGCCGACCGGGAGATCATGGAGATCCTGGCGGGGTCGCTGCGGGTCAAGCTGCCGGGGAGCGACGAGTGGCAGAGCTTTGGCGCGGGTGGGGTGTTCGAGGTCCTGGCGAATTCGCGCTTTCAGCTCGAGGTTACCGAGGTCACGGACTACTGCTGCTCGTATGTGAAGGAGTAGGGAGACGGCGCGGTACAAGCCCGCGCCCTACAGTCGGAAACGACAGCGGAGCCCAGGCCTCGAAGCCTGCGCTAGCGGTTATCCACCACGCGCACGGCTTTGCCCTCGGAGACCGGCAGCTTGCCCGGTTGAAGGACGCGCACGTGTACCCGGAAGAGCAATTCCGCGCGCAGGTCCTCGGCAATGCGCTCCCGGAGGCTCTCCACCTGTCGCAGATCGTCCACCGCGTAATCGGGGCTGAGCTCCACCTGTACCGTGAGCTGGTCCAGGTTGTTCTCGCGGGTCAGGACCAGGCAGTAGTTGCTCCCCACCTCTGGCAAGCCCATCAGCACTCGCTCGACCTGCAGGGGGTAGAAGTTGACGCCGCGCAGGATGAGCATGTCGTCGCTCCGCCCGTTGATCCGCGCCATCCGCTGGTGCGCGCTGCCGCAAGGGCACTCGCCAGGCAGAAGGCGTGTGATATCACGGGTGCGATAGCGCAAGAGCGGCATGGCCTCCCGCGTGAGGGTGGTTAGCACTAACTCGCCCTCCTCACCTATCGGAACCGGCTCGAGGGTGTGCGGGTCGAGAATCTCCGCCAGGTAGTGATCCTGCCGCACGTGGAGCCCGTTCTGCGCCTGGCACTCCATGGCCACCCCCGGTCCACACATCTCGGAGAGCCCGTAGCAGTTGTAGAACTTCGCATCGAAGGCCTCCTCGATGCGGCGGCGGAAGTCCTCCGTATGGGGTTCGCCTCCCAGAAATCCCCGCCGGACCTGCAAGTCCGTGCGCGGGTCGCCACCTTCTTCTTGAAGGGCATGGGCCACATGCAGGGCATAGGAGGGCAAGATGTGGACAGCGCTGGTCCCGAACAGGCGCATCATCTGCAGTTGCCGCGCGGTCTGGCCCGAGGAGGCGGGGATGGTCATGCAGCCGATTAGCTCCCCGGCGTAATGGAACCCCAGCCCTCCGGTAAAGAGGCCGTAGCCCATCATGTTCTGGAAGACATCGTCGGCGGTGACGCCCACCGCCAGCATGCCGCGCGCCACGCACTCGGCCCAGCGGCGCAGGTCGTCCCGGGTGTGGTAGACCGCGGTGGCGATGCCGGTAGTGCCGGAGGAGTAGTGCATGCGGGCCACCTCGCGGCGGGGCACCGCCAAGAATCCCCAGGGCATCTCGGCCCGGAGGTCGTCCTTGGTGGTGAGAGGCAGGCGTGCGAGGTCGTCCAGCGAGTTGAGGCTTCTCGGGGTGATCTTGGCCTGGCCCAGCACCCGTGCGTAGTGCGGTGATTTTAGGGCCCGCGCGATGGCCTCCTGGAGGCGTTCCAGCTGGAGGGTCTCCAGGTCTTTGGCACACAGACGATCGGCAAGAGTAAAGTCGTACATAGGAGATCAGAACGCAAGCGTGGGTTTGGGCCCGCCGCTGTCATGGGGGTATTTCGCCGGCTGCAGCTACTCGATCTTACCTCCGGCCAGCAGCCATTTCCCGTCGCGGTTGACCAGGTTCAGCGCGGGCGGACTGCCCGGCCCGGTGAGTTGTACGGTCGCGGTCTCTCCGTTCTCGATGACGTTTCCCGTCTGGGCGTCCTGGTAGATCTGCTGCATTTGCGGGATCTGCGCTGCGAGGGCCCGGGCCTGGTCCTCGGCCACCTTCTTGACAATCAGCCCACGCTGGCCTTCGGGGATGGAGTCCCAGTCGGGGTTAGCCACCCGGGCCATCGCGACGTAGTCATACAGCTTGGCGACCGCCTCGCCATCGCCCTTCTGCACCGCCTCCAGGAAAGCCTGCGCGGCGCCCTCCGGGGTATTCTGGCCCCCGCCACAACCGGCGAGCGCCAGTCCAGCCACCAGCAGACAAGAGATGAGCGGAGTTCGCATGGTGAGTACCTCTTCCCAAGGGATATGGACATAATAGACGGCCAGCCCCGACAGCGCAAGTCCGCACGTCTCCTGACCCGTCCTCACTTCGACGGGAGGGGCGAGGAGGTGTCGAAGGCACGCCCTGGAGGACCGCCCAGATCGGCGGCCTCTTTGACTTTTTGCCCCCCATCGTGTAGACTTTCCCTCACCTTGCATGGCGCAAGCCAACTCAGGAGGAGCTTTGCGTGATCCTTGCCACTAATCTAAGAGAGGGCATGGTCATTGACCTCGAAGGGCGCATTCTGCGCGTCCTGCATGCCGACCACCATCGCGGCGTGGGCCGCGGCTCGGCCATGATCCGCACCAAGCTGCGGGACGTTATGACCGGCGAGTCCTTTGACAAGACCTTCGACCCCGAGGACAAGCTGGAGCGCGCCCGACTGGAGGAGCGTCCGCACCAGTTCATGTGGACGGATGGCCGGTTCTATCATTTCCTGGATAACGAGACCTACGAGGAGCGCGAACTGACCGCCGAGCAGGTGGGCGAGACTCTGCCCTGGCTCAAGGAGGGCGAGGACTTCTTCATCACCCTCTATGAGCACCGGATTATCGGTTGCGAGCCGCCGCCCAAGGTGGACCGGGAGGTGGTCTACACCGAGCCGGGGCTGAAGGGCGACACCGCCCAGGGGGGCTCCAAGCCGGCCACCATCGAGGGCGACCTTCGCATCAATGTGCCGCTGTTTATCAACATCGGCGACGTCATCACCGTGGACACTGTAGACCGCGAGTACGTGACGCGGGCCTCCCTGGCGAAGTAGACCGCGCTGGCCGCGCGCCGGCGTCGGGCGCCGAAAAACGATTGTGGATCGCGAACGCATCACTAACCTGATAAGCCTGCTCAAGTCCTCTGCGGCGATGGAGTTGGCCGTTAAGGAAGGCGACCTCTACGTGCGCGTCCGCCGGGGCACGGCCCCGGCGCCGTCCGCGGATACCACCAGCCCCACGCCCTCGGAGGACTCCAACCCGGCCCCCGCTCCCACGGGGCTGGTACAGGTCACAGCGCGGCTGGTGGGCTTCTTCCACCCCGGACAGGGACCCGAAGGGGAGCCGCTGGTCGAGCCTGGCGATCACGTGCATCAGGGCCAGACCATCGCCACCATCGAATCACTGCGACAGATCACGGCGGTAACCGCACCGGTGGCCGGCACCGTGGCCGAGATCGTCGCCGAGCCACGCCAGCCTGTGCAGTTTGGCGACGTGCTCCTCCTGCTCCGGCCCGAGGAGCTGGAAGCATGCAACAGCGGCTGAGCCGACAGATCATCTCCCGACGGGGACAGGCCTCCCTGATCGGGTTATTGATCGTGATGGTGATCATCATGGTCATGGTCTGGTGGGTGTGGCTGCGCCCGACCGGGGGCGGTACCGCCGGCGGCTCCGCGACGCGCTTTCCGGGCGAGGCCCAGACACTTCTGGGGCGGACCCTGCAGAAGGGCGAAAGCACCCAGTGCATCCAGAACCTGCGCCAGCTCCGCCTGCAGATACAAATGGAGAAGCAGTCCACCGGAGAGCCTCCGCGGGAGCTGGACCCTAAATGGGGCGTGCCTCTCACCTGCCCGGTGGGCAACCTGCCTTATAAATATGACCCCCGCACCGGGCGAGTTTGGGACCCCACGCCCGGACACGAGGCCTACTGAAGCCGTGCGGGGCACCGCAGATCGCGGATAGCTGCCGCGCACAGCTCCTCAAGAGAGTCCGCTGATCAGGGAGAGCAATGTTTGACAAGGTGCTGATAGCCAATCGCGGTGAGATCGCCTGTCGGATCATCCAGGCCTGCCGTGAGCTTAAGATTGGGACCGTCGCCGTCTACTCGGAGGCGGACCGTGACGCCCTGCACGTGCGCCTGGCCGACGAGGCGGTGTGCATCGGCTCCGCGCCGAACCGTGACAGCTACCTCAACGCCGCCAACATCCTCTCCGCCGCGGTAATCACCGGCGCCGACGCCATCCACCCCGGCTATGGCAACCTCTCCGAGGACTACAACCTGGCGGATGCTTGCCAGGAGTGCAAGCTCAAATTCATCGGCCCCCCCAAGGAAGTCATGCGCCAGATGGGGGACAAGGCCGAGGCCCGTCGCACCGTCCGCGGCGCCGGGGTGCCGGTGGTCCCCGGCAGCGACAACGGCGTCAAGGACGTCCGCGCCGCCCGCGAGATCGCCGAGGCGTTGGGCTATCCGATCATGATCAAGGCCTCCCTGGGCGGGGGGGGACGCGGCATTCGGGTCGTCCACAACCCCGAGGCCCTCAGCCCCTCTCTGGAGCAGGCACGCATGGAGGCACGCTCCGCTTTCGGTTCCGGAGAGGTCTACCTGGAGAAGTACCTGGCCAACCCGCGGCACATCGAGGTGCAGATCCTCGCCGACGAGCACGGCCACACCATCCATCTGGGGGAGCGCGAGTGCTCGATTCAGTACCGCCACCAAAAGCTGATTGAGGAGTCGCCTTCGGTAGCGGTGAACCCACGACTGCGCACCCGTCTGGGGGAGGCCGCCGTCAAGGCCGTCGAGTCCGTGGGCTATCGCAACGCGGGGACCGTGGAGTTCCTGCTGGATAGCCGCGGACATTTCTACTTCATCGAGATGAACACGCGCATTCAGGTGGAGCATCCGGTCACCGAGATGCTCACCGGGGTGGACCTAGTGGCCTGGCAGCTACGCATCGCCGCCGGCGAGCGGCTCGACCTGGAGCAGGGGCAGATCTGGTTCAACGGCCATGCGCTGGAGTGTCGCATCCTGGCTGCCGATGGCGAACGCAATTTCGTCCCCTCCCCGGGTGCCATCACCCGCTGGGAGGTACCCAGCGGCCCGGGCATCCGGGTAGACAGCGGTGTGACCTGTGGCTCGGTAGTCTCCACCCACTATGACCCCATGGTGGCCAAGGTGATCTGCTGGGCCCCGGACCGGCCTCGGGCCATTGCCCGCATGGAGGCGGCGCTGGCCAACATGCGGATCGGAGGCATTCGCACCAACATTCCGTATCACTTGCGCATTCTGGGCAATGCTTATTTCCGCCGCGGGGAGCTGGACACGCACTTCCTGGAGCGGCACGGAGCAGTAATGGAAGGGGGATAGACCGGTGGACGAGTTCCCTGAGGATGAATTCTCGACTTCACCTGAGACTGCGCGACCTCGCCTCTCAATGGGCGCAGTGGTCGGCGCGGCGTTCGGGCTGGCCTTGGGCGCGATTCTGGTACGCTGGGGCTTCTGGCCGGCGCTGGTGGCGTTGATCCTGGCAGTCGGCGGCGGCTTCCTGGGCCGCATATACGTGGGGGACTAGGGGCGAGGCACTGGCGGGGGGACCTGCCGTTCACCTACACAGGGCGGGAGGCGTCGGGCCCAGTGGTGGTGGCGGCGGCGAGGCTGTTTCCGCCCGCCCAGCGTAACCTTTGATAATCATGGCTTCTGATCCCAACATCAGCAAGCGCGAGAAGGTGGGAGCCCGCCACCGGGGGCGGGAATTCTGCCTGGCTCTGTTGTATGCCGCCGACAGCGGCTCCAGTCCCCTGTCCGACGCCTTCCAGCACGCCGAAACCGTTCTGGATTCTCTGTCCGAGGAATGGCAGCTCGAGCCTGACGAGGCCCGCAAGCTGCGGCCCGCGGTCAACCGCTTCGGTCGCCGGCTCTGCGAGCAGTTCATCCTGCACCACGAGGAGGTTGACCAGCGCATTGAGGCGCTGGCTCAAGGCTGGACCCTCGACCGCATGCCTGTCGTGGATCGCAACCTGCTCCGCATGGCCTTGGCCGAGCTTCTCTATCTTCCCGACATCCCCTTGGGGGCCACCATTGACGAGGCCGTAGACCTGGCCAAGGCATACGGCACTGCCGAAAGCAGCAAGTTCATCAATGGTATCTTAGGCGCCGTGGCCCGCGAGTTGCCCGACAAACGCCCGGCCACCCCTACGGAGGCTGATTA
The DNA here is from genome assembly GCA_012523355.1 of candidate division WS1 bacterium. GTDB lineage: Bacteria > Armatimonadota > Zipacnadia > Zipacnadales > Zipacnadaceae > Zipacnadum. The sequence continues at coordinate 9,900 of JAAYIR010000181.1, forward strand.
GCACGCCCCCTGCCGCCGTCTGGAGCGTATCTGAGCTTACCACTTACCTCAAGCGCCTGCTGGAGTCCGACCCCCTGCTCCAGGAGGTGCAGGTTCGCGGCGAGATCTCCAACTTCCGCCGCCACTCCTCCGGCCATCTGTACTTCTCCCTCAAGGACGAGAAGAGCCTGCTCTCCTGCGTTTGTTTCCGCAACGCTGCCTCCAGCCTGGACTTTGACCCTCAGGAGGGCCAGCAGGTCGTGGCCTTCGGTCATGTCAACGTCTACGAGCCGCAGGGCAAGTACCAGCTCATGGTCATCACCATGCAGCCCGACGGGCTAGGGGAGCTGCACCAACGCTTTGAGGCCCTCAAGGCCCGGCTGGCCGCGGAGGGACTTTTTGCGCCGGAGCGTAAGCGCCCCCTGCCCCGCTTCCCGCGTTCCATCGCTCTCTGCACCTCCCCCACCGGCGCAGCAGTGCGGGACATGATCAACATTCTCAGCCGCCGCTTCCCCCTCGCGCGGCTCTACCTGGTCCCCACTATCGTCCAGGGCGCGGCCGCGCCTGCCAGCATCCTGGCCAGCCTCGACCGTGCCGCGCAGGCCGGGGTGGACGTCATCCTCCTCGGTCGCGGCGGCGGCTCGCTCGAGGATCTTTGGGCCTTCAACGAGGAGGCGGTGGCCCGGGCCATCTTTGCCTGTCCCATACCGGTTGTCAGCGCCGTGGGCCATGAGACCGACGTCAGCATCTCGGACCTGGTCGCCGACCTGCGCGCACCCACGCCCTCCGCCGCCGCCGAGCTGGTCGTGCCTGACCAGACGGAATTGCTGTCTCACCTGAGCGCACTGGAGAGCCGGGCCCGCAGCGCGCTCCAGGATCTGGCCCGCCAGCGGGGCCTGCGCCTGGCGCGCCTGGAGCAGAACCCCCTCTTCACCCGCCCCGAGGCGCTCCTCGCCCCCTGGCTCCAGCGCGTGGACGAGGCTGGGGAGCGCGGCACGGCGAATCTCACTCAGCGTCTGGAGCGCGCTGCGGCAGTGCTGCAGCGGCTGGAGGCCAGCCTCCGGGCGCTCGACCCCCGCGAGGTCCTCCAGCGCGGCTATGCCCTGGTGCAGCGCACACGCGACGGGGCCCTGGTTAACCGCGTGGCCCTGGCCCCGGCGGGAGAGGACCTGACCATCGCCGTGAGCGACGGCACGGTACCTGCCAGAGTCAGCGGAGAAAAACAGGGGAGACTGTTCTGAGTCCACTGCTGGGTCCGGCTGGCCCTCGCTCCGCCGGGAAGGCGGCGAGTGCACCGAACTGCCACGAGGGGCTGCAAAGGAGCTATCATGTCTGAAGAGAATCTGGACCTGCCTTTTGAGGAGGCCTTGCAGCAGTTGGAGGAAATCGTGTCCCAACTGGAGGCCGGGCAATTACCCCTGGCCGAGGCGCTGGAGAAGTTTGAGGCCGCCATGCGTTTAAAGAAGAGGTGCGAGGAGCTTCTCGCCCGCGCCGAGGCCAAGATCGAGGAGTTGACGGAGGCGGAAGGAGAAGAGGCCACGGAGGAGGACAGCCCGTAGGGGTGCGACCTGTCGCAGCCGGCGGTGGCTGCTGCGCCGGCTCGATGCAGGGGCGCAACTCATCACACCCCTACACCAGGAGTTCACGCTAGGCAGAATCTATGTCTCACCTGCTTGACGACATCAATTCACCCGCCGATCTGCGCAAGCTGACGGTGGCGCAGCTCGAGAAGCTGGCCCAGGAGATCCGCGACCGGATTCTGGAGGTCACGGCGGCTCATGGCGGCCACCTAGCCCCCAGCCTGGGCGTGGTTGAGCTCACTATCGCCCTGCACCACACCTTCCACGCCCCGGAGGATAAGATCCTCTGGGACGTCGGCCACCAGACCTACGCCCACAAGCTCCTCACCGGTCGCCGCGAGGCCTTCCCCACCATCCGCCAGACCGGCGGACTGTCCGGCTTCACCCGCCGCGACGAGAGCGAGTATGATCCCTTCGGCGCCGGGCACGGTTCCACGTCCCTCTCCGCCGCGCTGGGGTTTGCCACCGCCCGCGACCTGCGCGGGGGGCAGGAGCACGTCGTGGCGGTCATCGGCGACGGCGCGCTTACGGGCGGCCTGGCCCTGGCCGCGCTCAACCAGGCCGGACACCTAAAGCACGACATGCTGGTGGTGCTCAACGACAACGAGATGAGCATCGGCCGCAACGTGGGCGCGCTCTCAGCCTATCTGGCCTCCCTGCGCACCGCCGTCGAGCCGCATGTACGCCGGGCCCGCGAGGAGACGGCGCGCTTCCTCAGCGCCTGGCCCCTCGGCGATAGCGTGCTGGAGGCCCTCGACCGCCTCAAGGACGGCCTCAAGCACCTGCTGGTGCCCGGGATGCTTTTTGAGGAGTTGGGCTTCACCTACCTAGGCCCCCTGGACGGCCACAGCCTGCCGCAGCTGCTGGAGACGCTGGAGAGCAGCCACAAACTCCCCGGCCCGCTGTTGCTGCACGTACTAACCCAGAAGGGCAAGGGCTACCGGCCCGCGGAGGTGGACCCCCGCCGCTTCCACGGCACCTCCCCCTTTACCCTCAGCAACGGAGAGCCCGAGGCTGCGGGCGCCGCCACCTTCAGCGCGCTGTTTGGCAAGTTTCTCTGCGAGCTGGCCGAGAAGGATCAGCGAATTGTCGCCGTCTCGGCAGCGATGCTGGACGGCACCGGCCTCGCGGAGTTCAAGCGTCGTTTCCCTGACCGCTGCTTTGATGTGGGCATGGCCGAGGAGCACGCCGTGACCTTCGCTGCCGGTCTGGCGGCAGCGGGCCTGCGCCCGGTGGTGGCGATCTACTCCACTTTCTTGCAGCGGGGCTATGACCAGATCGTGCATGACGTGGCCCTCCAGAACCTGCCGGTGGTGTTCTGCCTGGACCGTGCCGGTCTGGTGGGCGACGATGGCCCGACCCATCACGGCGTCTTCGACCTGAGCTACCTCAGCCACATCCCGGGCCTGGTGCTCATGGCGCCCTCCAGCGGCGGAGACCTCCGCGGCATGCTGCAGCTAGCTCTGTCTCTGGATAGTCCCTGTGCCCTCCGCTATCCCCGTGGCGCTGCCACCCCCGCGGTTCCTGCCGCCGTCTCTTCTCTCCCCGCCGAGGACGGAGGGTCCGGATCCGGGGAGAAGGCTTGCACCTCGCGATTGATCCGTGAGGGCTCAGACGCCGCTCTCCTGGCCGTGGGAACTCGCGTGCAGCCCGCCCTGGCGGCGGCTGCTGAGCTGGAACAGGAGGGTCTCCACTGCGCGGTAGTGGACGTGCGCTTCGTTAGACCACTCGACGAAGTGCTCCTGCTACGCCTGGCCCAGGAGACCGGTCTGCTGATCACCGTCGAGGAGGCGGCCCTGGCAGGCGGATATGGCACGGCAGTGGCGACCTTCCTGGCCGACCGGGATCTGCACGACTGCCGCCTCGTGCGCCTGGGTCTCCCGGACCGGTTCATCGAGCAGGGTCAGCGGGAAGAGCTGCTGGCGCAGGCCGGATTGGAGGCGGCGGGCATCGCGGAGGCTGTGCGCCGGGCCCGCACGTAGTCCTGCCTCCCAGCGCTTGCCAGCCCTGTCCCTTGAGGGCGAAAGGAGTTTCCCCTGACCTCGGAGAAGATCTCCCAAGTGATGACGCGTCTTCTGGCCATGAAGCCGGTGGTGGTCGTGGCTTGCCTGCTGCTGACGGTGGGCGTGGCCGCGCTGGACTTTGCCGCCTCTCCTGAGCTAGACCTGCTGCTCTTCTACCTGATTCCACTCCTGGTGGCCGCCTGGTACGTGGGAGAACGGTTTGCCCTCCTGCTCGCCGTCATCATCTCCAGCGTGGTCATTCTCGATGCCCTGCGGATGCCCGGCATGAGCGCGCTTTACGTCTACTGGGGGGCAGTGGCTCGCCTGGTCTCCTTCCTGATCATCGCTTGGGCGGTCGCGGCCGTTCGCACCGCCAACGACCGTCTGCGCGCCTCCGAGGCCCTGCGCGAGGACCTGACCAACATGCTGGTTCACGATCTCAAAAACCCCCTGACCTCCTCCACCATGGCGCTGGATATGCTGCGTCGCAAGGTGCTGGCGGAGACCAGCGGCTCGGACATGCTGGAGCCCAGCGAGTTGCTGCACATCGCCCAGGAAGGCCAGGAGCGGCTGCGCCGGTTGATTGAGGACCTTCTGGACGTCGCCCGGGCGGAGGCCGGCTCCCCGCTGGCGCTGAGCACCAGCCGCACCGACCTGGTCCACGTTCTCCGCACCGCGGTGCAGGCTTTCCAGTCCCGGGCCCGGGCCGCGCGCGTCGGCCTCGAGGAGCACTACCCGTCCGCCAACGTCATCCTCAGCATGGACGCGGAGAAGATCCAGCGCGTGGTCGAGAATCTGCTCGACAACGCCATCAAGAATACGCCCTCCCAGGGCCAGGTCGAGGTCAGCCTGGAACCCGATAATGGCGGAGCGCGCGTGACCGTGCGCGACACTGGCCCGGGCATCCCCCGCCATCTGCAGAACCAGATTTTCAACAAGTTCTCTCAGGCTGCCGAACCCGGCCGCAAGACCCGCATGTCGGTGGGCCTGGGCCTGGCCTTCTGCCGCCTGGCAGTGGAGGCTCACGGCGGGCGTATCTGGGTGGAGAGCGGGTCGGGTCGAGGTAGCGCCTTCATCTTCTCCCTGCCC
>JAAYIR010000182.1 GCA_012523355.1 candidate division WS1 bacterium
CAGCGCCTCGTACGGGCTGAACTCCGCGAGCCCCAGCTTGACCTCGTAGTTGTAGTTGGTTGAGTAGCTGGCAACAATCTGATCATCAATCCCCGTGTTGGGGTCGAAGTTGCGGCGCGCGAGATACTGGACACAGAGCTGGAACAGGTCCAGGGAGTTTCGGGTGGGCGCGCCCCAATAGCTGGCCCAGTTAACCCCCACGCCCGGCTCATCGTCAGCTGAACTGAGCGGGTTATTGGGCGGAATCGGAGGCGGGCCTTGAGCCCTGATGCATTCGTACACCTGCAGGGTACTAGGACCGCGCACCAGAGTACCGACGGCATAGGTGGCGCCTGACGCCCAGTACGGCACAAACATGTCTGGGCTGGGCGGCTGATAGCGATTGAAGACCAGCCGTATCTGTCGGTCCATGCTATCCAGCGACTCCACATGGAACTGCGTCGCGCCCAGGCGCTCCGCGTCGCGGATCGTGGTGGCGCTGTAGTTGGTGCGCACAGTCCGGCCACTTCCCGCCACCCGCGAGAGCACCCACACGCGCACACTCTCCGGCACGATGCGGAGGTCGCGTACGTCGGCCAGCGGCGAGCCCGCCTGGTACTTCGGCGATTCCAGTTGGTAGGGGTCCAGCACGTAGCTGTGGGCCGCTCGGGGGTCCCCGTCCACGCGCGAGGCCGGCGTCTCCGGGAGGACCGCGATCGGGAAGCTGCTCAGCGGCCAGAAGCCCACGCCGGGGTCGTTAGCCAGATTGAAGTCCACGGTGTGGCCCAGATAGCCGCCGGGCAAGACCGCGCCGGCCTTGGAGTTCCAGCGCAGGCCCAGGCTGTAATCGCTGCCCGGAGCCAGCCCCAGCAGATTGTTCTCGTTCGGCGAGGGCAGCGAGGCCGCCGGGTCTAGCAGGTCGGTGTCCAGGACCACCTGGCTATAGCTGCTGGTGGCCTGGTCCCAGCGACGGACCACGATATGCGGGCGGACCTCCGAGGAGTTGATCCATTGCCCCGGCGTCCCCGGGTAAGGCAAGGGCCAGACGATGTCTCCCACGGTCTGAGAGCCGTCATTACGGAATCCAAGCCACCCCGCCTTGGCGGCCCAGTAGGCCGAGCCATCCGCTGTCGGCTTGAGCTGCTCATCCTCGATACGCTGGGGCCGGAACTGGATGCTGTCGAAGAGGTAGACCAGCGTCGGCGTCCAGGAGGCATCGGGCTTGACGGGCAGGATATCATCCGCCGGGTTACTGGCGGTCTGGGTATCCACCTGCACCCAGCCGTTGGCGCTGTGGCCGTTGTCGCGGCAAATGGTCTGGGTGACCGGAATATCGGTAGCGAGGCGGGAGGTCACCGTGTTCTCAGCGATCGGGCGGTCAATGACAAACACTGGCGGATTAGGGCCAAGGCCGTCCAAGTCGTACCATGACCCGAAGGTATAGGTGTTCAGATCGTCATCCCAACGGCAGACGCCCTGCTGCCGGTAGAGGCTGAAGCAGTTCTCCGGGTTGGGTTCGCTGGAGATCTGGAAGTACTTGTCCTTTGCCGGATAGGGCGGAGAGCCGCCGCCGGTGGGCCACAGGTGGATGGTGGTAATCGGTGTATGCACGGCGTAACGCACCGCGATCACGTTGCCGTCCGCGTCCCGCGCCGGACGCAAGGGTTTGAGCACCTGCCCGCTGATCGCATCCCGCGCCGGCGGGGTGAAGGTGATGGTCGAGTAGTTGACCAGGTAGGCGCCGGTCTCCGGCAGCCGGATAACCTCCGGCGGGTAGACGTAGATGGCCTCGTTGAGGTCCCTCTGGATCTGATCCAACGCCAGCCGCAGGCGCTGCTGCATGTCCGCCTGCGTCCGCCCGGAGCTAACCAGGCTCAACGAGGTGGTCATGGGCACGAACAGCATGGCAAACAGCACCACCATGATACCCAGGGCCACCAGCAGCTCCAGCAGGGTGAAGGCCGCTCGCGCGACCCCTCGCTGGCGGATCGCCGACAGATGGAAACGCCGTGGAACCAGGAGGGTGTGCTTAGCCACTGGGAGTCACCTCCCAGGCCGCGGGGGGCGGGGGTGGAGTGGCGTTCGTACCCTTCTCAAACAGCGTGCGCGGTTTCATTACGGCGCTGCCGTCCCAGAACAGGGTCAGGTACTGTCCCACGCCGTCCTTGCTGTAAAGGTCGGCATGGAAGGGGCACCAGGCGACCACGGTCCGGTCGCTGGGCCACCAGTTCCGGTCTGCCACCGGTGTCCAGTATTCGTTGCCCTCGATGGTCACCAGTTTCATTGCCCGGGAGAGCTGTCGCCGCTCCTGATAGGTGGTCGGCGCCTCAACCCAGGTGTGGGTCTCGTCTGGATTGGGCGAGCCATCGTCCTGGTTCGGCAGCTTGAAGATCCGGCAGGGCAGATACCGGTAGCGGTTAATCGCGATTGCGGTGTCGTTCCAGCCATCGCCGGAGTCCCGGTCGTTCTGGTAGGTGATCTTCACCTGCTTGGCGGTCGGGGTGTCATCCGCCTCCCGGCCGGTGTAGCTCTGGTAGAAGGTGTCCAGGGTCGCGTCGTCATGCGCGCGGTCCCGCGGGCAATGGA
>JAAYIR010000183.1 GCA_012523355.1 candidate division WS1 bacterium
CGCACGATCTCGGCATAGAACTCCAGGTAGTAATCGCGGAAGAACTCGCGCCACATCTTGACGGAGATGAACAGGCTCTCCTGAGTCCCCAGGTCCCCACCCCAGGCCAACTCATCAAACCGGCCGCCGCCGGCCTCCAGCGTCTTGAGGGCCTTCTCCAGTTGCCCCTCGTTCATCTTCTGGATCATGGCTTTGGTGAGGTCGGGGTTCAGGGCCAGGTCGAGCATGAACTGCTCCTCCCCGCGCCACATCATCAGGTGCTGGGGACTGGCCGGGGCGGCCACGCTCGCGCTGAGCCAGTACTCATGTTCTGCGTCCAGCGCCGCGATGCGTTCCGGTATGTTGGAGTAATCCCACCACTCCGGCTCCCCCGCCCAGTTTGACTTGCTCTCCAGGTCCTCCGGCTTCTCCACGTCCGCCCAGGGCCAGTAGACCGGCGTGTCAATCGCTCCATACTTGGACTGCACGACTACCCGCCGGGGCGCTCCGGGCCGGCCCCGGCTGCCATCGGGATAGGTCTCCTCCGGCGGTCCCACGTACTTGGGACCAATAGCCCGCGTATCAGTGCCCAGGAGGCGCAACAGCTGCCCGTGGTCGCTGATCCCGAAATGCTGCATCAGAGCCTGAGTCGGCTCGCGCTCGCCGGAGTAGAAGCAGGGCACCCGGTCCGGCGTGCGATGCTCAAAGGCGGCGCGTACTCGCTCACGTGATGTCATGAAGGCTACCTCCGGGGGCAAGATTGTCAGATGCCGATTCGCTGAGACCTTCACACTGACCTCCCGCGCGGGCTGAGGCTGAAGCGCTGTCGCGTCGGCCGCGCGCCATCCGGCCGCCTCCGCGTGTTCTGCTCCCCACTCTAAGACGGCTCTCTGACATCCCCGATCAGCGGAAGAGGGCGCTTTCCCACCGGCGTGGAATATCCCACGGGGCTGCTGCGCAAGTGGCTGGAGCGTGAGCAGACGCTGTCGGGGACGGTAAGGGGGACAGGCGAGACGCCTGTCCTACCGATGCGACGCCGGTACAACCGTGTGGAGAGGTGGTCCTACGAGGTGAGTGAGCAATGACTGGGCAGTTGGAGAGATGTCTGGAGGACCTGGAGAAGCGGATTGAGGAGGTTGAGGAGCAGGCGCTCTGGGACCGATGGCGGGAGTTCAATGAAGGGCGCTTCACTGGCGACCTGTTCGCCCCGCGGCGGGCGGGGGCCAGGCCAGCAGGCGTGGAGTGGCCGACGGTGAGCGTGAACCAGGCCCTGGACGATTTTGAGGCCATGGTCCTGCAGCAACTGGGGACCTGTTCGGAATACCTCGCGAGTGCGAACGGGATGCTACTGGCGGTGCGCGCCAATTACGGCACGCCCCTCCTGACCTCACTGTTCGGGGCGGAGATCTTTCGCATGCCTGAGGAGCTGAACACCCTCCCTGCCAGCCGTCCGCTGAGCCCGGAGGCCCGGCGGCGTGCCATTGCGGGTGGTGTGCCGGAGGTGCACCAATCCCTGGGCGGACAGGCACTGGAGACCGGCGCGCGGTATGTGGAGCTCTTCCGCAGCTACCCGAAGACCGCGCGCCATGTGCACATCTACCACCCCGATACGCAGGGGCCCATGGACCTGTGCGAGATGCTGTGGGGCAGTAGCATATTTGTGGCGGCTTACGAGCAGCCGGAGGAGGTCCACGCACTGCTGGAGGTGGTGACGGAAACATATATCACCTATCTGCGCGAGTGGGAGAAGATTGTCCCCTGGCGCGAGGACGGCGTGGAGGTGCACTGGGGGCCAATGCACCGGGGACATATCATGCTCCGCGACGACTCGGCGATGAACTTCTCCCCGGCCATGTACGAGGAGTTTTTCGTGCCGTATGAGCAGCGGCTGCTGGAGGAATTCGGTGGCGGGGTTATGCATTTCTGCGGGCGTGGGGACCACTACATCGCACTGGCCACGGCGATGGAGGGGATGTATGGCATCAACATGAGCCAGCCGGAGTTGAACGATATGGAGGTCATATACCGCCATACGGTGGACAAGGGCATGCCGCTGATCGGGTTCTCGCGGGAGTGGGCGGAAAAGGCGCTGGCGGCAGGGAGAGAGCTGCGCGGGCTGGTACAGGTGGGGTAGCAGGCCTGCGGTGGAGATGTCGGAGGGCCTCACCCCCTGGGCGGCCGTGAGACGGCCGCCGGTCCCCCTCTCCCCGCGCCTGCGGCTGGGGAGAGGGGGATAGGATGAGTGGATGCGGGCCGGCCTCGCAGCGCAGACGCCGCTCGGGCGGCCCCTCCAGGGCGGAAACGGCACGGAGGGCAGGCGGGACGGCTGTGCTACCGTGAGATACAAGAGGAGATTGAGAATGACTCATCGGGAACGCATGTTGGCGATATGGAAGCATCAGGAGCCGGACCGTAGGCCGTATGAGTTTGGCTGGCCGCGGGCCTCCACCTTCGCCGCCTGGCGGAAGCAGGGCTTGGGGGAAGAACAGATCGCGCATTGGGGCGAGTTCATCGGCCAGGACCCTAGCCGCGGCCTCGGGAAGATGTACTGCGGGCCGCTACGCCCTTTCCCCGAGGAGATACTCGAAGAGGGCGGCAATATCCGGATCTGGCGCGACTCCTGGGGGGTCACCCGCCTGGATGCCATTCATCAGCCCACGGAGGGCTTTGCGCCGCGCCGCTACCTGGAGTTTCCGGTCAAGTCCCCGGCAGACTTCGAGCGGATGAAGGAGCGCTTTGACCCGCATACGCCGGAGCGGACGGAGAGCGATGAAGGCGCGCCCGTGCCGGAGACCCTGAACCCCGATGGCTACCGGCGTTACCAGCCGGGGAAGGGCTGGCGGGACCTGGTGGAAGTCTGCCGGACCAGTGAGGCACCGGTGGTCGCCTGCGTGCCGGGGCTGTACTGGACCGCGCGGGACTGGTGCGGATTTGAGGGGCTGTCCATGATGTTCCATGACCAGCCCCACCTCGTGCATGAGATGATGGAGTACTGGACGTGGTTCCTGCTGGAGCTATGCCGGGAACCCTTCTCGCAGATGCAGGTGGACTACATCGTGACGCAGGAAGACATGGCCTACAAGGGGGCGGCGATGATCTCGCCTCAGCACATGCGGGAGTTCATGTTGCCGCGCTACCAGCGGCTGCGGGAGTTCTTTGCCGAGCACGGGGTGAGCATGTTCACCATGGACTCGGATGGGTACAACGTACAGATTCTGGAGGTCATGTACCCGGAGGGGATCCAGGGAATCAGTCCCCTAGAGATTGCGGCGGGGAACGACCCGGAGGTGTTTCTGCAACAGCATCCGGGTCTTTTCCTGGAGGGGGGGATTGACAAGCGGGAGCTACGCTTCAGCAAGGAACAGGCGCGGGCCGAGATCGCGCGACGCTACCGGGTGGCGAGGGAGTACGGGGGGTACGTTCCGACCGTGGATCACGGGGTGCCGCCGGATGTGCCGCTGCGGAACTTCCTGTACCTGGTGGAGCTGATTCGTGGCTTTGCGGAGGGCGAGGACCTGGATACTTACGAGCCGCCGGGGGAGCTGGAGAGAGAGCTGGGGCCGATTGAAGAGATGTTTGACCCGCGGAAGGCGATAGCGGAGGCGTATGGAGAAGGGGACTGTGGGTAGGGGACGTGGCGATGAATGATTGAGGCCGAGACGCTGGTGCGGCTGGCGCCCTGGGGAGTGCAGGCTGCCATCCTGCTGTTCTGTGCCTTCATCCAGTCCACGGTAGGGTTCGCCTTCTCGCTGTTCTCCAATGCACTGCTGCTGTTGTCGGGGCTGGCGCTGCCGGAGACGGTGATGCTGTCCATGCTGGGGTCGGCGTTCCAGCGGCTGCTGATGGGCTCGAGTCTGCGGCAGCATGTGAACTGGCGCGAGATTCTGCCCTTGAGCGCCATCAGTGCGGCGGGGCTGCCGGTGGGGATCTGGCTCCTGTGGCTGGTCTCCAAGCAGAGCCTGGCCTTCGCCAAGGTGGCTATCGGCACCCTGTTGCTGGTGGTTCTGCTGGTTCAGTGGGTGAAGAAGACCCCGCGACGGCAAATCGTGGCCCGGGGCTGGGGGGTGCTGGCGGCGGCTTGCAGTGGGGTGTTGACGGGATTTGCGAACATCGGAGGGCCGCCGCTGCTACTGTGGACCCACGCGCACGACTGGCCGAATGAGAAGACCCGTGTGATGGTGCCCATGATCACGCTGGTGCTCGTGCCGGTGCAGTTGGCGCTCATGCTGGCAACCTTTGGCTTCGCGGTTTTGCCCACGGCGGGGCAGGCCCTGATGCTGGCGCCGGCGATCTTTCTGGGAACTGCGGCGGGTTTGACGGTGGGGAAGCGGCTGTCAGCTCCGCGCTTGCGAAACGCAGCCTTCAGCCTGCTGGTCGTCACCTGCCTGGTATGCATGCTGGATCCGCTGCTGAGGTAGAGGCAGGCGACGGGCGGCGGCCGAGGCTAGCGGGGGGGCGGCTTCTGGCCGGAGAGGCGTGCACTGAGAGCCTGGGCCATGGGCACGGCGTGGGCGCGCACCTGGGGCGAACTGCGCTCCTCGACGCGATCGAGAATCGCCTCGGCCAGGCGCTCGGAGAGGCGCGGGTCGGAGTAGACGCGCTCGGCGAAGGCATTGAACTCCTCGATGCTCACGCCAGCGCGGTCCAGGGCCTGCTCCAGGAGCGGCTCGAGGCGTTGCACGGCGTCGGGCTGGTGCTGAACCTCTATGGCGCCCAGGACGATGGTTGCGGAAATGTCCACGAACTGCGCTTCGCTGAGGGGCTGGGAGGCCGGGGGTCGGGAGGGGGCAGAAGAAGGAGCAGGAGTAGCCTGGGGCGCAGGCGTAAGCGCCTGGGCGGGAGCGGTCAAGGGCGCGTCGCGCGGGGGCGTGGGGGGCTCAGGAGCCAGGGGCGTACGGGACCGCAAACCCAGAGAGCGGGGAGCGACCAGCGCCAGGCCCAGCACGATGAGGACAGCGATAACCAAAGGCAAACGGCGTTTCATCACAGAGAGATTATAACGTAGAAGGGCGAAACTGGGAAGTCTGCTGTGCTCTGGCCGCTATCCCGCTGCGGAAGGGCTGGCCACGTGAACGGTGGCCCGTAAGCTGGCCCGGGATAAAGAGGGGGAGTTTGACCAATTTGGCGGAGAAAGCCAAGGAGAAAGGCGTCAGGGGCGGGAAGTAGATGACGGAGAGGGCGCTGTGACGGAGGCAGTAACTGCAGAGGAAGTAAGGGCTCCTCTGCCAGACTGATTGGGAGGAATGACAATGGCCATCAAGGTCGGATTTGTGGGAACCGGAGGAATTGCCAACACACACCTGGATACGCTCAGCAAGAAGGAGAACGTGACCATCACAGCGCTGTGCGATGTGGTGCTCGAGAGAGCACAGGAGAAGGCCGACAAGTATGGCGGCAAGGCCTATGCGGATTTTCGAGCCATGCTGGACACGGAGGGACTGGACGCGTTGTTCATCTGTACGCCGCCCATGGCGCATGGCGAAATCGAGATGGCGGCTGTGGAGCGCCGGCTGCCCATGTTCATCGAGAAGCCGATTGCGCGGGATCTGACCATGGCAGCGCCCATTCTGTTGGCGATCGCGGCGGCGGACCTGATCACAGTGGTGGCCTACAAGTACCGCTGGGATGCGCACGTGGAGCGGGCGCGACAGATGCTCGCCGGCAAGACGCACGGGCTGGTCAGCGGCTGGTTCTGGACCGGCATGCCGGGAGTGCCTTGGTGGCGGGTACAGGCGCAAAGCGGTGGGCAGATGGTAGAGCAAACCACGCATATCGTGGACATGGCGCGGTTCCTGTGCGGGGAGATCACGCACGTAGCCGCCTTTGAGGCGCATCAGGTGATGCGGCGGCTGCATCGGGATGCCACGGCGGCGGATGCGGCGACGGCGAGTCTGCGCTTTGCCTCCGGGGCGGTGGGGACGATCACCAATACCTACATGCTGGGGGCGGGTGGGGGCGGCAGCGGACTGGACGTCATCGCCCACAACTTCCGCTTGCAGGTGGCGGGGGCGAAGCTGCAGTGGTGGGGGCCGGAGGAGTCCGGGGAGTTAGAGAACGAGAGTAATGGCTATGTTAGAGAGGTCGAAGCGTTCCTCAAGGCCGTGGAGACCGGGGACCAGTCGGAGATCTACTCAGATTATGCCGATGCGTACCGGACGCTGGCGGTGACCGAGGCGGTTCATACCTCGGCCCAGCAAGGCGGACGAGTGGTGGAAGTGGCGGCGGGATAGAGGGGAGAGCGTCACCCCGTGGTAGAGCACGCCACCCCCCTAGAGTAGGGGAGGGGGCGGAGGGCCTCACCCCCTGGGCGGCCACGCGGTGGCCGCCGGTTCCTCCAGGGAGGGCG
>JAAYIR010000184.1 GCA_012523355.1 candidate division WS1 bacterium
CGCCTCCTCGATCCGGTGTATGCCCTGGCCCTTGCCGGCTGCCAGTTCATACTGCTCGCGCGCGTGTCGCTGTTCTTGCTGGAACATTCCCTGCACCAGCGGCCAGGCGGCGCGATGCAGGTCCTCCAGGCTCAGCTCCTCGGGGTTCCCCGTAACGCCGCCTTCCATCAGGTGCGGGTAGTTGTTGACCTCCCGGTACAAGGGCAACAAGTAGTCCACCCCCGCCAGCACCAGGGGCGCGTTGTGTTGCCGCAGCAGCTCGCGCAGACCGCGGTCAATCTGGCGGAAGTACTCGCGGATGTCGTCCTTGCGGTCCTCGGTGGCGACCCCGTGGCCGCCGTGGAAGATCGCCAGCCTCCCGCGCCGGCCCCCGGCTGGTCCGGCATGCCATCTCACCTGCTCCTGCGTCTCCGTGGAGGCCAGAAGCTCGGACAGGCTCTGCGGCACGTTGGTCAGCTCCGTTTCGGTCACGCCCATGCGCGTGCCGCGCAACAAGCGTACTTCGTTCTGGCTCAAGGCCAGTACGTGAAAATGTCCATCACTGGTGAACATGGGCAGCAGGGGCTTCACATGGAAGCGGTGGCCAACCACCGCCAGCGGCGGCGGGGCATAGGGGAGGTGGTAGTTGAGGGCTTCCGTCTCAGAGACGAATAGCGCCAAACCTTGTGCGGGCACGCGCCACCAGTCACCGTCGGCGGCAAACTGGCGGGCGGGCTGCAGCAGCTTCCGGGCCTGTTCGGGCTTCGCGCCCAGGGCCAGGAGCTTGTCTTCGGCCTCTCGAAGGAGATTCTTGATACGAATGACATTCCCGTTGTTGTCCGAGGGAATCGTGGGAGTAAACAGCGAGACGCGCCAACCGTCACGCGCCTCCAAAAGAACCAGCAGATCAACTCGAGTTAGTAGATGCGGGTCGGCTTGCGCTGCTAGATTCACGCCCAACCTCCTCCTTCAATCTGACAATTGTCGTCAACTTCATTGACGCCTCGTCCGATAGGAAGGTTTGCCTGGCTCGCCGAGTGGGTGGTTTCTCTATCTCGAACTAACCGGGCGACTGTTTTCGTGGCCGAGAAGGGAACGCCAAGCTCCATAACGAATCAATTTCTACCCTAGGACGATGCAAGTGCGTAACATACTGTTGGGAGGGACTCTTAGATGGCCAAGCCACTGCGCGTAGGAATGATCGGAGTCGGGGGGATCGCCCAGGCCCATCTGGCGGCCTGGCAGAAGATCTCGGACGCGGAAGTTATCGCCATTGCTGACATCAAACCGGAGGCGCTCAAGAAGAATCTGGAAACCTGGAGCCTGCCACCCGAGGCTGCTTTTACCGACTACAAGAAGATGCTGGACCAGGTGGAGCTGGACCTGGTGGACGTCTGCACGCCGAACGCGGTCCATGCCAAGCCCACCATCGCCGGGCTGAAGGCCGGTTGTCACGTTCTCGTGGAGAAACCGGTGGCCATCAGCGCCCGCGAGGTGGAGCGAATGATAGAGGCTGGACAGGACGCCAAGCGGCTGCTCATGGTGGCGCAAGTTCTGCGCTTTGGGCGCGACGGACAAGTCTGCAAGAGCTGGGTGGACCAGGGGCTGGTGGGGGACATCTACTGGGCGCGGGCTGAGTATCTGCGGCGCCGGGGAGTGCCGCCATGGGGGGGCTTCATTGACAAGCAAGCCTCAGCGGGCGGGCCCTGCTACGACATCGGGGTGCACGTGCTGGACATGGCCCTGCACTTGATGGACTTCCCGACTCCCGTGACCGTCAGCGCCGGGACTTACCTCAAGCTGGCGAAGCGGCCCTCTCTAATGAAACATAATCCGCGCAGGTACACGGTGCCGGAGGACTTTGCCACCGCCTTCGTGCGCTTCGCTGACGGGCGGTCGCTGTCATTGGGGGCGGCCTGGGCTCTGAATCTCCGGGAAGACACCAATCAGGTTCTGGTGTGTGGCACCAAGGGTGGAGTATACCTGTATCCGGCCACGCTGGTACGGGAGGACAACGGGGTGCTGACCAATAGCACGGCGGAGGTGTCGGCCTTTGACAACGCCGACATGTTCTACAACGAATGCTCTGCTTTCGTCCAGGCTATCCGCGAGGGCGGGCCCTCGCCGGTTCCCGGCGAGCAGGCCCTGGTCACTCAGCGTATCCTGGATGCTGTCTATCTCTCCGGCGCAAAGGGTAAGGAAGTCAAGGTCTGAGGGCACGGGATTGCATCTGCGTCCGGTCACCGGGAGGGGACGTCGAGAGGGAGTTGGCGGTGGCTCGCCTGGCGAGAGGGTTGTGTCTGTTCTGACGAGGTGTCTGGTCAGGCGAGCTTGAGTGTCTCTTGAACCATACGGTATAATGCCGCAGAGGTAATCGCTGCACATGGGGTATGATTTTGTAGAAGGAGGAAGGCCCATGCCAGCTCCAGAGAGCGTCGAGCGGCGCCTGGAGTTTGGGTTGATCCGCCAAGCGGACAAGATCCGCATCGTCCTGGCCTTCTTCCTCATGGTGGTGTTCCTGGCGGCCGGCGAGTCGGTGATCTTGCGTCCTGACCTGGCGGGCAGCGCCATTCTCCTGGCCACCATTGGCTCTATCTGGAGC
>JAAYIR010000185.1 GCA_012523355.1 candidate division WS1 bacterium
CAGCTTCGCCTGACCTCCCGGCAAGCACAGTTCTACCTCTTCAAGAACGGCAAGGCCGAGCCCCTGGGGCAGTCGGGGACGCCGCCGGCACTGGCGGGCCAGGGCCAGACCAACGACCTCGTCATTCGCCAGGACGGCTGGCGACTGACACTGCTCCTCAATGACCGGCTAATCTGTACCGCCTATGACCCGCATCTGACCTCCGGCAACCTGGGCTACACCCTCAGCGGCGGCAAGCTGTCCCGCGTGGTCCTGCAGCCCTTCGCCGAGCTGTATTTCTCCGACGACTTCATGCGTGCCGAGGGGGAGGGCACCCTGTGGAAGTCCGTGGCGGGGCGATGGAAGGAGACCAGCCTGCGTATTGACCCCCAGGCCTCCACGATGAAGGAGGAGATGTCGGCCAACGCCTTCAGCTACGAGGGGCAGGCGACGAAGACCGGCGAGCGCGCCCTCAGCGTCGCGGGCAACTGGTTCTGGGCGGATTACCGCATGGAGGCCGCGGTCCGGCCCCTGGGCGAAGGCGCTTGCGGCCTGGTCATCTGCTTCCGCGACCCGGACAACTACCTGGCCTTGCGCTGGACCCCCGTCGCCTCCGAAGCCCCCGATGCCAACCGCCTGCAGCTCCTGGAGCGGGTTGATGGCCAGGAGCGCGTGCTCTCTGAGGCTCCCGGCGGCTACCGGGCGGAGCAGTGGTATCGGCTGGCGCTGGGGATCAGTGACGGGCGTGTGAGCGCCTGGCTGGACGACGAATTTCTCCTCACCGGCCGAACCTCGGCCTTCTTGCAGGGGCTGGCCGGACTCCTCGTGGAGGGCGTTGCGGGCCTCAAGCCGGAGGAGACCGGCGCCAACTTTGACGACGTGGTCCTGGAGACCTGGGGCTATGGGGTGGACGACTTCAGCACGCCTCACCGCTGGGATAGCCTCAACGGCACCTGGCAGCGCGCCGACCATCGCCTGGTCTGTTCGGAGGGCAGTGGACTGGCCCTCTGGCAACCCTGCTCCTGGGAGCATTTCACCTACACTGCTGACTGTCATCTGGAGCAGGGCGCCGGTGGTGTAGTCTTCGGCTACACCGGGCCCCAGGATTACTACCTGCTGCGCTATCTGCTCACCGACACGCCGCGAGCCGAGCTGGTGCGGGTGGCCGGCGGGCAAGAGGCCACGCTGACCTCGGCGCCCTTCGAAAAGCCCTCCGGGCACGCCCTGCGGGTGGGCGTGGTCGTCTACCGCAACCTGGTAGCCGGAGTAGTGGGGGGCCGCACGGTCCTGCACGCCGCGCTGGAGGGCGCCCCCACCGGGCGCCTGGGCCTGGCCGTGCAGGAGGCTCCGGGTGCCTGGTTCAGCTATGCCACGGCGCAGCGCATCAATCCCCCGCCCGCCTCGCACGTCACCAAGGAGTTCCGCGATGACGAGGAGCACTGGGAAATGGCTAAGTGGGCGACCACCCGCTCCCCCTGGGAATTGCCCTCGGAACTCCTGGTCGAGAAGACCCACGGCCAGATGGTGCTCAAGTCCGTTAGTGGCCCCGGCGAATTCGGGCCGAGCGTGTGGTGGTCCAAGGGCGATTTCTACGGCGACAACTCCATCGTCTTCCCCCTGGCCAGCGTAGGGAAGGTATCAGGGACGCTCAAGGTCGTGATATATGCCACCCCGGACGAAAAGCGCCAGCCCGTGGGCGGCTACACCTTGGCCCTGACCTCCAAGGCTAGCTCCACTGACCTGGGCGTGGAGCTACTCCAGGGCTCCACCCGTCTGGGGCAGACGCAGGTGAAGATCTCCGAGGGCAAGTGCCAGGTAGAGCTGGCCCGCTCCGGACCCTATCTGCAAGTGTGGATTGATGCAGAAATGGTTCTGCAAGTGCAGGTGAGCCAGCCATGAAACGCCACGCGGCCTTGTTCATTACCGCTCTGTTGGTCCTGACCGCAGGGGCCGGGGCGCAGCCTCCGCCGGAGGCCCTGCCCCTGATCGCCGCCGGGCGGTACGTGGAGGCCCAGCAGGTTCTGGCCCCCTACATCGCGGAGCACCCCGAGGACCTCAGCAGCCGCTACTGGTATGGGCGCGCGCTCCTGGGCGTGGGCCAGCGCGCCGCCGCCGAGCAGCAATTCCGCGAGATCCTCACCAGCAAGCCGGAATCAGTGGATAGCCGGCGCTACCTGGCCCAGGCCCTGTACGAGCTGCGTCGCGTGGAGGAGGCCAAAGAGCAGATCCAGGAGATCCTGCGCCGTGATCCCGGTAACGCCCCGGCCAAGCTGCTCCTGGACCGCATCAATCGCAACCTGGGGGCAGAGGGTGAGGTGCCTCCGGAGCTTTCCGGCGGGCGCGTGGCCTTCATCAACGGTGGCTTGCCTGTAGACCCCGGGACGGTGGACCTCAACTCCTACAACGTCAAGGACTACACCTTCGGTGCGGCTCCCAGTGATTGGCTGATCACCGCCGGCACTTGGGCCACCACCAGCCGCTGGACCTGCTCCCCGCAGTGGTCCTGGTACGGGGGCTATGCCAACAACGCCCCGGCCGCGATCTGGACCAAGGAAGAGTTCTCCGGGGACATCACCGTGGAGCTGTACGCGGCCTTCAAGATGGGCACCGACATCGCCCGCCGCGCCTACAAGAACCCCAACGATATCAATCTCACCATCTGCGGCGACGGCGGCAATCTCGACAGCGGCTATACCTTCATGCTCGGCGGCGAGCAGAATAGCAGCACCCGCATCATGCGCGGTGACCAGGTACTCGGCGAAACCCGTAAGCCAGCCCATCTCCTGCCCAGTTGGGCCAATGGCCAGCCGCCCACGTACCAGTTCCACCGCCGCTGGTGGTCCCTGCGCGCCCGCAAGGTCGGGGACCTGCTGCAGTTCTACGTGGACGATGAACTGGCCGTCGAGGTCCGCGACCCCGTGCCCTTGCAGCAAGGCCGGGTCGCGGTCTGGACCTATGACAATGGGATTATTGTTCCCCGCGCACGCATCTACTATCAGCAGACCGTGCGGCCGCGCAGCGAACCGGCGGGCACGGAGGCCTGGATCAAACCGGTCACGGAGCTTGCCCCCCGTCCCCTGACCCTCAGCTCCCCCAGTCACCCGGCGCTGTTCAATGACTTCGAGTACCACCTGGGAACCTGGAAGACCTTGGAGAGCAAGCCTCCAGCAGGCGCGCTCCTGACTCTGGTCCCCGGCGGTCCCCGCGGGAAAGGCCATTGCCTGGCGCTGATCATCTCCAGCGGCGGGGGACATTTCGGGGCCTGGATCTCCGAGGGCTCGCTCGATGCCCGGCGCCACTCCCGTCTGGCCTTCGACTACCGCCTCCCTGCCGAAGCCAAGGTCAATTTCTACCTGGCTACGCCGGGCAAGTGGTGGGAGATCATCTTCACCGGGCTGCCCTCGCCCTCCCCTCAGACTGAGGTCCTGGGCCGGATTCCAGGCGTCCTCGCCGACAACCAGTGGCATCACGCCGAGTTCGACCTGCTGGGGGCGCTGCAGGCGGCGCTGGGCTCCACCTCCGTTCAGTTCAGCCACTTGCACGTGGGCAATTTCAACCCCACAGACTATCTGCTGGCCGGATTTGGCGGCAATCCCGCGGGTTGCACCTGGTATCTGGACAACTTCTATCTGGGCACGCCGAGTGAGGACCGCACCCTGCTGGTGGAGGCCCGTCCGGCCTCCGAGGTGACTATTAGTGGCTGCTCGTACTCGGTGGACCAGGACCCCCACGGTGTGCCCTCCTCGGCGCCGGTGGCCGAGTTGCCGACCCAGGTGACCGCCCAGGGCCCCGGCCAGTGGTATCTGCACCTGCGGCCCGTGGTGCAAGGCGCGGAAGCGCGAGTCGTGACCTTCCCCTTGCGCGTGGACGACCAGGCCCCCCGAGTAGTCCGGACCACTCCGCCCGACGGTTCAGCGCTGGCCGGAGGGGAAATCGTGCTGCATCTGGACCCCGGAGCCGGCAGCGGCTTCGATCCCCGTACGGTCAAGCTCGAGGTGAACGGCCAGGAGCTGGTGGCGAACGACGCCGGGCTGAGCCTGGACCCCCAGGAACCCGCCCTGCGTCTGGATCCGGCGCAGGCTGGACTCTCTTTGGAGAAGGACCAGGAGTTGCAGGTCACGCTGGTCGCCCTCAAGAGCCGCGCGGGCGTGGCGCTCGCCAAACCCGTGACCTTCACCTACCGCTATGATCCTGCGGCGGCGGCCGTGACGCCGCCCGCGCCGAAGATTGCTCTGCCCCAGGCCGACCTGGTGAACGCCGACTTTGAGCAGGGCCTGGGCGGGATCACAGCCTATCCGGATGAGCCCACTATCGCGCTCGCCCGGGACTCCACCACTGCCGCCTCCGGGAACTCGAGCCTGCGGGTCACCAACCTGACCACCGGCGGCGGTTTCGGTGTCAGACTCGCGCCCCGCGACTTTGACGCCGGGAAGTACCGGCTGCTCAGCTTTGACTACAAGTTCAGCCCCAGCGTGCGCGTGGACCTGGCCATGAACGTCGCCGGGCAGTGGCAGTGTGTGCGGATGACCGATACC
This sequence comes from candidate division WS1 bacterium, assembly GCA_012523355.1. Lineage (GTDB taxonomy): Bacteria > Armatimonadota > Zipacnadia > Zipacnadales > Zipacnadaceae > Zipacnadum. The sequence continues at coordinate 4,515 of JAAYIR010000185.1, forward strand.
GATTCGCCGAATGTGATCACCACCCTGCCGGACGTGGCTGCGGACGGCCAGTGGCGCCACGTGGAGCTGGATATCTTCAAGCTCTTGCAGAGCGCCAACCCCCGGCGCACCGATTACCGGGTCTCGCAACTGGTGCTTACCGACCTGGGGTTCCAGTCCAACTCCAAGCACGCCGTCTATCATCTCGACAACATTCGCCTGTCTCCGCTGGTCTCCGCGCATGAGGGTCTGACTCTCGCCTGGCAGTGTCCGGCGCTGGGCGGAATCCAGCAACTCGGCTACACGCTAAGTAAGTCGCCGGAAAGTGCCGCCGCCGCAGAGGAGAAGGTCCTCCCCGCGACCAACCCGCTGGTGCTCCCCGCCTTCCCCACCTTCGACGGTTATCTGCACCTGCGTGCGCGCGATAGCGCCGGGCGCTGGAGTCCTGTCACCACGCGCCGCCTGCTGGTGGAGAGCAGCCCGCCAGTCGCCACCATCCTGGGGCCGCCGGAGAACTTCCGCGGCGCGCCCGAGAACCTGCGCCTGAAGGTCGCCAGCACCGGCACGGCGGGGATTGACCCCCAGAGCGTGGTGCTCTCCGTCGGCGGTACCGACTACCGGGTCAACCAGAAGTCGCTGGTCTATGATGCTGCCACCAGCCTGCTCACCTGGTATCCGGACCGGGTAGAGCCGGCGCCCAAGATCTTTGCCGATGGGCAGACCGTGGAAGTGCAGCTCAAGTCCGCCCGCGACTTCGCCGGCAATGCCGTGCCCCAACTGCCGCGCTGGACCTGGACCATGGACTACTCCAAAGACGACACGGGGCCCAGTATCCAGGACTTTACTAGCCCCTCCCACCCCACCTTCCTGAGCAACACCTTCGAGGACGGTTCCGCCGGCACCGTCGCGGTGCTGAAGAATGCGGAGTTGCAGGTGGTCAAGGGGGAGGCTGCTGCCGGCGAGCGGTACCTCAAGCTCCGCAAGACCGCGGCGGGATCGCTCTCGGTGCGGCTGCTGGAAACACCCTTCCAGGTCGACCGCTTCCCCGTCCTGGCCTTTGACTACAAGATGGGCCCCCAGACCCGCATCAATGTCGTGGCCCAGATCGGCGATCGGCGCTTCGTCTGTGCCTTCAGTGGGCCGGTGGCCGGTACGGTGGGCTGGGTTTCGGGGGTCAAACTGGATAATCAGTGGCATCATGCGGTGGTGCGGCTCGCCGCGCCGCTTTATGATGTCCGCGAGCAGCCTGCGCTCACCGTCAAGGGCCTGTACCTCTATGAGCAGCAGACGGGTGACCAGCTTCCGGTCGGCGGCGAATTCGCGATTGACAACCTCATGGTCGGGGCTTCCTCCTCGGGGCCGATCGTCGCCCGCTGGCAGGCGGGCGATCCCACCGGCATCAAGGGCTACAGCTACCTCCTGACCCAGGACTCGCAGGCGCAGCCGCCGGAGCGCGTCATGAGCACTGCGCCCTCCCAGCGCTTCGATCCCGTGGCCGGCGGTGTATGGTTCCTGCGAATTCGCGCTCAGGACGGCGCTGGCAACTGGGGGCCGGTCTTCTCCTACACCTTGCTGAGCACTGGGCAACGGTGAGGCCGGGAGGAAATGTGTCCAGCACCGGGGCAACCAGACCACCTCTCCGCGTGGCGATGGTGGCTGCCATCCTTCTCGTGGCAGTGGCCCTGCGCGTGGCTGGCTGGCGGTGGGGCCTTCCTGATGCGGATCATCTCTTTCCCTATCATCCCGACGAGTACCACTCCCTGCGCGGCCTCTTGTCGCTACTCTTCTACGACCTGAACCCGCACTTCTTCAACTACGGTAGCCTGTATCTCTACTTGGTGGCGGCTGCCGTCGTTCTCCTCCACCCCAGTCTCTTTCAGGGCTTGTGGCTGCAGCAGTTGCTGTCCGGGGAGGCCGGGCCTCTGCTGGCCTCCTGGACCTGGGAAGCCCGCCTGGTCACGCTGGTGGCCGGGGTGCTCACCGTCTACCTGATGTACCGCCTGGCCGCGCGGCTCTGGAGCCCGCGCCTGGGGCTGCTTGCCGCAGCGTTGCTCGCCGCACTCCCCCTCCACGTCCTGCTTTCGCATTACGCCACGGTGGACGTCACCCAGTCCCTGTTCCTCCTCCTGGCGTTGTACCTGACGGTAGCGCTCGCCTCCCGGCCCGATGCCAGAACCGCCTGGTGGGCGGGGGTCGCCTGTGGTCTGGCGGCCTCCACCAAGTACAACGGGCTGCTGGTGATCGTCGCGCCGCTCCTGGCCACGGCCCTGGTCTGCCTCGCTCCCGGGCCGGGGCACCGGGGCAAGTTGCTCCTCCAGCGCTGGGGGCTTATCCTGGCGGGGGCCGCGCTGGCCTTTGCGGTGACCTCGCCCTACACCTTCCTGGCGTGGGGGGAGGCGCGCACGCACATACTCTTCGAGCTGCGCCACATGCGGGAGGGCGAGCGCCTGCCGGTGCTGGCTGAACCTTCCGGCTGGCTCTTCCATCTCCGGCATCTCCTCGCGCCGGGGATGGGCCTGCTGCTTCTCCTGGGCCTGTTCGGGGCCGGGTGGTCCCTGTGGCGTCGCGATCGCCGCTGCTATCCGTTGGTATTGTTTGCCCTGCTCTGGCTGGTAATGATCAGTCTGGCACTGGTACGCTATCCCCGCTATGAGCTCCCGTTGGCCGTAGCGCTGACCCCGCTGGCCGTGGCCCCGCTGGCGGGTCTGGCGCGGCGAGGCCGGATACTGTATAGTACCTTGCTGGGCGTCGCGGCGGCGCTAATGTTGTTGTGGAGCGTACAGATCGGCTGGGGACTGGGCGCCCGGAATCCGCGCGGAGAGGCCCTGGCCTTCATCCTCGCTCACTCTCAGCCCGCGGAGTCCGTGGGGCTGATTGAGGAGCCCTGGTTCGCCGATCCGCCGCTCGACTACTGTAACGGGGGGCGGGTCCTGCCCCGGAACTCGCTCTGGCAAAGATACCGCCGCCCGGTGCGGCCCCTGGAGATCACGGGATTGCTGCCGAGCGCCCTGCGCGCGGAAGCGCCGGCATGGTTCGTCACCACGGACTTTGGGGTCTCCGACGGGCTCGTGGGACGCGATCCGGAGACGCTGGAGTTCATGTCCGCGCTGCGCGAGGAGTA
>JAAYIR010000186.1 GCA_012523355.1 candidate division WS1 bacterium
AGGGCTCCGTCCCTCCCGTCCCCAAAAGGGCTCCGTCCCTCCCGTCCCCAAAAGGGCTCCGTCCCTCCCGTCCCCAAAAGGGCTCCGTCCCTCCCGTCCCCAAAAGGGCTCCGTCCCTCCCGTCCCCCAAAAAGGGCTCCGTCCCTCCCGTCCCACGGGCTCTTGTGCTATACTACCGGCATGCCCAGGGCTGCACGCGTCATTGTAGCTGGTCATCCCCACCATGTTACCCAACGCGGCAATCGCCGGCAGCAAGTATTCTTTTCCCCCGATGACTATCAACAATACCTCATTACTCTCGGCAACGAGGCCCAAGCCCGGGCGCTGAAGATCTGGGCTTATTGCCTCATGCCCAATCACGTTGATCTGATTGTCGTGCCCCAAGGCTCGGAAGCTCTCGCTCATACCCTCCGAACCGTGCACTCTACTCATGCCCGCCACATCAACCAACAGCACGATTGGGAAGGGCATCTCTGGCAGGGACGGTACTTCTCGTGCCTGCTCGACGAGATCCATTTGGGCGAGGCCCTCCGCTATGTGGAACGCAATCCGGTGCGGGCCGGGATGGTGGAACGGGCCAGCGACTATGCTTGGAGCAGCGCTGCACCACACTGCGGATTGCGTCCGGACCCCGTACTAGCCAGCGACTTGCCGCTGCTAGACTTGGTGCCGGATTGGCGAGCATGGCTGGAGCCGCGAGACGATGAGCAGGTCGTTCAGAGAGTCCGCTTCTTCACCGCGAGGGGCTGGCCGATGAGATAGAACAAGGGACGGAGCCTCTTTCGGCAGCGGCTGCCGAAAGAGGCTCCGTCCCTTCTTGTTTCCTCTTCTACGGCGATAACCTCGACGTGCTGCGGCGGCGGAGGCGCATCAGGAGCTAGTCAAGCGCGCTCCGCGCGCCCAGCGGCAAGGACCCCGGCAGGAGAAGATGGACCTCGAGGAGTAAGCGGTTCGGCACCACAGCCCTCAGCGAACGGGCGGCAATGGGCCGCAGGCGGCCCAAAGCCGCCCCTACACGGAGACCAAAGGAGCACCGCGTTGAAGATATTCGTGGCCAGCGGACGCAGAGGGGCGCAGATCGGCGCCGAGCAGGGGCTGGTGACCGTGGTCGTGGACGCCCTGCGGGCCAGCGCCACCCTCACCTCGCTGCTGGAGTTCGGAGCCAGCGAGGTGATGGTCGTCGAGCACGTCAGCCAGGCGCTGGCCGAGAAGGAGACGCGGCCCGGGGTCCTGGTTGCAGGGGAGCGGGGCAGCGTGAAGTTCGAGGGCTGCGACCTGGGCAACAGCCCGCTGGCCGCCACGATCCCCGAACTGCCGGCTCCCGTCGTGCTTTCCACCTCCAACTGCTCCCGCTGCTGCGTAGAGGCCTGCGGCGCGCCCCGGCTGTTCGTGGGCAGCACGGTCAATGCCACGGCCCTGGCAAGAGCGGTGGGCGCGGCGGCTGTCGAGCTGGAGACGGACGTGCTCCTGGTGCCCGCGGGCGCCGCGGAGGACGAGGGGAAGTTCAATATGGAGGATCACCTGGCCTGCGGGGCCATCCTTCACCGGCTGGGGCAGGCCTGCCCCTCTGCCCGGGTCGCCAACGATGCGGCGCGGGCCGCGCAGGCGCTGTTCCTGCGGGTGGGAGAGAAGGGCCTCCCTGAGGCTTTCACGCGCACGGATCACGGACGCTCGCTCGTGGCCCTGGGGCTGGAGAGGGACGTACGCTGGGCCGCCCGGCTGGATGTCTATCAGGCAGTACCCGTCTTGCGCGAGGCCCGCCAGCTAGCCGACGGCGGCAGCGGGGCCGTGTTTGGAGAGGGGCGCGAGGCCCTCTAGCGGCCGCTCCTGCCCCTGGTGCAGGCGGCGGTACGACAGGCGTCCCGCCTGTCGCCAAGCGCCCTCCCCGCTTGTGGGGAGGGGAGGGTGGGGTTACGCCAGGCTCTGCTACCCCCCTCAATCCCCCCGCAAGCGGGGGGAGGCCGGAGGGTTAGTGGCGAGAGGGCAACCGCTCCAGGAACGGGTGGCGATGGGCCGCAGACGGCCAAAAGCCGCCCCTGCTTTCTAGCCGCCCGGCGGCGCCAGGAGATTGGGCTCTACCGGGTCGTACTGGCAGTGCGGGACGCGGGGGACGCGCATCCCTCCGGTCATATACTGCCGTGGTGGGCGATCCATCTCGATCGCGATGACCGTGTCCAGGGGATTCGGCGGTTCGGACGGCAACCCGGAGAGTGTCAGCTTGCCTTCCTCTTGCCGGAAGGCAATGGCCTCTCCGCCGGCCAGGTACCGCGCCGACTGCGCCTGGCACTGCAACCCCGCCACCGTTAATTCCTCCCCCGGCCAGGTGAGGACATGCAGATACGCGGTGTTGCCGCGCACGGTCCAGGTCCCCGGGATGATCCAGTCCATCTCCTCCACGTCGGTGTTGAAGAAAGCCTCCTCGTTGGCGCGCAGCACTTCGCCGATCGGCCCATAGATGTCGTAGTACTCCTGGGGGATGGAGCCATCTCCCCGGGGGCCGACGTTGATGATCAGATTCCCGCTCTTGCGCGCTGCCAGGAGGACGTTACGGAGGAGCTGCTCGGGGCGCTTCCAGTTGTGGTCGTGGGGGTGCCAGCACCAGTTGTCGTTAGTGGTAAGGCACGCTTCCCAGAGGCGCCCCGGAGTCGGGGTGACATGCTGCTCGGGGGTGGCGAAGTCGCCGGGCAGGGCGTTGCGGTTGTTGAATAGAATGTCGGGCTGCAGCTCGCGCACCATGGCGTTCATCTCCTCGGCGCGCCAGCCCTCGGCGTCAAAGGGCCACCAGCCGTCGTACCACATGACGTCAATCTTGCCATAGTTGCTCATCAACTCGCGGATCTGGCCGTGCACATAGGCCAGGAACTCCTCATGCGCTCCGGGATCCTCCAGCGCGGCCACCGCGTCGGGCTGATGGTGCCAGTCGTTGAGACTGAAGTACAGGGCGATCCGCAAGCCGCGCGCCCGGCAGGCCTCGACGACCTCGCGGACGATATCCCGCTGCGGACCGCGCTTGACGGCGGTGTAATCCGTGAGCTGGGAATCGAAGTGACAGAACCCCTCGTGGTGCTTGGTGGTGAAGACCATATACCGTGCCCCAAGCAATACGGCCAGATCAGCCAGCCGGCCAGCATCGAAGTTCTCTGCCGTGAAGCGGTCCGCGAGCTTCTCGTACTCCGCAGGCGGTATCTGTTCGCGGTTCATCACCCACTCGCCGCGGCCCAGGAGCGAATATAGCCCCCAGTGGCAGAACATGCCCAGGCGCGCCTCGCGCAGCCAGGCAATGCGGCGTTCGTAGTCTTGCGGGTCTGTG
>JAAYIR010000187.1 GCA_012523355.1 candidate division WS1 bacterium
AGAATACGGCCGGTCTTTGCATGCTGTACTCACCTCCATGAGTTACTGCACTGCCTGAGGAGGGGAGAGGCCCAGATGGCTTCCCCTGGTGAGGAGTGGCTAGTGAGGATCGCCTCGTTGAGGCCGCTCCTGGCTCACATTTCGCTGCTAGATGATACTATCCTTCTCAACCGGGTCTAATATATCGCCAATGATATGGAGTATTCTTCGTCTGGGGGAGCTGACCGGGGTACTTTCGTACCAGTCGGCAACTATATGCCGGAATCAGCCTTCCGGTACTTGACAGGTCGCGGGCTATGCGCTATCCTAACTGTAACAGGGCGCAAGAGTCCCAGGACGATTTCGCGCGACGATTAGGCCTCTCGGTCGTCGCGTTTCTTTACGGACAGATATCATGCACAGACTGCCGCCTTTCAAGATCCCAGCCGCATGCGGGACGGCTGCCATTCTCGACCGGAAGGGGCGTCGCTTCAACGGTGAGGACGTCACGCGAGCCATGGCCTCCATGCGCGAGCGGGGCAATGGCCTGGGCGCGGGTTTTGTTGCCTACGGTATTTACCCTGAGCACGCCGACCTGTACTGCCTGCAGATCATGGCCACTGACCGCGAGGGATTGGCACGGGTGACAGAGCACCTCCCACGGGTCTGCGAGGTGGTGCATGACGAGGCGATCCCCACGCGACACACCGCTACCATCTGCGATGAGCCCGTCCTGTGGCGGTACTTTGTGCGCGTCCGGGAGAGTGACAATCCCTCGCAGAACGGTCAGAGCGAAGAGGACTACATGGTGGAGCTGGTGATGTTCATCAACCAGCGAATCGAGGGCGCCTACGTGGCCTCGAGTGGCAAGAACATGGGGGTCTTCAAGGGCGTGGGGTACCCGGAGCCGATTGCAGAGTTTTACCGGCTGGAGGACTACCAGGGGCACCTGTGGATTTCGCACACGCGCTTTCCCACCAATACCGGCGGTTGGTGGGGCGGCGCGCATCCCTTTGGTTTGCTGGAATGGTCCATTGTGCACAACGGCGAGTTGTCCTCCTACGGCGTGAACAAGCGCTATGTTGAGGCCTTTGGGTATGCTTGCACACTGTTCACCGACTCCGAAGTCATTAACTACATGTTTGACCTCCTGTGCCGAAAGCATGCGCTGAGCGTGGAGTTGGCGGCGCTGGCCATGGCACCCCCGGAGTGGGAGGACGTGGACCGGGAGACAGACCCGGAGAAAAAGACGTTTTTGACTGTAATGCGCAACACGTACGCGGGAGCGCTGCTCAACGGGCCCTTCGCGGTGATTGCGGGACGCGAGGCAGGCATGGTGGGGTTTTGCGACCGGTTGAAGCTGCGTCCTCTGACCGCGGCCGAGAAGGGAGACCGGGCGTATCTGGCTAGCGAGGAAGCAGCCATCTGGGCAGTAGAGGGACAGCCCGATCACTCGTGGCCGATTGATGCTGGTAAGCCCGTAGTGTTCAACTTGGAGGAGAGAACCGTTGCCTCTGTCGCTGATATCGCCTGAATTCATCATCCGGCGTGATCCGGACCTGTGTATCGAGTGCGGGGTCTGTACCCGCCAGTGCTCCTTCGGAGGCCAGATCGTGAACCCCGACGACGGGACGATCAGCAGCGACGAGGCAGTTTGTGTGGGCTGTCAGCGCTGCGCCACCCTGTGCCCGACCGGGGCGTTGACCATCGTGCAGCGGGAGGAGCAGGGCCGGGCGCACCCACTGTGGACCACACACGTCCAGCGGGAGATCGCCCGTCAGGCGGAGAGCGGAGGAATGCTGCTCACTGGCATGGGGGCGGATAAGACGTTCCCCATCTACTGGGATCGGCTCTTCCTGAATGCCTCGCAGGTGACGAACCCCTCGATTGATCCCTTGCGCGAGCCGATGGAACTGCGGACTTAGCTGGGGGCGAAGCCGGAGCAGGTGGAGTTCGACGACCAGGGGCGACTGCTTACCGCCCTGGGGCCGCAACTGAGCCTGGAGATTCCGGTGATGTTCTCGGCGATGTCCTACGGCTCGATTAGCCTGCATGTGGCGCAATCGCTGGCGCGGGCTGCGACCGAGTCGGGAACGTTCTTCAACTGCGGGGAGGGCGGGCTCCACAAGGACCTGTGGCAGTACGGGGAGCATGCGATCGTGCAGGTAGCCTCGGGGCGGTTTGGCGTGAATCCGAGCTATCTGAGCCGAGCTGCGGCGGTGGAGATCAAGATTGGGCAGGGCGCCAAGCCCGGGATTGGCGGGCACCTGCCGGGGGAGAAGGTCTCGGAGGACGTGTCGGCTACCCGCATGATTCCGGCGGGGGCGGATGCCATTTCGCCGGCGCCCCACCACGACATCTACTCCATTGAGGATCTCAAACAACTAATCTATGCCCTGAAAGAGGCCACCGACTACCGCAAGCCGGTGTCGGTGAAGATCGCAGCCGTGCACAACGTGGTGCCGATTGCGAGCGGCGCGGTGCGCGCGGGGGCAGATATCGTGGCGATTGATGGGGTGCGAGGGGGTACGGGCGCCACCCCCACGATGATCCGTGATAGCGTGGGCCTGCCCATTGAGTTCGCCATCGCGGCGGTAGACGCACAATTGCGGCAGGAGGGCATTCGCCACCAGGCCTCCCTGGTGGTGGCCGGAGGCTTCCGCAATAGCGCGGATGTGCTCAAGGCCATCGCCTTGGGAGCGGACGCCATCTATATCGGTACCGCCGCGCTGGTGGCGATTGGCTGTCACATGTGCCAGAAGTGCTACACCGGTAAGTGCACCTGGGGTATCGCGACGCAGGACCCGTATCTGACCAAGCGCGTTAACCCGGAGATCGCGACGCGCCGTCTGAAGAACCTGCTGCGAGCTTGGTCGTTGGAGATGAAAGAGATGCTGGGCGGCATGGGAATGAACTCCATTGACAGCCTGCGCGGGAATCGGGAGATGCTGCGGGGGATTGACATGATGCCGCAAGAGATGGAGGTCCTGGGAGTACTACCGGCGGGGAGATAGGGAGAAAGCGGAAGTGCAAAGTGAATAGGGAATAGGGGAGGGGGCGGATAGGTGGGGCGACAGTCCCAGGGATCATCAAGCAGATCATGAAACGCATATACGCGAAAGAAGACTACTGCATCGGGTGCCGGCTGTGTGAGGTGTATTGCATCTGGAAACACTCGGGGCACCAGACCCTGGTAAAGGCTTTCCAGGACGAGGCGAACCGGCCCGAGCCGGCGGTGTTCGTGGAAGAAGACGGAGCCATCTCCTTTGCGCTGCAATGTCGGCACTGTGAGGATGCGCCGTGCGTGGCGGCGTGCATTGCCGGGGCGATGACCCGGGACCCGGAGACCGGGGTGGTGCATCACGATCCGGAGAAGTGTGTGGGGTGCTGGAGCTGCGTGATGATGTGCCCCTTTGGCGCGATTCACATTGACGTGGAGCAGGGCAAGGTCGTGTCCAAGTGTGATCTGTGTAAGGAAGACGAGGTACCGGCGTGCGTCGCGCACTGCCCGAATGAGGCGTTGGTGTATGAGTGAGCCACGGTACGAGTACCTGGTAATCGGCAACTCCACTGCGGCGATTGCGGCCGTAGAGGCGCTGCGGCGGACGGATCCGCGCGGGTCACTGGCCGTAGTGTCTCGTGAGGCACAGCCCGCCTACTGCGCGCCGTTGATCACTTACGTTCTGGCCGGGAAAGTGCCGGAGGAGAGAATTGGTTATCGCCCAGCAGATTTCTATGAGAAATTGCGAGTGGAGACTTTCCTGGGTCGGGCGGCGACAGCGATTGACGCCGCGGCGCACACAGTGACCCTGGAGGACGGTACGGAGCTGGGTTACGGAAAGCTGCTGTTGGCCTGTGGCGGCGATCCGATCCTGCCCCCGCTGCCGGGCGTGGACCTGGAGGGAGTATTCACCTTCACACGCTATGCAGACCTGGAGCGCGTGCGGGATTACCTGGGGAGCCGTCAGGTACAGCAGGCTGTGGTCATCGGCGGGGGGATGATTGGGGTCAAGACTGCGGAGGCCTTGGCCAAGCTGGAGCTGAACACGACGGTCGTGGAGCTGCTGCCGCGAATCCTGTCACAAGCGCTCAATGAGACGGGTTCTGCCGCCGCCCAGCGAGCTCTGGAGGAGGCCGGGGTGACGATCTTGACCAGCAGGCCGGCGGCGGCGCTGGAGGGCAAGAAGGGCGCAGTAACGGGCGTGAGACTGGAGAATGGACAGGTCCTCCCGGCGCAGATAGTGATTCTCGCGATTGGTGTGCGCCCGAGTCTCGAGCTGGCGGAGACCGCCGGGCTCAAGACCAGCCGCGGGGTGCTGGTCGACGAGCGGATGCGGACCTCTGACCCGGACATTTACGCGGCGGGCGACGTTACCGAGGGCCATGACATGCTCCTGGGTGAGACGCGACCGGTGGCGATCTGGCCCAGCGCGTACCTGCAAGGCGAGGTGGCAGGCACAAACATGGCCGGTGGCAAGGCGACCCACGACGGCAGTGTGGCCATGAACTCCATTCAGATCTGTGGCCTACCTACTATCTCCGTGGGCCTGATTGACCCCCAGAGGGCGGAGGAGGTACTGGAGTACACCTCGCAGGATGGCAAGAATTATCGGTGCATCTTCCTCCGTGGAGGAAAGATCATCGGAGCTATTTTTGTGGGAGAGATTGACCGCGCGGGCATCATCACCGGGCTGATCCGCGAAGGGGTGAACGTTAGCGATTTCAAGGAAAAGCTGATCAGCCGGGAGCTGGGGCTGCTGTCTCTGCCCAGGGAGTACCGGCGGTACAAGGTTGAGGGGCCGGGGATTGAGGTATGACCATTGATGCTGCGGGTCTGGGCCACCGGGCCCTGAACGAGAAGATCAAGGCGGCGCTGGCTCAGGGCGAGGCGACGATAGATCTGCTGAACGTCTGCGGCCACCGGTACATCGGCTGCGGAGTCCAGGGCACCGGCACGTTGCGAATTGAGGGGATACCCGGGAATGACCTGGCGGCGTTCATGAGCGGGCTGACTATCCTCTGCTCCGGGAATGTGCAGGATAGCGTGGCCAATACCATGGATGACGGGCTGATTGTGGTGCCGGGCCACGCGGGGGATGTGTTGGGTTACTCCATGCGCGGCGGACGCGTGTATGTGCGGGGCAACGCGGGATACCGGATCGGCATCCATATGAAGTCCTACCTGGACCGGGAGCCGGTGATAATAATCGGCGGACGGGCCAAGGACTTTGCCGGGGAGTACATGGCTGGCGGCAAGCTGATTGTCCTGGGGCTGGAGACTCCAGCAGACGAGCCGTTGGTGGGGCGCTACTGCGGTAGCGGCATGCACGGCGGGGCGATGTACGTGCGTGGCGAAGTTCCGGAGTGGACGGTTGGCAAGGGCGTGGCGGTGGAGGAGCCCAGCCAGAGCGATCTGGAAGAATTGAGCAGCCTCCTCACCGACTACTGCGAGACCTTCGGCGTGGAGTTGGAGCTGGTGCTGAGCCAGCCTTTCGTCAAACTCAGCGCGCTGTCCGTTCGCCCGCACGGCAGGCTGTACGCATACTGACCAGCAGCCGTGCCTGTGATCTTGTCGAATAGCCTGGGTCGCGAGACACCGAAGGGGCCTGCGGCTCGAGGACTGCCTAGGGGCACCGCCAAGGCGGCTTTTCAGCCCGCTTGGTCTCAAAGGTGTAGCGGAAGGGCGGCATGTTCCGGGTACCCACCGGGATCGCCTCTCCGCCATTGTCCGGCACAGTTGGCTGGATTACGGAGGGCACATACCACGTCATCTCTCCGTAGGCTATTTCGCCGTGTTGGGACACGTCCAGTCCCAGAGCCTCTTCTTCTGGCGACACCCGGAGCCCCATGCCCCAGTCCAAGACCTTCAGGATGGCGTAGGAGGCGCAGAACCCCCAGGCAGCGCTTACCACGACGGCAGTCACCTGAACCAGGAGTTGACGGGGATTGCCGTAGAGGAGGCCATCGCTGGCGGCAGGGTTGACGAGCTTCTGGGCGAACAGACCGGTGGCCAGGGCCCCCCAGATGCCGCCGATGCCGTGGCAGGCGAAGACATCCAGGGTGTCGTCCAAACGAGTGCGGCTCAGGGCCAACACCATGAAGTTGCAGATCACGCCGGCGAGGAGGCCGATGATTATGGCAGCGGTGACGTCCACGTAACCGGAGGCGGGGGTGATGGCGACCAGACCGCAGACGGCGCCAATGGCCGCCCCGGTGGCGGTGGGCTTGCCCCTCGCCACCCAGTCTACGGTTATCCAACTGAGAGTAGCGAAGGCCGCGGCAAGATTGGTGACGACCAGGGCGTTGACGGCAAGTCCGTTCATGGCGAGGGCGCTCCCGGCGTTGAACCCGAACCAGCCAAACCAGAGTAGGGCAGCGCCGAGAATGACGTAGGGAACGTTACTGGGACCCTCCTCGGCGTCCGGGCAATCGGTGCGCCGCCCCACCACCAAGGCGGCGGCCAGGGCGCTGACCCCGGCGAGGATGTGGACGACTGTGCCACCGGCAAAGTCGAGCGCGCCCAGTCTCAGTAGCCAGCCGCCAGCGCCCCATACCCAGTGGGCGACCGGGGCATACACTCCGGTGGTCCAGATCACGATGAAGACCAGGAGCGGTCCGAAACGGATGCGTTCAGCGATGGCCCCGATGATCAGAGCCGGAGTAATGGCGGCAAACTTCATCTGGAAGAAGTAGTGGGACAGCGCGGGCAAGGTAGGGGAGTAGTCCTCGAGCGGGGCCATGCCGATGCCGTGGAGGAGCAGGTAACGAAGGCCACCCACCAGGCCGTGGTGCGTGGGGGCGAAGGCCAGACTGTAGCCCCAGAGCGTCCACACTCCGCAGGCGATGGCGAAGATAGTGAAGCATTGCACCACGGTAGAGACGAGATTCTTGCGACGGACCAAGCCGCCATAAAAGAAGCCCAAGGCTGGGGTCATGAGCATGACCAGACCAGCACAGATGGATACCCAGGCCATGTCTGCGGCCTCCAGGCCGGGATAGAGGGACCAGTCGTGACCCGTGGGGAGGTTAAGCTTGCCCAGCCAGGCCAGGAGGCCAGAGACCGCTAGTGCGCACGCAGCAAGTACGACGAGTTTGAGTTTCATGGCGGTACCCCCAAGTCTACAGAGAAATCGCGGTTAGCTTCCCGCGACCCAAAGATTAGCCGATGGATGTTTCGATTCTGTTTCGAAGGAGTTGTGGTGCCAGCAGAGGAAGAAACCATGTGTCGTGGCTTTTGATGGTAGAGCAGGGGAGTGACGGGTATGACGTCAGAAATTGAAGAAGCAGCGGCAGCGGTAGTGGAGCTGACGCGGACGCGGCCAGAGAAGAACATGCTGGCTGTCTATGAGGAAGTCATGGTGGGGCGGCGGCCCAGCGGCTGCCCAGTCTACCTGGGTCGGGTGCAGCACTGGACCGAGGTTCCGGGGGAGTCACGAGAGGCGCCGCAGGGATTCCGGCCCGATGAGGAAGTCGTCCTGGGAGCGCTGCGAAACATCCCCAAGGCGCTGGAGATGGAGAACCCCTTCACCCCGGCGCTGTCCGTGGGATTTGGCGTGCCCACGGTAGCCACGGCTTTTGGCGCGGAGATTGACTTCAGCCCGCGCAATCCCGGAGGCGTGGTGGCTTACCTCGCACTCGAGAGCTTCGATGATCTGGAGACGCCGAACATCAAGACGGCCGGCGTCTTCCCCCGCATCAAGCAGATGATCGAGTTCATCCGCGCGAACACGCCGCCGGAGATCAAGATCCTCTTCCCGGACTTGCAGGGGCCGATCAATGTCGCTCACCTGCTGTTGGGCACGGATCTGTTTCTGGCCATGCACGATCAGCCGGAGCGGGTGCACGGGCTCTTGCAGAGAATCACCGAGTTCTTGATTCAGTGTTTCAAGACCTTGCCAGAGTGGATCGGGCCGGAGCGGATGGTGAGTTTCCCCGGTAACCGGGTGCGGATTGCCGAATGTTCGGTCAACCTGATTTCTCGAGATGGCTACCGAGAGTTTGGGTTGCCCTATGATTGCCAGATTGCTGAGGCGCTGGGGGAGATTGCCATTCATCCCTGTGGCGGTCTGCATGTATTCGAGGAAACCCTGGCTGGGCTGCCGAATGTGGTTTATACGGAGTGGTCAGACTGCAAGCCCTCGATTGCCCCGCGCGTAACGCTGGAGGCGGCGCTGGAACGGATTGGCGACCGGCCCATCATCCTGTCCGGGGGCAAGGAGCTCTGGGAGGGGGACTTCGCGCAACAGATTAAGAACGACCTGGCGCGGCTGGAAGATCATAGCCGGCAGACCTTCGGCTATAGCGGAATGCGCTGGCGCAGTGGGGAAGAGGCACGGATTGTCGCTCTCCACCGGGAAGTGGATGCCTACTACGAGGCCAGATACTCCTAGCTGCGAGGCTCGCGCTAAAGACGGAGGAGCACGGCTGATGAGAGAACCCAAACTGGACCTGCCGGTTGTGTATCTCACAACGCACACGCTGCCCGAAGGTTGGGAGCGTGCGGTGATTGCCGCCTGGGAGCAGGGGAGGGAGATCCCCACGCAGTATGATCGTCCGGGGGATCCCCCGAGCCGCGACGTGACGCTGTGCCTGGCGGTCGCCGAGCCCTTCGCGGAACCGCGCCTGCACCGGGCCCTCCCGGGGGGCATCTACGACCTGGAGGTGTATGTACAGGAGGTGCTGGACGGTCTCCACGACCACTGGATTGATCCCGCGGCGGGGAAGTGGCAGTACACCTACCATGAACGGTTGACGGCGTACACTGCGCCGGGGATGGGGGAACCGGTGGACCAACTGGGCTATGTCGTGGACGCCCTGGGTAGCGCTCCGGAGAGCCGTCGAGCCCAGGCCACGCTGTGGAAGCCCTGGGAGGACGGCAAGACCGAGCACCCCGCCTGTCTGCAGCGGCTCTGGTTCCGGCTAATCAATGACCGGCTGGTGATGAGCGCGCACATGCGCAGCAACGACGCCTTCAAGGCGGCCTTCATGAACATGTACGCCTTCACGGAGTTGCAGCGGAAGATGGCGGGGCAGCTCTCGAAGCGGCTGGGGCGGGAGATCGCGGTCGGCCAGTACAATCACATCGCGGATTCCTTCCACATCTACGGGTCCTACTTCGAGGACTTTCGCGGCTTCCTGGAGAGCGTTAAGGTAAGGAGTTTTGGGCAGCGGACCTACACCACTGCCCAGGTCGCGCCCCTGTTTGACGAGGCCCGGGAGCAGATCAGATCCAAGTCCGAGGGCCCGGGCAGGCCTGGGGCGGACGAATAGGGGCCTACACCGGCTTCCTCGCGTGGTACATTAGAACGCGTTCCCCGCTGTTGAACGGCCGGCCGTCATACCCCGCATAGAGTCCGATCTCCTCCAGCCCGGCCTTCTGCATCATGGCGCGCAGCTCCTCTATTTGATAGAGCCTGAAGCTTGCATAGTGCACGATCTGCCCCTCGGGCGTCTTCCATACCACCCGCAAGCGATGGCGCTCGCGCTCGTGGGTGCAGAACTGCACCAGGCGCAGCTTGCCGGCAGCGCGGACCGTGCGGCGCGGGGGAGCGAAGAGTATCTGGTACTGCGGGTTGCGGGTGTCGAGCAGAAACTGTCCGCCCGGCGCGAGGCAGCGCGCTGCCTCCTGAAGGATCGCCTGATTCTCCTCATCGGTGTCGCAATAGCCGAAGCTATTGAACAGGTTCCAGGCGACGTCGAAGGCGCCATCGCGAAAGGGCAAGGCGCGGGCGTCACCCAGCACCAGACGCGGCGACAGGCCGCGGCGTGCAGCTCGCTCTTTCGCGTGTGTCAGGAGCCAGGTGGAGATGTCCAGTCCCGTCACGTCGTAGCCCCGTCGCGCCAGGGGAACGAGGTGCCGTCCGGCGCCACAGCAGATATCAGCAATGCGGGTGCGCTGCCGCAGGCCGAGCATCCGCACCAGGCCGGCCACTTCGGCGTCGGTCTCCTGCTTGGCGGGAAAGAAGGACAACGGTATGCAATCGGGAGAGGCGAAGAATCTCTCCCACCAGTCGGAAGTTCGCGAAGAGCTGTTCATGGGCAATTGCTGAGGGGCGGAAGGTAGTCTGTAGTGAGAAGACACCGGAGGCAGAAGGGAGGTTCCAGAACACTGCTACCAGGTACTCGCACGCGCCGAGAAGGCGCGGAACTCGCCGGTGGCTGGTTGCCATTGGACTTCCCAGCTTTGCACCCAGGCCAGGGCAGGGCCCTGACGCAGGACGCTCAGGAAGTCCTGCAGCTGCTCCTTGGAGCCCTCAGCGACGATCTCCACCTCCTCCTCCCCCTTGTTCCTTACCCAGCCGGCGAGACCGCGGCGAGTCGCCTCCTGCACGGCGAAGAGACGGAAACCCACGCCCTGGACTCTGCCATGCACGATGACATGTACACGGTTCATGGAAGATGGCATAAACCCGCAGCAGAACTGGCTGGAGCTTTACAGAACCTTCTTCTCCAGTACCAGCCATTCGCCGAGCTTGAGCATCCAGGCCAGGAAGAACATGCCCAGGATGACGACGAAAGCGCCCTGGAGGGCAGGGGTGTCCAGATACTCGCGCCAGTAGGCGATGTTATCCACGGCCTTGGGGTTGAGGATGCTGCCGCTCGCTAGCTTCGCGAGGTGCACCGTGAGAGAGCTGTAAACCTTGGCCAGCGGCACATATGCCACGGCGATGGCCACCACGGTGGCGCCGATGATAATCGGGTTCACCACGCGGAACTTGCGCCGTTGATGCTCCGCGAAGATGGGACACTTGCTGCATGGGATAGTGCGTTCGCTGCGATGGCGAACCTGAGTGGCCTCAAGCTCGGTACGTATGTACTGCGCCTCCACCTCGCGCGCTTGCCTGGTAGGGCCGGGGTTGCGCGACATGATCAGGGTCTCAATCAGGTCAGCGTCGCACATGCAGCCGCGGCCAAAACGCCAGCAGGATTTCCTCGCCTTGTAAGCGGGGCAGAGCTCGCGAACCGCTTCATGGCAGAAGGGCATTTCCCAGCAATGTGCGAACGGCTTCTCGCGGACTACGGACTTGATGGCCTTCTTGCGCTCTTGCGCGGCGGCCTCGCGAGCGGCGGTTTCCCGGCGCACCTCAGCTTCCGCGTGGCTGCGGTAGATTTCGTAGATCACCCGCAGGAAGCAGACCACAAGCATAGCCTTCCCCGCCGTAGACCCCCAGCCTATGAGGGCCTCGGCCGCCTCGTTGGGCTCACCTCCGAGTTGGCCGATGACCAGGGCCGGCAGTCCCATGAACAGCGCCAGGCCGACGACTGTGGGGACCACGACCAGCGCGACCTCTTGAATCGCCAGCACGACGAAGGTGGTAGTCGCGACGATGGCAGCCAGCGTCAGCAGCTCGCCCATGTGAGAGATGACGCCGACCGCTGTGGGCTGAGCCTCCTTGAGTTGGCCATTGAAGATGATGAAAGCCCAGTAAGCGAGAATCAGGCCAAAGACGATGAGCGAGAGGCTGAAAACCATCGGCGAAACTGCCAGGAGCCAGGCTTTCAGGGCTTGAGTTGGGCTGCTTTTTTGTCCGCGATGCATACGTGCTGACCCTCTGATTCAGCAGATAATGGAGGGGATACATCGAACCGCGCGGTTATTATACTGTAATGACGAGTAACATGCAAGGGTTGGAAGCTATGCGGTGACACGTCCGGCCGTCTGGGATCAGGTTATCATGAGAAATGGAGGCCGTCCAACGCGCCAATCCGGGATGGACACACGGCCTGCTACCACGGCCCCCCGAGGACCTCACATGTCATACAGACGTGCGTGCATGGGCGGGGGTTCCGGAGTTGCCTGATAGGGCTAGCTCTGCTCGGACCGGCGAAGAATCTCCTCGTACTCCTCGATGTCGTTGGTCTTGCTGCGGGCTGAGGTCTCGTCTGCTCGCCCGTCAACAACCAACTGCGCCAGCGACTGGTCCAGACTAGTCATGCCGCGCTTGGAGCCGGTCTGGATGATCGAGCCGATCTGGTGGGTCTTGCCCTCGCGAATCTGATTGCGTATGGCCGGGATCGCCTCCATGGTCTCGAAGGCGGCTACCCGACCCTTGTGGTCGGCGGTCTTGCACAGGACCTGGGAGAGCACGCCGACCAAATTGACGGACACCTGCATGCGAATCTGTTGTTGCTGATAAGGCGGGAAAACGTCAATGACCCGGTCCACGGTCTGCACGGCATTGGTGGTGTGCAGGGTGCCGAAGACCAGATGACCGGTCTCCGCCGCCGTGATGGCCAGGGCTATGGTCTCGAGGTCGCGCATTTCCCCAATCAGGATGACATCGGGATCCTGCCGGAGTACGTACTTGAGGGCGTCAGCGAAACTGACGGTGTCGCGCCCCAGTTCGCGTTGGTTGATAAGCGCCTGCTTGTCCTCATGAACAAACTCCACCGGATCCTCGACCGTCATGATGTGGACCGGCTTGGTCGAGTTGATGTAGTCAATCATGGCAGCCAGAGTAGTGGATTTTCCCGATCCGGTGGGGCCGGTGACCAGGACTAGGCCGCGGGGATAGTCGGAGAGACGATAGCAGATGTCGGGTAGGCCGAGCTCCTCAATGGACTGAATACGGTAGGGAATCACGCGGTACACAGAGCTGACCTGGCTGCGTTGCTGCATGATATTGCAGCGGAAGCGGGCCACGTCGAGGATCTCATAGGCATAGTCCAGCTCCCAGTTGCGCTCAAAGCGTGCAATCTGCTCGTCGGTGATGACCGCGAACGAAAGGCGGCGCACCGCTTCCGGACTGAGAGGCTCCATCTTCATCCGCACCAGGTCGCCGTGCAGGCGGATGATGGGGGGTTGGCCTGCTTTGAGCAGCAGGTCGGAGCCGCCCTGCTGCACACAGAAGGTCAGGAGATGATCCAGCGATATCTCGGCCATGTGTGTCACCTCGGTCGTAAGACGTGACTCGCAGCGGCAACTGTCCCTCTGCAGGAGCCGTTGCCGCAGGCATTACTATTCCGGGGCCTCGGCCCCGGTACTGGTGCTTACGGCCATGCCACAACGCTTGGCGAATTCGTTCGGATAGGAAGAGCGGGAAAGGGCCATTTCGTAGTCCACGCGGTCGGCTTTCACCAGATCCGCCAGGTACTGGTCCAGGGCTACCATACCCTCGTCCTTGCCCGCCTGAATCAGGTTGTAGATCATGTGTGTCTTACCCTCGCGAATCACGGCACGGATGGCGGGGGTGCAGATCATGATCTCGAAGCTGGGGACTCGGCCGCCTCCCCCTTTGATAGGGAGGAGCGCCTGGCTGATGACCGCCGCCAGACAAACGGCAAGCTGCATGCGAATCTGTGACTGCTGCTGTGGAGGAAAGACGTCCACGGCGCGGTCCACGGTCTGCATGGCATCTGTGGTATGCAGAGTGCCGAAGACCAAGTGGCCGGTCTCTGCGGCCGTGATGGCCAGGGCGATGGTCTCCAGGTCGCGCATCTCGCCGACGAGGATGACATCGGGAGTAGCGCGGACGACGTGTTTGAGAGCTTCGGCAAAACTGGTGGTGTCCTGGCCAATCTCCCGCTGCTCGATGACGCAACGCTTGTCATTGTGGACGAACTCGATGGGGTCCTCGATAGTGACGATATGCTCGGGGCGGTGCTCATTGATGTGGTCCACCATGGCGGCCAGAGTAGTGGACTTGCCCGAACCGGTGGGGCCGGTGACCAGGATAAGACCGCGGGGGAGCAGGGCCAGGTCCTTGAGAATGGGGGGCAGTCCAAGTTGGTCAACGGTCTCGACGTTGAGAGGGATCATGCGCATGACCGCTCCCAGGGCTCCTTGCTGGAAGAACATGTTGACCCGGAAGCGGGCCAAATCGGGGACTTCATAGGCCAGGTCGAGACCGAGGTTCTCCTCCAGACGCCGTTTCTGGCGGTCGTCGAGGATGGAGTAGCAGAGGTCCATGATATCGAGATTACTGAGCACCGCGTAATCCAGGCGTCTGAGATCACCGTGGACGCGCATCACCGGGGGTTCTCCCACCCGGAGGTGCAAGTCCGAGGCCTTGAGGTCTGGCATCTGGCGGAGCAAGTCATCCAGTACGTAGTCCATGACGAGCTACCTCCCTCGAGTCAGCGGCTATGGCGATGGGGGCGCAGACGAACCAGGCGGCCGCTGGGAGCCGGGCTGTCCAGAGGAGGCCGGCTGAGCAGGCTGGTCGCTCGGAGGCTGTGCCTGCTGCTGAGCGGCGGCCGCAGAAGCCTCACGGGCCCGGTGCTGGGCGCGGCGCTTGCGCGCGATCTCCTCTTCTCTGGCCTTGGCGGCCGCCGCGACGTCAGCCTGCTCCTTGTCGTAGCGCTGCAGGATCTGGCGCATCTGGGTGTAGTTCCCCGCGTTGAACATGGCCTCCTCAGCCGAGATCACCTTATCGGCATACAGCTTGAGCAGAGCCTGATTCTTGGTCTGCATGCCCCAGTGGCCGCCGTCCTCGATGGCTTCCTCCACCTGGCTGGCGCGGCCGTCCTCGATGTATTTGCGGACCGTGGGGGTGACCACCATGATTTCCAGCGCCGCGACGCGGCCCGCGGCGTCCATGCGAGGGATGAGCGCCTGGGAGATGACGGCACGCAGGGTACGGCTGAGACGAACGGCGACCTGTTCGCGCTCCGAGGGAGGGAACATATTGAGAATACGCTCCATCGTCTCGGAGGCGCTGGTGGTGTGCACCGTGGAGAAGACCAAGTGGCCGGTCTCAGCGGATTGCATGGCGGTGTTGAAGGTCTCGACGTCACGCATCTCACCAATGAGAATGATGTCCGGGTTCTGACGCAGGCAGTACTTGAGGGCGTCGGCAAAGCTCTCGGTATCAATACTGACCTCTCGTTGGCTGACGATGCAGTGCTTGTCCTGGTGGACATACTCGATGGGGTCCTCGATGCTGACGATATGTGCTTTCCGATTGCGGTTGATATGATCGAGCATGCCAGCCAGCGTGGTAGACTTACCGCACCCGGTAGGGCCGGTGACCAGCACCAGGCCTTGCGGGCTCATGGCGACGGTTTTGAGGACCTCGGGCATCTCCAGCTCATCGAGAGTGGGGATCTCCAGTGGGATCAAACGCATGACGAGACAGATATTGCCCCGCTCGCGGTAGACGTTGATGCGCAGGCGACAAAGGTCGGGGATGGTCAGGCCGATGTCGCGCTCGGGATAGTCCTGGAAGCGCTCCCAGTCGCGCTCACGCATGAGGGAATGGGCCAGACGCGTGGTGTCCTCCTCTGTGAGGACAGGGAACTCGGTGGGCTCAATCGCGCCTTTGATGCGCATCCAGGGCGGCCCCCCAGGCTTCCAGAAGACGTCCGAGACCTTAAGCTCAGCCGCCGTGGCTATGGCTTGTTTCCAGTCCTCTACGATGTCCCAGGTTTCCACGATAGACCCCCTGTGAGTGCTCACGACGCTACAATTCTTGTGACACTATTCCGCAGTGAACAAGGATACTCCTTCTCCGGCTTTCACCATACCTTCACGAGATTTGTCGGGATTTGGCAGCTGGAAGCACCGGAGGAAGAGTGCGGGGGAACGGGTAGGCCACCGTACGTGCAGCGTACTGAACGACGAATGAATGGCCAGGAGACGTTGGGGGGATGGCTGGATGAGATGAAGCTAGGGGTTGGCGAGTTGGCAGTCCGATACAGAGAGTGCTAAACCCAAGAATTTTCACCTGGGGGGGTTGACAAACTCGGGCATGCCAGTGTAATATCGCGTTTGGCACTCGACCTCATGGAGTGCTAACCACGTCATAGAGGGTACCGCGCCGACGGTTCGTCGCTCTCGGTGCCCCGTATACTGCTTCATAAAGGACGGTGTGTGCAAGATGCTCTAGCCATTGGGTGAGCGCGTGTTGGTGGAACCCCTGGAGCCCGAGGCGAAGAGTGCCGGAGGGATTTATCTCCCGGAGGGCGCGCAAGAGGCCCCGCGTGCAGGAAAGGTGGTCGCGGTGGGACCTGGCCGGAAGACGGATGAGGGGAAGGTCGTCCCCGTGGACGTAAAGGTGGGCGACATCGTGATGTACACCAAGTACGGTGGCAACGAGATCAAGATTGACGGCAAGGAGTACTTGCTGGTTGATGAACACTCGTTGCTCGCCATTCAGGAGACGGGCAAGAAGAAATAATGCAGGGGGAGTCCCCGCGCGAGGATAAGGAGGAGTCAAGACTATGGCAGCCAAGAAGATTGCATTTGATGACGAGGCGCGACGGCATCTGGAACGGGGCGTGGATCGCGTGGCCGACGCGGTGAAAGTGACCCTGGGGCCCAAGGGCCGGAACGTGGTCATTGAGAAGAAGTGGGGCGCCCCGGTTATCTCCAAGGATGGCGTTACCGTCGCGAAGGAGATCGAGTTGGAGGACAAGTGGGAGAACATGGGCGCTCAGCTCTGCAAGGAGGTGGCCTCCAAGACCAACGATGACACCGGTGACGGGACGACGACCGCGACCGTGCTCGCGCAGGCTATCGTCCGTGAGGGCATGCGCAATGTCGCCGCTGGGGCCAACCCCATGGAGCTGAAGGCCGGCATCGAGGAGGCGACACAGGCGGTCGTGAAGTTCGTCCAGGAGATGGCCAAGCCGCTGGAGAGCGGGCCAGACATTGCCCACGTCGCCGGGATTGCCGGTAATGACCCCGAGATCGGGACCACCATCGCCGACGCCATGGCCAAGGTCGGCAAGGACGGGGTTATCACGGTGGAAGCCTCCAAGACCGGCCTGACCGAGGTGGAGGTCGTGGAGGGCATGCAGTTCAACAAGGGCTACATCTCCCCGTACTTCGTCAATGCCACCGAGACCATGGAGTGCGTCCTGGACAATCCTCTGATTCTCATCTACGAGAAGAAGATCAGCTCCGCCATGGACATCGTTCCTGTGTTGGAGAAAGCCGCCTCGGCGAACTCGCCGGTGGTGGTCATCGCAGAGGACGTGGAAGCCGAGGCGCTAGCGACCATGGTGGTCAACAAGATGCGCGGCACGGTGCAATCCGTGGCCGTGAAGGCCCCCGGGTTCGGCGACCGACGCAAGCGCAATATGGAGGACATCGCTGTCCTCACCGGCGGGACCTTCATCTCTGAGGAGCTGGGGCTCAAGCTGGAGAACATTGAGCTCGACCAGTTCGGGCGCGCGGAGCGCGTAGCCGTGGACAAGGACGACACGACCATCATCAAGGGCGCCGGCACCCGGGACGCCATTGCCGGGCGCATTGCGCAGATACGGCGAGAGATCGAAGACACCGACTCGGACTATGACCGCGAGAAGCTCGAAGAGCGGCTGGCCAAGCTGGCCGGCGGCGTGGCGCTGATTCGTGTGGGCGCCGCGACTGAGACCGAGCTGAAGGAGAAGCAGCATCGATATGAGGACGCCCTGTCCTCGGCACGCTCTGGGATTGAGGAAGGTATCGTGCCGGGAGGCGGCGTCGCGCTGCTGCGCGCGGCGGCTGCGGTGGACAAGCTGCGCGGTGGTCGCGAGGACATCAAGACCGGGCGACAAATTGTCCGCAAGGCACTCGCCGAGCCGCTGAAGATGATCGCGGCCAATGCAGGGATGGAGGGCAGTGTGGTGGCCGAGCGGCTGAGCAACGCCGAGCAGCTCACCCTGGGCTTCAATGCGGCTACCGAGAAGTACGAGGACATGCTAGCCGCGGGGATCATCGACCCGGCCAAGGTAGTGCGCTGCGCGCTGGAGAACGCTGCCAGCATCGGGGCCATGGTGCTAACCACCGAGGCCCTGATCTCCGAGGTGGAGGAGGAGAAGCCTCCGATGCCACCCGGCGGGGGCATGGGCCCCGACATGATGTAGCAACAGCAGCGGAACGCCAGTTCCGAGGCAGCGCAGAGGCAGTCGAACGGCGGCTTCACAAACGGCGTAGAGAAGGCCACGGGGCTGGTGAGAAGAGACCCAGCAGCGGGGCCGGAGGCATTCCTCCGGCCCCGTTTTGCTTTCCTTGACCGATCCCCCGCTACCGGTCTGAATTGAGAAGGCGTGGGGATAGGGGAGAGACGCTTGCCCAGGGACCTTAGACTGGTCTATCATGGCGACACTATCGAAGGGATGAGGTGAGGCGCATGCCTGCGCTGCAACGCTTTGGGGTCTCCATGCCGGAGGGGCTGCTGAAGGCCTTTGATGAGCATATTGGGCTGGAAGGGTATACCAATCGCTCGGAGGCGCTGCGCGATGTCGTACGCGACCACCTGATCGCCGGGCGCTGGGCCGACTCGCAGGCCGAGGTGGTGGGCGTGATCACACTGGTCTATGACCACCACGCCTACGGCCTCGACGAGCATCTCACCGAGTTCCAGCATCAGCGGCACGAGATTGTCGTGTGCTCCACGCACGTCCATCTGGATCATCATAACTGTGTGGAGGTCATCGTGGTGCGCGGGAAGGGAGCCGAGGTGCAGGCGCTGGCGGACCGCCTGATGTCCATGCGCGGGGTCAAGCATGGACAACTCAGCGGCACGGCCACTGGAGAGGGTCTGGAATAGCGCGAGTGAGGCTCTAGTCGTCAGGCGGCGGCGGGGGCGTTTGGCCGGGTGGACCCGCGTAGTTCAGGACGTAGTCCTTCAGCCCCGGATCCCAGTGGAACCTGAGCATGGTGGAAGGCGGGCCCTGAGGGGGTCCGGTCTGGATCGTCACCTCGCGCCAATCCGCAGAGTGTGAGATGACCTTGGCCTGATAGCCCGGTGGCTCATCCGCGAGCGCGGCGCGCTTGGCTGCGCTCTCACTCGGTTTGGGCGCGGGCGCCAGTGTGGCTCGCCCGCTACTGCTGGGTGGAGTGGCGGGCTGAGGAGCCGCTTTCTGCACCGGCCCCTCGCTCAGGATGTCGAAGGAGTTGGTGCCCCCCACCCAGACCAGCTCCCGGGCCACGCGCAGGTCCTTCTGGGAAGGGCCGACGTGCACCACAACCTGCTTCCAGTCAGGCGAGTGGGAGACAACCTTTCCGACCCAACCGGGACGGCCTGCGAGCGCCGCCGAGATGGCGCCCGCAGAACTGGGCGCTGGCGGAGGCGGTGGCGCGGGTGCCGCGGCTGGCGGGGTGAGCGGTGGCATGGGGGGCATCATGGGTGGCATCCCTCCGCCGTAGGGCGGAAGGTTCGGCGTCATGTAGCCGGGTGCCGTAAGCGGGATGCCTGAGGTCCCGGGCAGTTCCATAGCTGGCGGGGTTAGCTGCATGGCAGGCGCGGTAAGACCGTAGTCGGAGGTCGGCCCCTCGGCCAGTTGGGAGGCGGGCTCGGTCGCGCGGGCCCGGCGTACCGTATCGCCGTAAACAATCAACAGCGCCACCAGGCACAGGAACAGGGCCCCGGCGATAATGCCGAAGACGAGAGCAGGGGTGTTGGGGGGTGGCTTGGGCGCACTGACCACGCACACCGGGCACAGACGGCGGTCTCCGTGGGGCAGGAAGCACTCGGCGCAAGTGGGCTGTCCACACTGAGAGCAATACCCTACCGCGGCGCGATCCGGATGGTAGGCGCACTGCGGGGGAGGCGGGAAAAGCTCAGGTGCTGGTGTTTCCTCGTAGCTCATGCTCTGTCTCCTTGCCGGCGAGACGTTTGACGCGCGTCACCAATGACTGACCAGGACGCCGTGGAACCGGGCCCTAAGACGACGGAACCTCCACCCTGGCCAGGTAAATGGCGGTAGGGCCCTCATGGGAGGAGTAATAGCTTACCCAGAGCACGTCTTCATACCATGCCAGGCCGGGATAGCTTGTGTCTCCTGCGGAGGGCAGGGTGAGGAAAGGAGTGGATTCGCCCGTATCCGGGTCGAGCCAGAGCAGAGCAGTCTGTGGACCGGAGTCACCATGTATGCGCCCCCCGGCGATGAGCCTGCCGTCGGGCAACACCAGAAGGTTGGGGCCGCCCAGGGAGAGGCCAGTTTCCTGCCAGGTCCAGATGGCATAGGGCATGGGAGAAGTGCCCAGGACTGCTGAGCGGGAGCCTGTCTCGCGGCGCACCAGGGCATAGCAGAGACCGTCCTCGCGAAAGACCAGGGAGGTTTCGTTGGGGAAATCCTCAGTGAGCAACTCCTCGCCCAGAGATTGGAAGGAGCGGCCCGCGCGGCTTGTGTACATGCGCAGATAGTGGGGCGCCTCCGGGGGCCCCCAGTTGTAGGCTACTCCGTAAGCGACACCGGCGTGCCACGTAACACGCCAGAGCCACTCATCATCCGGCACCAGGACGGAGGGGCTGCCCCAATTGGCTCCGTCGAAGGAGAACCATCCCAGCGTGCGTCCCGTGTGCTGGGCGATGCGCATGCCGGCAACCAGCATTAGACGCCCCTCCGGCGTAAGGCTTAGCTTGGGATCGCGGAGGTCCGCACCGGGCATGGTCACGACCGCGCAGGACTTCCAGGTCTGACCCTCCTCGGAGACCAGGACCCGAATCTGGCCATCGAAGCTGGCATGCTCTTGGCCCTCGCGGAACACGCAGAACCATTTCCCCTCGTGATGCAGAAGGTCGGTAAAAGCCGCATGCAGTCCTTCATTCCAGATCTGGAGGGCCTCCAACAGGGTAGCCGAATCGGTGCTCATGAAAGGACTCCCTTGTGGTCGGCAGTGCGGTGCAGGTAGGCACGGGCCTGAGCCATGAAGGCTTCCAGGCGGGTCTCGGCGGTGGCCTGTTCCATCCCGTCGTAGACCATGTTCAGGAAGGGTATCTGAGCGTGGTCGGCACGCACCGCCCGCATCAGCGCCTGGGAGATGGTGCCGGGCATGCAGGTGAAGGGCATCACAGAGACGATTCCGGCCAACCCCTGACGGGCGAAGTCTACGGCCTTGCCGATGGTCATGATGGCCTCGCCCTCAAAGGTATGATGCACGTACGGCGCGGCTTCTTCCAGGACCTGTCGGGAGGGGGGCTCATGGGCATTGATGAGGAACCCGTCCATGGCGGCGACCAGCCGAGCCTCGTCGACGTGCATGACGCGATCCATGACCCAGTTCTTGACGCGGAGCTTCCAGTCGCCGCGTTGGGCGGCGCGCATGTCCCGGCGGAAGTTGCGGTACAAGAACCACTCATACACCGGCGCCGCCCAGACCTCGGCGCCGAGGCTCTCTAGTTTGCGTACCAGGTCCTGGTTACTGAAGGCGTTGGAGCGAAGGTAGAATTCACCGACCAGGCCGATGAGCGGCCGCGGGACGCTGCGGTCGACCGGGATCCGGGCAAAGCGCTCTCGGGCGCGGCGCAGGGTGGCAGGTACCCGACGCGAGTCCGTGGCGAGGGCGGCAGACACCTCGTGCACGCAGTCCCAGTATACCTGCTCAGTCGCGCCAGGCTCGGTCTCATAGGGACGAGTCTGCAGCAAAGCCTTGTCGAGCAGGTCCATTGCTACGAGCCCTTGCCAGCCCAGGCGCAGGAACTTACGCCCCACCAGGCCCAGATCGTTGTAGAAGCTGGAGGCCTGGTTGGGAGCGTAGATGGGTATGTCGGGATAGCCCAGGTCATCGAGTACCATGCGCTGGAGCGTGTTGTACTGTCCGAAGCGGCATGGCCCGCCGGAACCGCCCATGAAGAAGGCCACCCGGTCGCGGTCGAAGTCGCCGCGCTTAATGTACTTGACCATGTCCCCGGTGGTGACGATGCAGGGAAAGCACTCCTTGCCGGAGGTGTATTGGCGCCCCCAGTACAGGGTTTCGTCGTCAGGTTCCGGCAGAGGTTCAGCCTGCACGCCGCAGGCCTTGAAAGCCGCGGCCAGGGCATAGGCATGGCTGCTCATGTTGGGGATGAACACCGTGCGATTGCTGTTCTTCTCGAGGGTCAACGGGTGGAAGTCACGTCCGGGTGAGCGGAGGTGGCCGCGGGTCGCGGCCAGACTATCGAGGAAGGCCTCGCAACGCGTGATCATGCCCGCGTCGGCGCTGTGCTCATCTACCTCGATGACCAGGCAAGGGTCGTTGCCCAGACGTTCGGTGAAGAACTTCAACATGAAGGAGTCAGGACCGCAACTGAAGTTGGAGAGGTAGAGCGCGTGCAAGCGTTCATCCTCTGCGATGCGAGCTGCGGCCAGGAGAATGCGCTGGCCGTAGCCCCAGTACATGTTGAACCAGTCCTCGGGAAGCTCCAGTTCGTCGAGGGGGAGGAAGTCCAGCGGGATGGGCAGGACCCCCATATCGCGAAGCTTCTGCGGTATCTGGAGGTTGGCACCTGGGTCGCAGCCGTTGTACGAGCGGCTGACGATCACAATGCCGGTAGCCTCCGGGCCGAGCTGCGCGAGCACCTCGCGCCCGCGCTCCTCCATTGCGCGGCGGAAGTTCTCCAGAGCGGCCAGGCCGGTATCCACGGCCTGGGCCACCTGCGCGCGCCCAGCGCCCAGCACCTGGCCCAGCTCGAGCAGTGCGTCAGTGAGATGATGGCGACCCAGGGAGAAATACACCACCGGTGAGAGCACCCGGAGGTGGTGGGCGGCAAAGTCTATCGTTGCCCGCATGGTGTAGGGCAGGCTCTGATTGTACGGGCAGACGAAACTGTCGGTGGTCTGGCGGGCGCGCGGTTCCAGGGTAATGACGCTGGGAAGAAGAAGGTAGTCCAGGTCCTTTTCCACCAGTTCCAGCAGATGCCCGAGCGCGATCTTGACGGGGAAGCAAGTCTCGGCGATGGAGGCCTCCGCGCCGCTGTGGATGATGCGTTTGTTGGTGCGGCTGGAGAGCACGATCTGCCCGCCCAGCTCCGTGACCACTGCCTGCCAGAAGGGGAAAAGCTCGTGGAAGAGCAACGCCCGGGGGATACCCACGCGCGGGGCGTCCTCGGGCAGCTCGCGGGAGGGGGTGTAGGAGTTGAGCAGCAGCTTCTCGCGCTCACGGAAAGGGTCTGGCAGCTCGCTCTCAGAGGGCTTGGCCTTCTTCTCGCGGACATCGTACTTCTCACAGCGGCTGCCGTAGTATAGCGGCGGCTCACCGGCGATGAGTACCCGGTTGATTTCGCAGTGATTGGGACAGTCCTGGCACTCGAAGGTCTCGACGGTGTACTCCGTCTCTGTGATGCCGAAGCCCTTGAAGCTGCTTCCCTCCTCGGGAGCCTCCTCCATGGCGATGATCGCGCAGCCCAGCGCGCCTAGGACCTCGTTGTGCGGCGGGACGATAATGGGCTTGCCGGTGACCTGTTCGAAGGCCGCCACGACGGCGTGGTTGAGCGCCGTTCCACCCTGGAAGAGGATGTGCTCGCCGACTCGTTTCTGGGCCACGACTTTGTTCAGGTAGTTGTAGACGATGGAGTAGGCGAGACCCGCCACCAGGTCTGGCGTGGCAGCGCCGGCCTGCTGATTGCGCGTGAGCTCCGTCTCCATAAAGACGGTGCAGCGCTCGCCCAGGTTGAGGGGCTGCTTGGACTGGAAGGCCAACTCGGCGAACTCCCCCTTGATGGAGATGCCCAGGCGCTCTGCCTGTTCCTCCAGGAAGGAGCCGGTGCCGGCGGCGCAGACCTTGTTCATTTCGAAGTCTATGACGGCGCCCTTCTCCAGGCTCACGTACTTGCTGTCCTGTCCCCCGATCTCAAAGATGGTGTCCACCTGGGGGTCCACGAACAGCGCACCGCGCGCATGGGCGGTGATCTCGTTCTTGACCACGTCGGCGCCCAGGAAGTCGCCGGTCAGATAGCGCCCGGAACCAGTGGTGCAGGCGCCGCGGATCTCCACGCGATCACCGAGCTTGGCGCCCACGCGGCGCAGACCCTCCTTGACCGCCTCCAGCGGGCGGCCGGCGGTCATGAGGTATTCCTTTGCCAGGACGTTGCCCTCTGCGTCAATGACGACGACGTTGGTGCTGATGGAGCCCACGTCCACGCCCAGGTAGGCGGGAATTGGCTGGGCCGGGAGGTCCTCCCGGATCTGGGCGGGCATGATGACCGACTTCTCCAGGCGCAGGGGCGGGAGCTTCTGCTGCGCTCCGGGCGCGACATACTTCGCGAGGTCGTCCAGGCGAGCCCAGCGAGGCTCCGGCACGCTGTCCCCGGCAACCAGGACTGCCCCGATAGCGCCCATGGAGGCGAAATGCTCGGGAATGATCAGCGCGTCGTCGTCCACCTCCAGGACTTCGCGCATGGCGCGGACGATGCCGGGGTTGGCCGCCACCCCGCCCTGGAAGGCGACCGGCGGGAGGAGTGGGGCGCCAGAGCCGACGGTGCTCTTAAAGTTGCGGACCAGGGCGAAGCACAAGCCGGCAATGATGTCACTCTCCGGCGTGGCTTTCTGCTGGAGATGGATCATGTCGCTCTTGGCGAAGACACTACACCGGCCAGCCACTCGGGGTGGGCGCTCGGACTTGAGTGCCTCTTGTCCGAACTCCTCGATGGTGAGGTTGAGGCGAGTGGCCTGCTGGTCGAGGAAGCAGCCGGTGCCGGCAGCGCAGATGGCATTCATGGCGAAGTCGGCCACGCCTTCGGCGCGCCGCCCATCGGCATCGCGCAACAGGATGAGCTTGGAGTCCTCCCCGCCGATCTCGATGATGGTGTTGACCTCGGGATGCAGAGCGCGAGTGGCGGCAGCCTGGGCGACGACCTCGTTGACGAAGACAGCGTCCAGGATCTGCGCCACGGCTCGTCCCCCGGTACCAGTGGCGGCGATTCGAGTCAGACAGTCACCGTGTCGTGTCCGTGCAGCCCGGAGGGCCTCCGCGGCCACCCGCATGGGCTGGCCATGGTGGCGCAGGTAGTGCTCCTCCAGCACGACGTGCTCACGGTCGAGTACAACCAGGTTCACGCTAATGGAGCCTATGTCAATGCCCAGGGAAAGGTCGGAACTCATCACAAAAAACTCCCGCAACAGGCCTCTCGCGCGACGGCGAAGGATGATGTATGATTATACACAAGGGATGACATGCTCGGCAAGGGAACCTTGAGCAGGTGGGGATCGTCCAACACGCGGTTCGGTGGGCCGCGGAGTATCAGGATGAGGTGGAGGAGAAGACTCTCTGGTCCTCTTCTGAAGCAGCACTAATGGCCCCAGGAGCGTGAACTGCATGCGTAGCGGATGGCACTACTTGCTGATGGCGATCGCCATACTCCCTGTAGCCGTGACGGTTCCCGGCTGTGGTGGTGGGGGCGGGGGAGGCGGAGGCGGGTCCACCGTGACCGTGAACTGGCTAAACGTGCCTGGCGGCGCGCTTACCGTCAAGCACGCGGCGGTAGTGGATCTCTCCGTTTCGGCCTCCGCGACCAATGGAATCAGTCGCGTGGTCTTCAGCGCGACGCCCGTCGCCGGGGGAAACGCCATCGCGCTGGGCACGGACACCAGCTCCCCGTACCAGGTAGCCTGGGACACCATTGCGGTGGCGGTCGGGCAGTACCGGGTCACGGCGACGGCGTATGACAAGTCCTCCCCGGCGAAGTCCAAGAGCGCAAGTATCACGGTGACCGTGGAGAGCACGGGCATAACGGTAGCGCTGACCGTGAACAAGAGCACCCCCAAGGTGGGGGAGACCGTCACCTGCACGGCGACGGCGAGCGCGCCAGCCGG
>JAAYIR010000188.1 GCA_012523355.1 candidate division WS1 bacterium
AGACCGGGCAAAGCCGCAATCGTGTCCAATTCCGCCAGCGGTTCCGGGTCCTCGATCTGCATCACCAGGAAGCGCTGCTCGTTGGCCTGCCGGAGGTAGTCCTGGAAGTCGATCTTGCAGTAAGCACCGTCGGCATTGCCACCGTCTACCGGGCGACGGCCCAGCGGATGGAAGCGCGTCATGCGGACGACAACCTGAGCGTCGGCGAGGCTCATCACGTGGGGGACCATGATACCGCTGGCGTCCATCTCCAGAGGTCGCACGTAATCGCTGTAACTGCCACGCGCCACACGCACCAACGTGTCCACATCGCGGCTCTTGGCGGCCCAGATGCCTTGCTCAATGGCGGTGTTGTCGTTAGCAGCATGTTCCATGTCCAGCCACACGCAATCAAACCCGGCGATCGCCGCGATCTCCACCGCGCGTGCGTCAGCGAGGTTAAGCTTGAAGCAACTCGCCACCCCACCTGCCCGTAGCTTGGCCAAGACCCGGCTGGGACGCATTTCTTTGGGATTCATACTTGTATCTCCTCCAGTTGTATCTCACGCCCACCCTCCTCACGACTACGGAGACCACCAATCAGCAGGTGCATTAGCTCGAAGGTCTCCGCGAAGGGGAAGGGGCGCTCGGCGGTCATAAGCGCGCGGTCATAACCGTTAAAGATGGCACTCCACGAGTAAGGTTGACCGTTGCCGGAAGTGCAGCCCAGCATGGCCAGGCGAATCACTTCGCGTTTCAGGGGAAGACCTGGAGAGGTAATCATTACGGTGCCTTCAATTCACCAGCCACACCCCGACCACGGTGGTGGAGACAAAACAAATCGCCAGCCGACAACGCGTCCTGGACAGGGAAATCGGGTCCAACCCGACCCGCTGTAGGCACCAGTATACACGCGGTGGCTAGAAATTGGAGTAGTTGTACGCTGAAAAACGGAGCCAGTTGTTGTCGTTGGGCTTCCACTGCACCAGATTGCGCGAGGCGGTACCCAGCACCCCCGACTGCAGACGTTCATTGAGCACGGCCATTTCCAACTGGATTTCGGCCGACTCCAGCAGAACCGGGGCATCGAGCTTGTAGACCGCGAATCCAGGTGAGTACCACTCCGCCACGATGCGTTTCTTCTGCCCTGTCGCGTCCTTCAGGATAATATGGTCCACACGAATAATGGTCTGTCCCCCGCCCGCGAAGGTGACCGCCACCGGGATGTCGGTCGAGGTGGGGATGTCAATCAGCGGGTCCTGTTCATAGTCCGCACCAGTGTGCGTGGTATAGGTGCCGACAACCTTGTTGTTGCGATGCATCATGGAGGGATCAAGATCGCCGTACATCCAGTCGGCGAGCTTGTTGATCCCCTCGATGACACTAAAGACCTTCCCGTAAGCCTCGATGACATCCTTCATGGGTCCGACTTTGAGCGTGTCCAGACTCACCCCGGTGAGCTTATCAATGCCAATCTCAGAGGATACACCGCCCTGAATGAAAGTGCCGCCCTGGAAGCACAGCAGGAGGTAATCGGCGTGGATCTGGGGCTGGCCAGCGGTGGCGTGGTACATGAGACCGAGAGCGCCGGTGAAGGCGCCGAATTTCGTGTTCACCTGGATGGAGGGCATGCTGCCGGCTTCGGCGGTTTCCTCGCAGATGGCCCAGGTGGTGGCGTCGAAGTCAATGGTCTTGAGCTTCTGATCTATCCGGGCCAGGACCAGGTCGGGCGCAGTCAGGGTGGCGCCGGTGGCGGGGGCGGTGAGCAGTGCCGAGGCGTCGGTGTGGCTCTTGGCAGCAGCCACAACCGTGTCAGCACGACCCGCGGCCACGCGCTCCAAAGTGTAGGCGCCCTGGGCGTCCGTCTCGGCAGCCCGGGGTGCCCCGGCCAGCCAGACCAGCGCCCCGGAGAGGGGTTTGATGGAGGTGGCGGAGGTCCGGGCTTTCACGATACCGGTGATGGTGGCACGTGGTCCATCGGTCAGGGTGAGGTCGAGGCGACACTCATCGCTTTGGGCGTCGGGACGGGCCGCGGTAGTCGTGGTCGTGAGAGTCTGGTAGCCATAGGCCGCCGCCACAATTGTGTGTTGCCCGGGAGGGACGTCCTCGATACGGTAGTGACCGCCGCTGACGCGGGCCGCCAAGTGCGAGTCACCGTCCTGGACGGAGACGACGCAGGGCTCGTCGGTGAGGAGAGCCCCGGTTCCCGCGACCTTGACATCGCCCACCAGAGTGATCGCGCGCTCCAGCTTCATGGTCACATCCTGCGTCTGGCGATTGGCGACGGTGAAGGCTTCGGCGTATCCCTGATAGTAGCGGGGGGCGGGGTGTTCGCGTTCTCCGGATAGACTGCGGTTGGAGTAGGTCGCGGCGGGGACGTCGGGAATTTCGGCCGCCCCCTGCGCATCGGTCCAGCCAAACCACATGTCCTCAAAGACCAGAAGAGCGCGGGCCACCGGACGCGTGGGTTGGGTGAAGTCCGTGACCCGCACGCGTACGGTGCCTCCAGGAGGGCGAACCCGGAAGGTCATCTGGGCCTCGTTGTTGTCCCGCCGGAGGTCAGCAAACTTGTCCTCGGGGTCAATGACAACCTTGATCATGTGGTTGCCCTCGGCGACATTGGTCAGATCCACGGGGAAACGGAGCATGGCGCCAGAGGCGTCAGGCTTCAGCGCAGGGCCGTAGTAGCGCATGTCACCCTGCAGGGAGAGAACGAGATTCGGCTTGCGGTCAAGCTCGGCGATGGTCTGCCGCGCAATCTCTTCCCCATCCATGAAGAGGGCTATCTCCACCCCACTGAAGACCCCGGCAAACTCGGGGTTGCCGACCAGAGCCTGGAGCTCAGTGGGACGTTGGACATAGCCGGAATGCAGGAGTTTGGTGTTGCTGAGCAAGCGAGGCGCGAGGAGGAAGCCGAGATCGTTAAGGCCGTACTTCACGGTGCGACGGCCCTCGAGCACACGATCCCCCTTCTCCCGACCGTCGTACACCAGGTAGTTCATCTCGGCCCGGTTGTTCTCCTCATCGGCCTCCGCAATGGTGTTGTCGGGATCAAGAGTGACGGTCAAGTGCTTCCGACCCAGGCCAGTATGCAGGCGAACGAGAGGCAAGTTTGACTTGGGGTAGTTATAGGTAATAGGCGCAGGGGCTTCTTCAGCGAGCGTGCTCTCATACCTGAATTTCGGTAAGGAGATGGTCTTGGTTTGGCCCCGTTCAAAGAGAGGGTAGCGATGACCGCTCTCGTCGGGAAGAGTGACATTGACAACTGCCCCATCCACCTCGGCTCTGAAGCTGAGATCACCGAAATACTGCGCGCCCTG
>JAAYIR010000189.1 GCA_012523355.1 candidate division WS1 bacterium
GAAATTGCGCCGCCCTCGGGCTTGCGTCAGGCGGGCCCGTTGCATCTTTCTTCCGCGCAGCGTATCATCGTGCTCAGTATGTTCCTCGCCATCCGCGACGTAACTCTGTTCCAGGCTGGCTTTGATGACCTCTGCAGTGGGCTTGCGGAGATCGGTGTGCGTTGCGTGGAGGCCGCTCTCACCCGCAACCTGACTCTCCCCGCGCCGGTCAACTCACTCCACCATGGGCTGCGCGTGAGCGAACCGGACGGGGTGGCGGCGGCAACCGAGGCTTACGCAAGTCGCGGCTGCTCAATATGCGCGCTGTTTCTGCCGACAAATTTCAACGCGCCGCGCCTGGAGCCGGAGATTGAGTGGGCCGTCAGGACTCTGCGGATCGCCGCGGCCCTGGGGGTGGGGGTAGTCCGCGTGGACGGGGCCATGTCCGGGCCAGATCATCTCAGCCGGAGCCGGCGCCTTGCCCTCTATGTTCAGGCCGTAGAGCGTATCCTGGCGGCGACCTCCGGCTCACCGGTGCGCTTGGCCATTGAGAATCATGGCCGACAAGGCAACGACCTGGTCTGGCTGCAGGGGCTGCTGGGGGACACCGATCCCGTACGCGTCGGCCTGACCCTGGATCCCGCCAACCTGTACTGGGCCGGCGCCACCCTCTCGGAGGTCTATCATACCGTCGAGGCCCTGGCGCCGCGAGTGTTTCATGTCCACGTCAAGAACGTCCAGTACCCCGAGGAGGTGCGTGAGCAGCCTCGCCCGCTCGGCTGGGAGTATGGTCGACTGGTCGCCCCCATCCCCGAGGGCGACCTGGACTACGGACGGCTGATTGAGCTGCTCCGTCGGGCTGGATATGAGGGAGCGCTGGCGATCGAGGACGAGTCGCTCGCTAATCATCCGCCCTCACAGCGGCCGGAACTGCTGAGACAAGCCGTGGCACACCTCAGGCAATGGGTGCTCGAGTGTGCGTAGCGCGGAAATCATAGCCCTGGCTGGTGGCCAACGCTCCGGAAACCCGCAGAACACAGTGTCCCCCCTCGTTGACCCCCGGAACCTTGCACGGTAGAATATGCGTCTGATAGCAATAGGAGACGTATGTACAAGCGTCGTGCCTCAATTCCTGGCTTCTTCCTCTACGCCAGTGCCCTTCTGGTGGTCGGTGGCTGCGCTCTGCTGGGTTTCATCGGGGGCGCGATTGGCCGTCTGCACAATGTGCTGCCCGAGCAGATGCTGCTGCGGGGCTACCAGCCCGCCCTGGCTACTGAGATCTTCTCCACCGATCGCAAGCCCGACGGCAGCGTTGGACACACCCTCCTGGCCCGGGTGTACAAGGAAAACCGCGAGTACGTGCCACTGAACAAGCTCCCCGTCCAACTGCGGCAGGCAACCATCGCCATTGAGGACCGCCGCTTCTATCTGCATCGCGGCATTAGTCCGCGGGATATGCTTCGCGCGGCGTGGGTGGACATCACGGGTGGCCGTGTTCAGCAGGGAGCCAGCACCCTGACCCAGCAGGTAGTGCGCAATATCTGGCTCTCCCACGAACGCACCTGGGACCGCAAGATCAAGGAAATACTGCTGGCCCTGGAGCTGGAACGCGTATACTCCAAGGACGAGATCCTGGAGATGTACCTCAACGAGGTGTACTACGGTCACGGAGCCTACGGCGCGCGGACCGCGGCCATGACCTACTTTGGCAAGGACCCCAGCAAGTTGGGCCTGGCCGAATGCGCGCTGCTGGCGGGCCTGCCTCAACGCCCCACCAGCAACGATCCAATCCGGCATCCCAAGACCGCCAAGGCGCGACGGGACGATGTGCTCCAGGCCATGGTACGCGAACGCTACCTCACCCCCTCCCAGGCCAAGGAGGCCTCGCAAGCGCGCCTGGTCGCGCCTGGCGCGGGGCGGAATCCACCCGGGGTAGTGGTCTCCCGGGCGCCGCACTTCACCCATCTGGTCATCCGGCAGCTCAAGGACTGGTATGGCGAGGAGGCGCTCTATCGAGGCGGGCTGCGGGTCTACACCTCCCTGGACATCAACGTACAGAAGATCGCCCAGCGCGAGATGGACAGAGGTATCGAAAGCCTGCGCAGGCGCGGGGCGATTCGTCGCAGCCTCAAAGGGCAGGGCGCTTTGGCCTGCGTGGATGTGCACGACGGGCGCGTACTGGCCATGGTGGGAGGCGTCGGGCCTTGGGAGAAGGTGCAGTATAACCGGGCCTATCCTGGCCCGCCCTACTACGGCCGCCAGCCGGGCTCCTCCTTCAAGCCATACGTCTGGTGTACTGCTCTGGAGTCCGGCTATAGCCCCAACTCAGTGTTCAGCGCCAACCCCTTGTCCTTGCCTATGGGCAATGGCAAGTACTGGTCGCCAAAGAACTTCAGTCCGCGCCAGAGTGGAGACTACACACTGCGCCACGCGCTGGCCCAGTCGGTAAACCTGGTTTCGGTGCGGGTGGTGCGGGCCGTGACGGTGGATCGCGTGCGGGAGGTCGCCGCGCGCATCATGAACATACCGCAGAGCCGGCTGGACCCATACGTGTCTCTGGCCCTGGGAGTCTCCAGTGTCTCACCGTTGGAACAGGCCTCGGGCTACGCCACCTTTGCCTCCGGCGGCCTCCGCTATGACCGGACTCTCATCCTGGAGATCGAAAACTACTGGGGACACCCCATCTACCGGGCGCCGCTGACGCCCACCCGTGTGCTGGATCCGGCGGTCGCCATCAGCATGATTAGCATGTTGGGCTCAGTGGTGACCTCCGGCACCGGCCGACCGGCCGCAGCCGTCGGGTACGCCTCCGGGGGAAAGACTGGCACCACCCAGGATGGCCGCGATGCCTGGTGGGTAGGCTTCACCCCCGATCTCTCGACAGCGGTCTGGGTAGGCAACGACGACTACTCCCCGTGTCCGGCGGCCACGGGTAGCGGCTTCTGTGCGCCGATCTGGGCCCGGTTCATGCGCGAGGCCATGCAGACGCTGGGCTACAAGGGGCAATTTCCCGAGGGTTCCGGCGTGCGAGCCACGCGGCAGAAGCCGCGCGAGGAACCCCAGGAGGAGAAACCCCAGAAGTCGCGCACCGTAACGCTGTGCGCCGATTCCGGGGGACTCGCCGGACCGCATTGTCCGCACACGTTGGAGAAGACCCTGCCGCCGGGCGATTCCTCCCCGGCCCCCTGTACGCTGCATGGACCAAGCACCCGGCCCGCAGCACGTACACCAGCGCCCACTGGAGGCGGGGCAGCGCCTGAGAGCGGAACTGTCACCGCGCTGATTTGCACTGACAGCGGCCAGCTCGCGGGACCGCACTGCCCGCATACTGAGGAGCGCAGCTTCCCTGCCAGCAAAGCCCCCAAAGGCAAGTGCACGGTTCATGGGGAGCCTTAGCCAGGACGCTACTAACACTCTTCTTGTGAGGTAGACTGCCCGGAGTCCATCCTGCCAGCGTCCACAGAGGGCCACGGCGGAGCGGCGGACTGGCCTTGCGGCTCCGGTGACCAATTGACCCAAGCGCCTCACGACCTGCTATGGATGTAGCTCTATTCAACCATCGAATCCGGGTTCTACTCCTTCTCACCGGCGTGGCGATCTGTGCGATCGCCGTCCGGCTCTGGATCCTGCAACTCACCCAGTGGGATCGCTACGCGCGTGAGGCCGCCGGGAACCGCACCAAGATCGTCTGGGAACCAGCGCCCCGGGGTCTGGTGCTGGACCGCGCCGGACGGCTTCTCATCGGCAAC
Source organism: candidate division WS1 bacterium (assembly GCA_012523355.1). GTDB lineage: Bacteria > Armatimonadota > Zipacnadia > Zipacnadales > Zipacnadaceae > Zipacnadum. Next base: position 3,729 of record JAAYIR010000189.1, read on the forward strand.
CGATCCCGCTGGGATGTGGAAGTGGTACCCGCCGAGTTCCCGCGCAAAGACACCGCCACAGTCGAGCGCATCGTCCGCCGCCTGGCCGAGATTCTGACGGTGCCCACGCCCCAGGTCCGCGAGAGTCTCGAGCAGTCCCTCAAGGAACAGGCACTGGAGGCCGTCACCCTCAAAGACATCGGCGAGGATGTGCCCTTCAAGGTGGTGGCGCAGGTGGAGGCGCGGAAATGGGAGATGCCGGGCATCCGCATCGGCAATCACGTGCAGCGCTTTTATCCCCGCCGCAGCCTGGCCGCCCATACTCTGGGCTATGCCCGGGCGATCTCGGCAGAACAGTATGCGGACCGCAAGGACCTGCTGTACCCGGCTACGGACTCGGCCCAGACGCCCCCACCTCCGCTGACGGACAACATCTACGATCCCACCTCTCTGCTGGGGCAGACCGGCGTGGAAGCCCTGTGTGAGGACTATCAGGTGGGGGAACTGACCTTGCCCCTGCTGCAGGGCCGCCGTGGCTATCGCCTGTATGAGGTCAATGCGGGCGGCGACCCCACCGGCTCACCCCTGGCCGATCGTCCCGCCTGCCCTGGCGCGACCGTGTACCTGACCTTGGACAGCTTGCTTCAGCGCACGGCTGAGGAGGCCCTGGACGAGGTCGCCAGTTCCGGTCGAGACGGCGCCGCTGTACTGGTGGACGTGAACTCCGGCGAGTTGCTGGTCCTGGCCAGTCGTCCGAACTACGATCCGAACAAATGGGTCAAGCGTTTTACGCCCGAGGAATGGAAGGCGCTGCAGAACGACCCCCGCGACCCGCTGTTGGACCACGCCACCAGTGGCTGTTATCCGCCGGGCTCGGTCTTCAAGCTGGTGAGCGCCACCGCCGCTCTCAGTACTACGAACCTCAGCACCAGCGATCACTTCTACTGCGCCGGCGTCATCCACCAGGGCCGGGACCGTACGCCCTTCCGCTGCTGGCAGCGCTCACCGGGGCACGGCTCCGTCGGCTTCTACCGGGGTCTGGCCGAGTCCTGTGATGTGTACTTCTACAGTCTGGTGACCAACCGTGGGCTCAGCAGCGACAGCCTGGCCACCTACGCCCGCGCCTTCGGCCTGGGGAATACCACCGGCCTGGGGCTGGCCGGGGAGCGGGCCGGGTTTGTTCCCGACCCGCGCTGGAAGCGGGATAGGCGCCAGGAGCCCTGGTATACAGGTGATACCTTGCACATGGTGATTGGCCAAGGCTATCTGACTACCACGCCCCTGCAGATGGCCCTGGTGACCGCTGCCGTAGCCAACGGAGGGTTCCTGCTCAAGCCCCGGTTGATCAGACGCATCCAGTGGCCGGACTGGCTGGGGTATGGCAACCAGGTCTTCACCCAGCCCGAGGGCCACCGGGTTGAGGTAGAAGGGAAGCCCATCGAGGACCAGGTCCTGGCCGAGGTGCGCCGCGGCATGCGCCAGGCCGTGGAAAGCGACCTCGGGACTGCCAAGGGGCTGCGGGGGCTGGGTGTGTCCGTGGCGGGTAAGACGGGTTCTGCCCAGCACCGTCTCGACCGGCCCACGCACGCCTGGTTCGTCTGCTTTGCGCCGGCAGATAAGCCTCGGTACGCCTGCGCCGTGTTCGTGGCCGAAGGGGGTCACGGCAGCAGTGCCGCGGCGCCGATCGCGCGGAAGATACTGGCCGCGGCCTTCGGGGTCTCGGGGACCGAGAAGCCGGGCCCCGTGGCCGGAGACTGAGACGGCCGGACGTCCCCGTCACACCCTGGGCAGCTCGGCCTCCCGCGCATGAACTCCGCTGGCTGGGACTTGCTGACTGGAGGACTTAAGGAAAAGCGGCCGGATTCCCTTCGGGGCGGAAGGAATCCGGCCGTTGTCTTGGAGGTCCGCCCGGGCTGCGATGGAGTCTGCTCTGACTATGGGCGGAGTCGGGCCTCTCTGCAAGCCGGCACAGTGGCGATGGGTGCTTCAGCTTAGTCCGCGTCTGTTGGGGCGACCAGGCGGCGGTAAGAGTTTGTATAAAGAACGCCGGTCAATCTTGTACAGGCTTGCACAGGCTATCGTATCACTTCTTCAGACTTTGTCAACCCCCCGCAGAAAGTTTTTTTCGCGCCTGGTAATGCCGCGCTAGCTCCGAGAACCAGGTCCGGCCCAGTTCGGTCCGGTGTTGAGCCAGCCAATCGGTCAGCAACCGCTCACCTGCAGGCCGTCCCGACGACACCAGCAAGCCGGCCCTCAACCCTTCCATCTCCTCCGGCGTGAGAACCACATCCCGCACCAGCGGTCCCAGCGCCCGCGAGGCAAGCAGTGCCAGGCCCGGCGGGACATGGACGAAGGCCACGGCAGTTCCTACCAGGCTGGCGATGATCCGCAGCAGCTCCTCGAAACTAAAGGTCTCCGGCCCGCCTGCCTCGAGGATTATGTTCTCTCGCCCTTCCCCCGCTCTCACCGCCAGGTCCGCCACGTCTTCTACCGCTATGGGCTGCAGGCGGTAAGCGCCATCCCCCGGCATCAGAAACACCGGGGAACGGCGCAGCAGCCAGGCCAGGTTGTTCAGGAGAATAGCCCCGGCGCCGAAGAGCACGGTGGGACGGAGGATAGCGTATGAGACCCCGAGATCCGCGAGGGCTTTCTCCACCTGAGCCTTGCCTCGGAAGTACGGGAGTGGCGAGCTGGGGGACGGGTTGGAGACGCTCACGTGGACGATACGCTCCACCCCGGCCTCGCGCGCGGCCTGGAAGAGCTGCCGGCTCTGGCCTATCGCCCGCTCGTAACTCATGCCGCCGTGAGGGAAGCGAATCCAGTAGGTGTTGTACAGGGTGGTCGCCCCTTCCAGAGAGGCGATCAGCGCGGGGAGGTGAGCGAAGTTCAGCGAAGCCACCTCCACGTGCCCGGCCAGCGGATGATCCTGGCGGGGATGATTGGTCAGTGTTCGGACGCGGTGGCCGGCTCCAAGCAGGCGTTCGGCGATATGCCTGCCGGTAAAGCCAAAGGCACCGGTCACGACGTCCAGGTGGGGATCGTTCATGGGTTGGCAGGCCTATGGATTAGCGGTTCACGCCGACCCGACGCCGGGACAAGCCCTGGCCCCGCCTATTCCGGCGCAACCCCCTCCAGCGCGTTAGCCGACGGCTCCGGGCTCGGGGCTCCGTGGGTGAGCAGCATTATCCCCAGCAGAATGATCACCAGCAGCAGGGCGCCCCAGACCAGTCCCTGCCGCTCGGCGGGGCTGAGGCGGAAGCGCCGCCAGTAGGCGAGCAGAAAGCCCCCGGCAATGAAGGGCAGGAGCGGAATACCGGGCAGTTCCACGCCCAGCAGCGGAAGCATCAGGTAGCTGACGATGGCCAGGCACATCAGGACGATGATGGCCACTCCGCCCCGGCGCAAGGGAAAGCCAAAGCGGGCCGCCGCCGTCAGAAACAGCGCCAGGAAGACGAAATCGCCCACGCCCATGCCCGCCAGCATGGCCAGACCCGCCGCCCCCTCCGGCCCGGCTGCGGAACCGGCCTCCGGCAAGCCCACCGAAAACCGCTCCACCAGCTCCGGCGC
>JAAYIR010000025.1 GCA_012523355.1 candidate division WS1 bacterium
GCGAATAGTCGGTCTTTCCCATGCCATCCCCAGCCGGCGGTTCATAGCGGTCGGGAATCAGACAAAACTGAAGCTGCGCTGTGGTCCCCAGCAGGTCCAGCACCCGCTCCGGATCCCGCACCCCCGGTAGCTCCACAATGATTCGGTCCTGCCCCTGCGTTTGCACGATCGGCTCCCGCACATCACTCATCGCGTACAGACGGCGGTCCACGACGTTGCGCACCTTCTCGGCTGTGCCCTTCTCCAGGAATACGCTATCCAACTTGTCGTTCTCGATCTTCGCTCCTGGATAGGCGTTCTGCAGGTAGTTCAGAATGGCTGCTGCCTGCGCCTTGGCTGCCGCTTCGTCTTCCGCCTGCGTGACCACGTTAATTCGGGTGGGAGAGATGGTCTCCACCTCCACCGTGGCCGGGTCCGTGCCCATACGCTCCAGAACCGCGATAATGCTGCGGCGGATCTCCTCCTCCGTCTGGGTTCCAGCGACCGACTGCTGCGCAGGCTGGGGAGCTGCTTCCGCCGCTGCTGCGGCCCCTTCGGCCGGCTGCTCCTCGGCGGTCGTAAGACTCACCATGGGCCGCTCCGGCGGCCCCACGAAGGACATGGTGGTCTCCGGTTTGGCCAACAGCACCACATGCGCCCCCCCTTGCAGGTCCAGACCCAGCCGGATCTGCGGGCTTGGCGGGTAGATCGCCAGTACGTTTCCCAGCGTGTAAAGAGGGCGATCCCCCTGCTGGGGAAGCGGCTCGGCCTTCACTCCCGGGTACTTGGCCTCCAGCGTCTCGAAGGCCGTCTCCCGGTCCTGGGTCGCCACCTCTTCCGTGACCGCGAAAGTCGAGACCTCCAGCATGGTGGGCGTCAGGAACTTGGCGTAACTCAACTCGTCGCCCAGCTTGTCACGCAGCTCCGCGGTGACCTGTCCACTTGCAGACTCCAGATCCTGCTGCGCCCCCGCTACGGGCTCTGGAAAGCTGAACCGGAAGGTGCTTTGTACTTGGAAACCCTTGGGTACCGGCCGGATGGGGGCGAAAGCCACCAGGAAGCCGACCAGGAATAGGGCAACAATGGTGATAATCCACAGCTTGAAGCGGCCCATGCTATCTTGTCCTCTCCATCACAACTCCAGCGGCTACCTTGACCCTGGCCTGCCTACAAGTGAAGGCCGGGACGGTCCGTCCCGGCCTCGGGTCTCTTACCGCCGCCGGTTGGGGGTCTCGCGCCTGCCTGCCGCCCACCCCGCCAAAGTCTTGTTACTGGTCTCGGCTGAACTGCTCAGGCAGCGCGCTGTTCACCCACTTGACGTGGGTATCCATGAACACCACATTCACCCCGCCATTGTGCAGGTGCATCCTGCCCAGTTGCTGCGGGCCGACGTAAGTGGTCGTAAGGCCATTAACCCAGTCCGCCAGCACCTGCGGCGTAGCCCACGGACTGTAGTACATCGGGTAGTTCAGCCCTCCGGGCCCCCCGCCCCCCTCAAAGAACCACCCGTCCATGATGCTGATCACCGAGGCCTGATCCTCGATGTGTGTCTCCAGGACCCCGCCCAGTTCGTTCCCATTGTAGTAGTACGAAGTCTCCGGCATGCGCGCTCGCGGCTCCGGCCGCGAACCAGGATCCACATACACCGGATTGTTGGGACAGGCGAATATCAGCTTGCTTTGGCAGTACGGATAGATGGCACTGCACCATCGGTGCGGAATCCCATCCTCCGTGTCCGTAATCAGCATGAACGGCAGGTGGCCATCGTAGTCCATGCTGTACATCAGCATGGCCATCTGCAACTGGCGCAGGCCCGCGTGACACTGAGTAATATAGGCCTTGTTCCTGGCGCTGAACAGCACCGGCAGCAAGATGCCTATCAGGATGATGATGATGGCCACCACCACCATCATCTCAATCATCGTGAAACCGCTACGGAAGGTGCGCAAGCCGCCCACCTGCCCTTGGGGCAATCACACAAAACCTGACACCTTCGGCGCGCATGAAAGGCGCGCCGGTGAAGATTATTATAGGTATGAACCCCCTTAGTGTCAACCCAGACCGCCTCTGGGCCAGGTTCGAGCTGCAGATGCCGTGCGCTGGCACCCACCGTATTTGCCTGAAGCTCGTGGAAGGGCACGACGCTCAACGCCGAGGCCTGTGCAGCGCCCGGTCACAGCCCCCACCAGATACGGGGAGAGAGGGTCGGCAGCCACCTGGTGGCCGCCGAGGGGGTGAGGCCTCACGCGCTGGCCGCCAGGTGGCACACTCCCTCTCCCGGCCCCAGGTCTCTGCTCCCCCTCACCCACTTCCGGCTTCACGCAAAATCAGGTATACTGAGCGTATAATACCTGTACCGACCACGTGCACCACCCTGTGAGGCGAGGCTGTCATGAGGGGCGACCTACCGGGGGCGGACCTGCGGACCAAACGCGCGGCGGGGCTGCGTTTCGCGGCAATGATGGCTGTCGTGATCGTGGTGCTGCGTTACCTGCCGCTCACCGCCGGCTGGTCTCTCTTTTCAGTTCCCGAGAACCTTGCCTATGATCTGGCCTTCGAGCGCCAAGCCCCCGCGCCTCCGAGCGAGGTTGCCATTGTGGCCCTGGATGACGCCACCCTGAAGGCCCTCGGCCAGTTCCCCTTCCCCCGTCAAATCTATGCCCAACTTCTTGACCGGCTCCGCGAGGCAAAGGTAGTGGCCTTTGATATCCTGTTCATCGAGCCCGATCGTGCGGGCCGGGCGGGGGATGTCCTCTTCGCCGCAGCCCTCCGCCGGCACGGGCACGGCGTTCTGGGTATCTACCGGCAACCCCAGGCTCACACCCAGGACGCGCGCACCTGGGAGGGCTGGTCCGTCCCCACCCCTGAGCTCCTCGCGCAACGCCTGCAGCGGGTGCAGGAGATGAACCTGGCCGGGCCGATCCCCGAGCTGGAGAAGGCAGCGATGGCGGTGGGCTATGTGGATATCGTTCCCGACTCCGACGGGGTCTATCGCCGCTTCCAGCCAGCTCGGCTGGGAATCAGTTCTCGGGTCGTCCTCCCCCACTTCAGCGTCGCCATCCTCCAGGCCGCCGAGGGCTCCTCCGCCTCCGCCCGGCAGCCCGCCCTGGATCCTCGCCGGGTAGCAGTCTCCGAGGAAGGCAGTGTCCTCATCAACTACTGCGGTCCGCCCGGCAGCGTGCCTCGCTACTCCTTCAGTGAGGTACTGGCAGGAAAGCACAGATCGGAGCTGAAGGACAAGATCGTCCTGGTGGGAGCTACCGCCGCGGGCCTTTATGACCTCCGGGCCGCGCCGTACCGCAGCAGCGGTCGCGAGTTCTTCGGCGTGGAGACCAACGCCAACATCGTCAATACCCTCCTGCAGGACCGGCCTCTGGTGGATGCCACCGGCAGCCTGTTCTGGCTGGCGCTGGCCCTCCTCCTGGGCCTCGCTGCGGGTTGGCTGGTGTGGAGCGGCGCTGAGGTCACGGGGCCCCTGCTGGGCCTCGCCCTGGTGTTACTGATCGCCGTGCCTTCCTTCTTCGTGGCTTTTTCGACTCTGCACCTGGTCATCCCTTACGGCGCCTTCCTCTGGGCCACCCTCCTCCCGGTCGCTGTGGGAACTGTGGAGCGCATGGGAGCCGAACGGCGTATGATCAAGCAGCAATTCAGCACCTACGTCTCACCAGAGGTCCTCGAGGAACTCGTGCGCCATCCTCAACTCGTGCGCCAGGGACAGCGTCGGCCCGTCACCGTGCTCTTCTCTGACGTGCGCGGCTCCACCACACTCTCCGAGAGCCGCCCTCCGGAAGTCTGGATCGCCCAGCTCAACGAGTACCTCTCGGCCATGAGCGCCGCCATCCTGGAGCAAGATGGTTACCTCGACAAGTTCATGGGCGACGGTATCCTGGCCGTGTGGAACGTCTTCGGCACCCAGTCCGACCACGCCGAGCGTGCCCTTCGCGCGGCGGACCGTATGCTGGAGATGCTCACCGTGCTCAATCAACACTGGGAAAAACAGGAAGACCGCACGCCCTTGCGTATCGGCATCAGCCTGCACTCCGGCGAGGCCATCGTGGGGAACGTGGGCTCCGATCAGCGTACCCAATACACCGTGATCGGCGACGTCGTGAACACCGGTTCGCGTTTGGAGGGACTGACCAAGGAATACCGGGCCGCGCTCCTGCTCAGCGAGGCCACCGTGCAACTACTCCCGGACCGCTCCCGGCTCCAAGAGCTCGGTGAGGTCGAGGTGCGGGGCCGGACAGGTAGGCTAAGAGTCTTCGCAGTGGAGGGTACGGCAGAAGCCGCAGTCGGTAGCCGGTGGGAGGTGAACACCGATGTTGTGGTGGCGCAAGAAGAAACCTCAGACTGATGCAGAGGTGCTGCTGGACGCTCTGGCCGGCGTGGAGAAGCGCGAAAAGAAGAAAGCCCGCGTCCGCCGGCGCAAGCCCCGTACGGGTTGGAAAAGATATGCGGATCCACGCATACTTGTAGGCCTCGCGATCCTCCTGGTTGCCATTCTTGCCGATGGCGTGCGACGGGAGAATCAGGAGTTCGAGGCGACCATCGTCGAGCTGGCCGGACGGGTGACCGTTGCGGAGGGCGAGTTCACCGCCACCTGGCCCGCGCAGCTCCAGATGAAGCTGAGCGACGGTTACGTGGTGCGGACGGGGACGGGAGCCACCGCTACTCTCTCCTGGCCGGACGGCAGCCTGCTCATGCTGCGCCCCGACACCCAGCTGACCATCAAGCTCCTGGAATATGATCGCGCCGGGGCCTGGCGAGGACGATCCTTCTACCTCAAGGTCGGCCAGGTTCTGGCCAAGGTCGCCCCTGGCTTTGGCCCGCGATCCGAGATGAGGGTCTACACTCCCGTCTCCGTGGCCGCGGTGCGCGGGACGGTCTTTTCCATGGCTCAGGACCGCACGGGTAGCCAGACCACCGTGGCCTGCGCTGACGGCAAGGTGCGCGCCGCTGGTCTGGTCGGAGAGCCGCTAGACCTCCCGGGTGGAGAGCATTGTGTCATCGAGAAGGGGAAGCCCCCTCGCCCCCCGACACTGTACTCCTTCGATGAAGCCCGCGCCATGGGCTTTGGCTACGGCGCACTGTGGACACCCCCGCCCCAGGCCAGCCGGCTGCAACTCCTCGAATACGGCTTCACCCAGATGCTGGCCGCGCCCATGACCATCCTCGGCATCGGCAAGTGCGGCTGGGCCTTTGGCGCTATTGACTCCGCGCGGCGCAGTGCTGCGCTCGAGGCCCTGCGGCGCTTGCGCAACCACCTCGAGGGTACTGCCGAGTACCCACCGGTGGTGGACTGCGCCACGCTCAGGGAACTGGGGCTCGATCCTAAGGAACGCGATCAGATTCTCACACAGTTCAACAACTACGCCCTGGAGCGCTACTACGGCCTGGACGCCGGGCGCAGCTTCGTGCTCTACGCCCGCGCCCGCGACAAGGCACGCACCTTGTACCGTGTGAGCCCCCAGGGCGTCGAACGCGCCACTGAGGAGGAGGTCCGGCGGTTACTCTAACCCTCGCCAACCGTTACGCAGCAGCCTTTGGGCCCTCTTGCGCTTTCTATCCCAGACTTCATGATCCGGTTGAGATCCGAAAGTGAGAACTAATGCACCACAGCTACTTCAGAAACGCCTTGGAACTAATCCACAACACGCCTCTAGTGGAAATCCACTGCCTGCGCCCGCCTGGCGGCGCGCGCCTCCTCGCCAAGCACGAGGGCTACAATCCGGGCGGCAGTGTCAAGGACCGCATTGCCCTGGCCATGATCGAGGCTGCGGAACAGAACGGCACGTTGGCACCCGGTGGAACGATCATCGAACCCACCTCCGGGAACACCGGCATCGGCCTAGCGCTGGTCGCGGCGGTCAAAGGTTACCGCTGCCTGCTCACCATGCCGGAGACCATGAGCGAGGAGCGCCGCAAGACCCTGGCGGCCTTCGGCGCGGAACTGGTGCTGACCCCGGGCGCGGAGGGAATGCGCGGCGCCATTGCCCAGGCGGAAGCGCTCCTGACGGAGACGCCGGGAGGCTTCATCCCCCAGCAATTCCAGAACCCCGCCAATCCCCAGGCTCACTACGAGCACACCGGCCCGGAGATCTGGGAGCAAGCCCAGGGACGCGTGGACGCCTTCGTCGCCGGCGTCGGCACCGGCGGCACCATTACCGGTGTCGGGCGCTACCTGCGCCAACGCAACCCGCAGGTGCGAATCGTGGCCGTCGAGCCCGCCGAGTCTCCCGTGCTCTCCGGTGGGGAACCGGGTAGCCACGGCATCCAGGGGATCGGCGCGGGCTTTGTCCCCGGCGTCCTGGATACCCAGGTCTACACCGAGGTCCTCACCGTCACGACCGAACAGGCCGTCGAGATGGCCCAGCGATTGCCGCAGGAAGACGGCCTGTTCGTCGGTCGCTCCGCGGGCGCCAACCTCTGGGCCGCGGCGAAGGCGGCTGGGAAGATGACGTCAGAGCAGACGGTGGTTACCGTCCTGCCCGACGGCGGCGAGAAATACCTGAGCTTGCTCTAAGAAGGCCCGGCCCCCGTTCAGGTATAATGGAGACGTGATATACAGGGCAGTTCGATCCCTACTCCTGGCGGTCTGCTGCAGCGGCAACCTGTGGCTGGCGTCTGGCTGCCTGGCCGCGGATGGTTCCCCCGGCTCCTCCGTTAGCCAGGAGGAGGCGCTCGAAAGCCTCTCCTCCCGTTTCTCTGCGACGGCGGAGGTCCTCCAGACCTGGGCCGATCAACAGCCCTTGCCCTGGCCGGTGCGTCCCGTTGCGGAACAGGCGGAGTTCCCCCGCGAGTCTCTGGCCACCCTCTTCGACCAGCGCTGGGACCATGCCCCGCCTCCCTTGCGCGTGGCCTATGGCCGCTTGGCCTATGTCCAGGCTTACCGGTCCGATCAGTGGCACCAGATCACTGGTGAGAGCGGCTTTCCTCACCTTGACGCTTACCTCGCTGCCCTCTCGGCGCCTCTCAGCCAGGCCCTGCTCGCGCTCGACGGTCTGAGACGGACGCTCGCCGTAGCGGAGCCACCCCCCGCTGGGCCCTCGGAGACGATTCGCGTGCTCCTCCGTGAGCTGGCCCCACCCCCCGCCGGAGAGCCCCTCGGGCCGCTGGTGCGGGAGTTGGGAGGCCCGCTGCGCCTCTCGGGCGGGCAACTGGTACGCGACCAGGCCGCCGCCGTCGTCAGCACCTCCTTCCCCGCGGTCCGGGGCGGCGCCGAGTTGGCCGTGTACCTGACCTTGCTGGCAGGCATTGCAGCAGAAGCCGCGCCGCAGGCCCCAACCCTGGCCCTGCTCCTGCATGAGCAGGGGCTCCCGCTCCTGGAGGTGGAGCTGCCGGCGCAGGCCGCCCATAGCTTGCTCGCCGGAGATTCGGACCTCTCGCTCTTCTGGCGGAGTTGGGCCCTGTGGGAGTATCTGGCGGAGCGTCCACTGGTCCCGCTCGAGTTTTTTCCCTCGCCGGGGGACCTGCCGGAAGGGTGGCAGGTCAAATCCCCCCGATCCGCCACCGCAGCGGCCATGCTGAGCCTGGCGGGTCTCGGGGCACGCGTGCCGCCAGGGGAAGCGCGGGGCGCCGCCCAGGTGGAGATCACCGATCCGGGAGGGGCCGTCACCCACGCCGGTGTGCTTGTCGGCACCACCCCCGAAGCCATGCGCAGCTTGGCCCAGGGGGCGGTCGCCGCAGCGCCCGCCGGAGTGCGCGCCGCCAGTCACGGGCCGGTGCTCTGGATCGTCTCGGGCTCTGCACCCTCCCTGGACCGGGTGGCACAGGTCTGGCAACGGGTCTCCGTGGTGACCGGCCAGCCGACGGTGGAGATGCCCCCGCCGGTGTTGGCCTCACTGCGCATCAAGCCTCTCCCTCCACCCCGAACCGCGCCCCCTCCTTCCTCCCAAACCGCTCCCTCGGCATCCCCGGCGCCAAGCGGCCTGAGGTGTGTGCGCCGCGCCCTCATGTGCACCGGCGTGGATGAACGCAACCGCCCGCTCGGCGTCAGTGACCGCTTCCCCACGGGAACCAGCAAGGTGGGGCTGTACTTCGAATGCGAGGACGCTCCCCCCAACACAGAGCTGGTTATCGAGTGGCGGCGCGAGGGCACGCCCATCATGCGGCAGCGGGTGATAGTAAGCGGTTCGCGTCACGCCGTAAGCTACATCGCCGAGCGCAACAACCGCCCGCTCCCGGACGGAGCCTATGAGGTACGTTTCACCCAGGGCGGGAAAGAGGTATATGTGGTGAGGTTCAAGATCGATTAAGGAGGGCACACGACAGAACCGCCAGCTCACGGACCGAGCGAGGGTCTCCCCGACCACTGAACCCGCCACGTCCGAGCGCTGGGCATGTGAAAAAAGGGCGGCAGCCATCGGCTGCCGCCCCTCACGTTTCCCGTCATGATGCGGACGACCTAGGGAGCCAGCTTCAGCTCGCCCAGCCGGTCCACCTCATGCACTGAGCAGTAGGACACCCAGGTATCCAGCCCCAATCCACCGGTCCCACTGAGCGCCGGCCCGCTGATGCGCATGATGTTCATGTACAGCGTCTCCCCGGGCTTGACTCCTCCGGGCAGCATGCTTGCCAGCGGCAGCACCATCCTGGTAATCCACACATCCGGCGCGGTGGTATCCGACACCACCTTCATCTCGAAGTCCTCCAGCGGTACGTTCATTCGCCAGTTGACCTCGCCATGCGAAAGCGCGGTGGTCAGACCCGAGGGGCCGGAGGCGTATTGTCGGTAAGGCAATTCGCGCTGGCGGGAGACGAAGACCTCCCAGTCGTCGTACGGGAAGACTATCGCCGAGGAGGTGAGCTTAGAGGTATCACACTCGTCAGCCAGCTCCAGATAGAGATATTCCCCGTCGTGAGCGATTCGTCCGGCATAGCTACGCTTGCTCGGAGTGGCACCGCCCCGGTCATACCAGGGGCCGGAGAGATCGGCAGCCTCGTCCCAGTTCAGCTGCTGCGGGTCTCCACCCGCCGCGGCCAGCCGGGGCACGTCCACCGAGGGAATCGGCGAGGCCATGCGGTCCATGTACTGCTTCCGCCCGGCGGTCATGTAACTCCAGGTCCCGTGCTCAAAGGCGGCGAGGCGCGCCTTGTGCGTCTCGCTTTGGGCCAAAGCCTTGGCCTGGTCGAGTAGCCGCTGCCAGCGGCTCATGCGCGCCTCTGTGCCCAGCACTGCCCAGGCCAGCTCCGCGCCCCGAGCGCGGGTGTTCTCGCGGAAGGCCGGGTCGGAATAGGTCTTCTCCATTTCCACATAGATGGTCTTCATCGGCGTTCCTGCCGGACCATACATGCTGTAGAAATAGTCATTGAGCAGGTCCGCCACGTCTAGTGTGGGGTCATCCATGAGCTTGAAGGTCAGGTAGGACTCGACCTCCTGCCCGTAGCCGCAGTGGAACATTCCCTTCAGGCCCAGCTCGTGGAATACTCCCATCTGCTGTCCGATCGCGTGCGCGAAGAAGCCCGGGAAGCAGTGGTACTTGGCGTTCCGAGCCCCTTCCAGCGGGAAGGTGTAGTACAGCCACAGGTACATGTCGCGCGCGCCGCCGTTCTCCACCCAGTCCCGCAGCAGCCTCTCCTCATGAGCGTACTGCTCGCTGAACGGTGACCGGTTGGCGGTGTAGCAAAACTCCACGGCTACATTCGAGTCCAGCGTGAAGCTCGGCCGCAGCGCATGCGAGCCATAGGCCAGAGTGATAATCTTTGCGTCGGGATGGGTCTTCTTGAGCTCTCTGGCGACCTCGTTCACAAACTGGAAGAAGTAGTCACTGAAGCGGCCAGTGGAGAACTCCTGCCTCTCCTCGCCATCGTCTTCGTACAGCGCCCGGCAGTTGTCGCACTTGCAGTACGCGCTGTTGTCCATCGTCTCTACCGGGAAGGGTTTCGGCAGGGTGGGATTCCAGAAGATACTCAGCTCCCCGCCCGTGGACTTGCCATCGTAGTAGTCCCTGGCGTCCTCAGCCACCTGCTTGACCAGTCCGGGGTTGGTGTAGCACATCTGCAGCGGTTGCCCCTCATACCCCTGCGCAAAGTACTCGGGGTGATCTCCCTCGAAGACTTTGGCTTTGCGGTCCAGGATGGCTTTCCGCTCCTCCTCGGTCTTGGCGGCGGCCAGGCGATCCGTCCAGGTCTGTTCCAGGAACCGATCGTAATAACCATACAGCGAGTGATTACAGACCGCTGGTGCGCCACCTTCGCGCATGCGCAGCAGGAAGAGCCGGCTGAGGTTGGTCCGTGCCGCCTCATACTGTCCCGGATTCGGGTATTGCGCGCGCAACCCCGCATAGGACACGGCCTCCCACGCCTTGTACTCGTCGTCCGCTGGCTGCCACAGCGCGATGTATCGGTCATACACACCCGGATTCTGCCCCACTGCTCCCAACGCGTTCCGGTAGCGGAAGAACGGCTTGCGGCGTAGGTTCTCGCCCTGCACCGTCAGCGTGTTGGTCTGGGGGTAGACGGTTCCTATCTCCGTCTGATTGAACCACCGCACCCCGCAGAACTTCTCGAGAAACTCGTAGGCCGCATGCAGCGTCCCCTGCTCGTCAAAGAAGCCGGGGAGGCCTTTGCACTGGGCCGGATCCTGCATGTCATACGTCACGTGGCCGGTATCGGCCTTGTCCTTGCCCAGCAGCACGAGCGCCCCAGGCCGGAACTCGACCAGGTACTCCTGCTCGCCGAGCATAGCGGGGTCCAGCCCCAGGACCCGCGTCCTCGGGGTATCGCCGACCAGAATTACCGTCCCCTCCACTGTGCCGTCGTCGCGGCGAATCGGCACCTCTGCCCCCGTAATCAGTTGCAGATAATGCTGCAGTTCCAGTGCTGCCAGTTGCGCCGCGCGCGTCGGTTCCTGCGCCAACACAATGCTGGAGACCGGCTGGCCGTTCCTGACCAGCGTCAACTCTTCTGCTCCCTGGGCCAGGCCCGTGAACAGGGCCATCACCACCATCCCCACTACCAGATGCAGTCCTGTCTTACCCATGTTCTCGTTTCCTCTCCTCTTTCGTTTACGACCTGTTCTCAAAGGGACTGTCCGGCTGGTGTCAGCACCCAGCCGCCACCCCTTCGCCCTTAAGATTGACCCTCTGTACTGTTAATCCCTCCATTTGGCGTTGCTGCTACCGCTGGCCCCCCCCAATGGGACGATGAGGAGTGCCCGGGGCTTGACGAACAGCGTTACGTTCCCGGCACAGATGGATGAGAGAACAGCGTGCAGTACTTCCCGTTCTTTGCCAATCGCGCTGAGTAGCTCCGAGAAAGCCAGCGGTTGCCCCTCATGATGGATAGCCGTGCTACTGTCTCTTGGGGCGTCTCCTGCTCAAGCCGGCATTCAAGATGTTCAAGCGGAGTGCCCAGAACGTCTCCGCTCAGTTGCCTCACAAGCGCACAATCAGCCTTCGTAGAGGTAGGGTCAATCCCGAAATGCCGCAGACCAGCTTCGTCCAAGGCCACCCAAGCCAATCGGGGACGGGCTACCCAGCCGCTCTTCAGTGCAACCGTGGCGATAACCTGGCCTCCATTGTCCCTGACGGAGAACTGGCCGCGCGGGAGTTGAAAGTGGGGGGAGACTTCAGAAGGTGGAACCCCAAAGTTCTGTGCGACAAAAGCTCTGAAGGCAATCGTCTCTGCCAGGGCCCAACCCCACCAAGCTAAGGGCAACAACAGCGCCACCGCAAGAGCGATTCGCAGCCATCTGCGGCATTGAGCCTGCCTTGGCTTCATGGTTCGTCTCCCGTGGACTGTACGGGGTACAAGACCTCCCCGCTCAGAGCATCCACGATCACTAGCGCCTCCTGTGCTTCGGCGCGGGTGGCCCCTTCATCCATTGCTTCGCGCATCACCACAGTGTAGACGGGCCCCTCGTTAGGCGCCATCGGACTCGCTTCAAACAGGTGGATATCCGATCCATCGCAACGAAACCCCGCCCGCGTCAGCGTCTCTTGAGCAATGTCACGTGCTTCATCTGCTGTGATCTTCGCTCTGCTTCTCTAGTTCCCCCGAACCTAGAAGAACTGCCCCGGCAGCGCCTGGAACATCGCGCCCGAGCGCAGCACACCCAGTGCCTGCTCCGGATTGGGGAAGGCCTTGATCCCCAGGCTGAAGCGGAACTCATCCAGCGCCAGGTTATAGGAGACCGTCCCCACCATGCAGTGCAGGTCCCGCTGGAGCTGCACGTCGAACGCATCAATCTGCCGACTGTATCCGCTGTAGGAGGATACCATCGAAAGCTGCCACAGGTGGCTCAAGCGCCAGTCGAATTCCGTGCTCAACCGTGTGAGCCCCACCATGTGGGGATCGTACTCCCCGGCCAGAGTGAAGTAATAGCGTGGCCGGTCCACGTGCGTCCAGATGAGCCCCAGCGGCCGCCAGCGACCGTCTTGCAGACCGCAGCCAGTCTGCAGCGTGAGCTTGCTTTGTCGGTTGGGCATCCACTGGCCCGCTATCCGCAGGTCTTGCCAGAAATCCCCCACGAAATCATAGCCGGTTGAAATCTCGAGACGGGTCCGATCAGTGGTGGCCTGCACCATGTCCCAGCGCAGGGCTGAGGCACGGGTGCCATAGCTCAGCGTAATCGGTTCGTAGCCATGCGTCTCGCTGTGGGTATAGTGCAGGCGGGTCTGCCAGTCATGTCCCAGGTTGCGGCGCAGATCAAAGTCCCCCGCCAGTATGTACTGCGCCGAGGAGTCGCTGAAGACGGACTGCAGAAAGCGCGCGCTGGTGGTCGCCTCCGTCCGCGAGTCCCATCGCTCGGTCGTGCCGCCCAGTGTAGTATCCCACGCGGCCCGGAAAGCCTGGATATCCGCCGGCTGCTGATCGTACTGCCCCAGGATCAATGAGCTCCGCAAGGGCACCTTCCCCAGCAAGCGGTAGTTCCCCAGGCGATGGCTGTCCGTGCGCATCGTCAGCTCCGGCAGCCGATTCAGGGCATACACGGAGCTCGAGCCCGGCCGAGGGCTGGGCTGAAACAGGTGCGAGGCTATGAGGTCCAGGTCAAAGGCCCCCGCCGCATGAGTAAACTGGAAGTTGGTGTCCACACTCTCCCGCGCGAGAGCGCTGCCCCCGTAGTCGGAGTTCTCCCAGGTGCCCCGCAGGAACATGGTGCTCGCCTTATCCAAACGCTGCCGGGTACTGAAGGTCGTTGCGTTCCGTCGGCTTGTGCCGAATCCGCTCTCCGACAGCGAGTTCTGGTAACCGATCTGCATGTCTCCCTGGCTCGTATACCGGTTGAACACCAGGTTGCCCTCCAGACTGGTCGTGTTCCCGAAGAAACCGGAGTGCGTCTGGTAGCTGGCGTTCAGATCCGAGACCCACGCATGCCCCAGTTCGAAGCGATCACTCAGCCGGCTGGTCAGCGATCCCTCACTCGGCTCGTACATCACCGAAGCCAGTCCTACATGGCTGGAGGAGACAATCTGCTGGTCAAACCCAAGCCCCGCGCCCCGCTCTGTCGTCAGGTTCAGACGCAGTAGCCCCTGCCCCAGCGCCCCCACCAGGTACGGATACGCAAACTTCGCGTAGTACCCCTCCACCACATTATGCCCCACCTCCGGCAGATAGCGGTTGCGCTCCTCATCCAGGAACAGCACCAGCTTGAACGGCAGCCGGAACACCCGCTGCCCGAACAGATGCAGGCTGGGACGATGCGCGATGATCTGATCTCCCGGTCGGACCTCCACCCGGTCCGAGGAGAAGAAATAGTGAGGACGCTCCAGGTCACAGGAGGTCAGGCGCGAGTTGCGCAGGTCAATGGCCTCCCCCTCCCCTGGCGAGGAGGCCTGTGCCGTGTCGAGATACAGTTTGTCAACGACTTGCCCCCCCGTGAAGAAGCTGGGCAGGATCACGGTAGCTCCCTCCGCCAAATGCCACTCCCCCGTTTTCAGGTTCACACGCACCGAGTTTCCACGCGACTCCACGCTTTCCCCCTGCAGCCGCACGTTGCCCGCGAGGGTGGCCCATTCCCGGTTCCGGTCGAGCGTCGCCTCGTCCCCTTCCAGGGCATACTGCACGCTCTTGATGAGCACCTTGCCCTCGGCGCGCAGGTTGCCTTCCTCATCCCAGAACACCTTGCCTGGTGAGGCGCTGATCACCACCCGCCCTTCGGCGGGCTCACCGGGGAAACTCGGCTCCATCACCCCGCTAGTTGGCGGCTCCGCATTCTCCTGCCTCGTCTCCCTACCCGCCTCCGTCTCCACCACCTCCTCCCCCTCTGGACTACCCGGCGAGGGCTCAGTAGCCACTGTCTCGCCCGGCGCTATGGGTGGGGGAGCGGGATCCGGCTCGCCAGCGGAAGGCTCTGTCTCAGCGGAGGGAGGCTCCGTCGTCTGGCCAGCCACCGCGGCAGCGGGTGTCGCCAACAACTCCAGGCGCGCCTGGGAGCCGGCTTGCGCAGGGAGGGCACTCAGCAGCAGTGCCAGCGCCACGGCCAGCGTTCCGGCTCTTGACGCTGAGCCGCTGCTGCACTGCCTGGCCGGGTTTTTGGCGCCCAAGAAGCTCACGCAGAATCCTCCACTAACGTTGCCGCCACAAGGCGAAGAGCGCGGCGGCGAGGAGGATTCCGTTCTCCAGCCAGGCTGCAATGAAAGGCGGCAGATGGCCGGCCTCCGCCGCCATCCGAAGCCAGAGCATTATAACATAGTACACAAACACTACCACCAGCGTGGTCAGTACCCCCACCAGGCTCTGGCCCCGAGCAAACCCCAGCGTAGCGGGAAGCGCCAGGACGCAGAACACCAGGCAGGCAAAGGCCAGCGACAGCCGAAACTGCAGCTCCACCGTCACCGCCCGCCCTCCCGCCGGGTCCACCTGCTGCCGACTTGCCCGCTCCTCCAGGAGTTCGGTGAGGCTCATATCGCTGAGCTTCTTTGCCGTCAGACCCGGCAGGAACTGCAGTTGCCCCAGGTTGATGTGCAGCCCTTCGTTACTCCCCCAGGTCAGCGACCCCCCCGGCGCAAAGGCATAGAACCGCGCCGGGCCGATATCCAGGCGGTGCTCGCTGAACCGCGCCTGTCTCGCGACCAACAGAATCGTCTCCCGGTACGCGGGGCGCTGGAAGATGTACAGATTGTTCACCACTCCCTGCTCGCGATCCACCTGCTCGGCGAAGAAATCGAGCCCCGCTCCCGTATTGGTGAACTTCCCCGGCCGGAAGGCCAGGCCCGGACGTTGTGCCACCACCCGCTGCAACAAGCTCTGGCTACGATGGTTGGCCCACGGGACCGCAAACTGCGCCAGTCCTACCGCCAGCAGGGAAGCGACCAGGCCCAGCGCCAGCGCGGGCCACAGCACCCGGCCCAGACCCACCCCTCCAGCGCGCATTGCCGTCAGCTCGTTTTCTGAGGCCAACCGGTTCAGCGCCAGAGAGCTAGCCAGGAGTGCGGAGGCGGGCAACGCCAGCAGGCACGCATAGGGTACTTGCAGAGCCACGAAGGTCAGGATCGAGGGCGTATCCACTCCATGTTCCACGATCTGATCCACCACATTGAAGAGCATGTGGCCGCTGATCATGACCACAAAGGTAGCCACTCCCCCCAACAGAGGCTTGATCATCTCACCCAGAAGATAGCGGTCCACACGCAGCATGGTAGTTGCCGGTCAATGCTCCCTGGCCGGAGCAGTCACCTCTTCGGGTATAGTCGAGGTACGGCAGCCCAGGGTTCCGTACGATACGGACAACGCTCATAGTTGTGTATGCCGAGTTCTGGAGAAA
>JAAYIR010000190.1 GCA_012523355.1 candidate division WS1 bacterium
CCGCGAACCGGTCCAGCCCCCTCCATCGCCACTACCGCGTCCAGGACAGAAAGCTCCGGGCGGTAGGCAGCGAAAGTGTCCACAATGGCCTCGGAAAGAGCGGGATTTCCCAGCATGTGCAGGTCCATGCGCTGGCGGGGGGCTACCAGACCGAAGGTGTTCTTGACAGCCCCTGTCAGTCGCGTCTGCATGTGTGTCTTGAGCTTGGGGAGATTGATGGTGCCATCCACTTCGTCGAGTAAGCGAGTCAGATGGGCCACCGGCACATGGTAGGGGCGAGGCACCGGGAATTCTCGATAGCCCGCCGAGGCGCACAAAGCCCAATCCACCGGAAGCCCCTTGCACACCTCCACGTAGCCAGTGGTATGGAACAGCCCCGGGGCAGCGGGCTGCTGCGAGCCCGTCCTTCCGGTGAGCCAGTAAGTGGGCTGGTCGGCCACCAGCAGCAAGCACCCGGCCTCATGGCAGATCTCCGCGACAGCCCTGAGTACCTGCGGGTGGGTGCATACCGGGCGTTCTGGACCACGAGGGTTTACAATGTTGGGCTTCAGCAGGATGCGGCGGCCCGACCGCAGCAGGTCAGTCGTTGTAGGCACCTCCAGCAGCGCGCGAGCCACGGCTTCCCGGACGCGGGTGGAGTCATATTCGCGGCAGTTCTGCAGACTGACAATGCTTCTCAAGGTAAGACCTTTCCGGGAGGAGTCCCAGGCGTTGAGAGACAATTATACCGCAACCCATGTGTCCGCGCAGCCAGTTCCGGATACTTGTTCCTCAGAAGGCACTCGACCGGGCCAAAACCCGGTTACGCTCCGCCCTGAGTCGCGAAGCCCGAACAGAGTTGACGCTCCGCATGTTGCGGCATACGCTTGAGGTCTGCCGAGAACTCAACAGTGCGGGCCTCATGCTCAGCGGTCCAGACGAACTGGCTGACCTGGCGCGGGAGTTTGAGGGGGAGTTGGTGTTGGCGGGGGAGGCGGGGATGCGTCGTGACATCATGGAGGTGGGTGCGGCCGTTGGGGAGGCGGACCAGGCCCTGCTCATCGTTTCCAGCGATCTCCCCTTAGTCAATGTCTCTGACCTGGAGCAGGTAGTGGCAGCTTGGCGCAAAGGGCATGGAGTGGTGTTGGTCCCCGACCGTCGCGAGCGGGGCACCAACGTCATGCTAGTGGACCGGCCGGAAGTCTTTCCCTTCGCTTTCGGCGGAGCACTCGGACAGGGGAGCCTGGAAACCCATTTGACTCAGGCGCTGGGTACGGACCTCTCGCCGGTGATCCTCAAGTTACCGGCCTTGGCCCTGGACCTTGATCTGCCGGCCGACCTGGCAGTCTTCGTGCGCGAGGCCCCCGACCACCCCCTGGCGCGGTTCTGCCTGCGCGAGGCCCAGGAGGACTTCACCTTCGAGTAGACGGCTCTGCGGCTCTCAAGTTGAAAGTGGAGCTTCGCGGAACCAATGGGTCTGTCAGTGGTCGCAGAGGTTCTCCCCGGTCTGAAGAGAACCCTTCAGGTAGGAGTTTACCAGCTCAGCAGGGGAGGCCACCGGTGCCCCTACGAGGAGCTGCACGCCATGTTCTGCGAAGATGCTCTGCGCGCGGCGTCCCATTCCTCCGGCGATGACCAGGTCCACTCCGTTTTCTTTCAGCCAGCGCGGCAGAAGTCCGGGCTCATGTTCGGGGGCTTGCACGGTCTCGGTCTGAGCAATGGTCTCCCGGTTCTCGTCAACGTCTACCAGCGTGAACTCACTGGAGTGGCCAAAGTGAGCGCAAAGTGCGCCGTTGGTGGTAGGAATCGCTATTTTCATGTTAGATGAATCATCCTTTCGTTGGTTGGAAATGGCTAAGCCGCAAAGCTGTGAGCGTCCGCCGGTTCATGAGGGGGCCTGTTCATATCTGACGGGGCGAAGGCCCCGGAACGTCTCCTAGGGGTTCCCGCCGGTGAAAATTGGCGAGCCCGGGAAGCCGGGCGTCAGAAGGTCACCAGTCTATCGGAACCTCGCACGAGCTCATACTGGTCTTTCAGGGTTGACAAGGGGCAGACCTCAGACCCCTCCGAATCCCGTATTTTGAGACAGGCTCCGCAAGCGAAGAACTGCCCTCCCGCCTCCAGCACCTTCTGCGCCTGAGCCTGGACATCGAATTTTGGGTCCTTGATCTGGCCCAGCTCAACTCCCTTACCCGAAAGGAAGATATGGACTTCGTCGCCTTGCTCCAGACTGTACAGGGCCAGGCGCAGCCCATTGAACACTGTTTCCGGGTCGGTTTGGGTGATGATCATGCCCAGCTTCATCGTGATAAGCCTCCTGAGTTTCCCTAAGAAGTTGAGGGAGCCGGTCTAGAGTTGCCACCAACTCCCGGTGTGGCCCTGGGTAACGCGTTCCCCGAGTCGGGCGGACAGATACCGGTAGGCTCGATCACCGGTGCAGTGGCAACAGACGATGTGCCGGATATCATGCTCCTGCAGGAATCCGGCCAGGGCCTTCAGACGAGCGTCGTCCGCGCTGCCCAGGTGCATGCCCCCGATCGCCAGGTCCACATGGCTGCTCCCGGCCAGCTCCAGCGCTGCCAGCAAGTTATTCTCCACCCCACGATGGGAGCACCCGAGGAGCACCCCCACCCGCTCACCCTCTTGCAGAATCAGACATTGTTCATCTACGAAGCGGTCGGGCTCCAGGTGGTCGGTCTGAATCAGGAACCTATTGGCTGCGGGATCGTTGGTCTCGATACGTAAGGGGATCACTCCACTCAAGGTCACGCCGGGCATGATGGTCTCGGGCCGTTCATTGAAGGTGAAAGAAGTCTCTGAATTCTTGTCGGCCTGCGGCATGCCAATGCCTCGTCTCCGAAGGCCATCGTTGGCAAAGCGCGGGCGCAGACAATCTGGATGGGCGAAGACGGTGACACCGGGCAGCAGCGCTGCCGCAGCCGCGAGGCCCCCCGTGTGATCGTAGTGCCCGTGGCTCAGTGCAACAGCCTGTATCGCTCCAGGGTTCTTCCCGAGAACGCGCAGATTGTGCTGCCACGCATCACTCTGCCCAGTGTCAAAGAGAACCGAGCCGGCATCTGTCTCCACCAGGAGGCTTATGCCATGCTCCGATCTCAGACCCCGGCCGGGCAGGTTGTCAACTAGCAGGGTTATCCTCATCCGCAGCTCTTGCCTTTCGTGCAGCCTCCGCAGCCTGCACCCGGCTGACGAGTGTACTGGTCTCCGTGATCAAGGGGTTTGCCGCATAGTCTTCCAGTGTGCCCGCATCAGAGCGAGCCGATAGCTCCGGGTCAAGGGGCATGTCGAGCAGGTGCGGAACGCCCATCGCCTCGGCCGTTTCTTCACCATCCACCTTTCCGAACGGGTAGTTCGCCTCTCCGCAGTGGGCGCATGTGAGGAAAGCCATGTTCTGCACGAGACCCAGAACCGGGATGTTCATCTTCTCGCACATGTCCACCGCCTTGCGCACGACCATCGCAGCCAAGTCTTGAGGTGAGGTGACGATAACCATGCCCTCCAAAGGGAGAGACTGCATAATGGTGAGAGGAATATCGGAGGTTCCTGGAGGCAGATCGATCAGCAGATAGTCTAACTCACCCCAGAACACATCCTGGTAGAACTGGCGAACCGTGTTGGAGAGAAGAGGGCCACGCCAGACCACGGCTTGTCCGGGGTGGCTGAGGAACAGGTTGATGGAGATGAGCAGGATTCCGGAGCCCGTCTTGACCGGGTATATCCCATGCTCCGTGGTCTCAGGATGTTCAGTAATGCCAAACATGGTTGGGATGCTGGGGCCGGTGACGTCGGCATCCAGAATGCCCACTTTATGCCCGGCACGTCTGAGCGCACAGGCCAGCAGACTCGTCACCAGAGACTTACCCACACCTCCCTTGCCACTCATGATGCCTACGACGTGGGTAATCTGGTTCGTATGTGCGGCCAGTCCCTCTTGCTTGTCTGCCTGAATATCAGCCATCAGATCCTCCATCGAAGGTAATTGCCCAAACTACGGAGTCGAGAGTTCTATGCACTTCAGCCCCGGACAAGCACGGCTGATGATAGGGCCTGCTGCCCGAGTCCTCGTCATATCAACCCGGCTGTGTCTTCTGCCGAGACAAGGATCGCTGATGAGTGCGCTGTCACGGATGGTGAGGTTCCCTGTCTAGTGCTGCGTTCTTAGGGCAGCGGCGGGTTTCCCCCGAGCCCCTTCTGCACGAGTGAAAATGTAGGTCTGAGTGCCTTTAGCCAACAACCTGAATTTCCCCTCGGCCGTCAGGCAGGGCTCTACCTGTTCTTTCTGCAGATGGTGATCGCTGAAAGAGAGCAGGCCCCCCGGCTTCAGCACGCGGAACAGCTCGGAGAGCACCTGTTCAGGGTACTCCAGGCCGTGGTAGACATCGTACAACAATACCGCGTCCACGCTTTCGCCCTCTAGTCCAGTGTCACAGTCCGTCAAGATAGTCTCTACATTACGTAGTCCCTGGCGAACCGCTACCGTTTGCACGTGCCTTAGGCGCGCCGGATTGACGTCCGCCGCAAAGACTCTCCCCTTCTCCCCGACCAGGCTGGCCGCAGCGAAAGTGTAGCTTCCGAGGCCGCAGCCATAGTCCAATACGCTCCAGCTCTCTCTGATACCTATCTCGTCCAGCTTTCTCGCTGGCGGTGATATCCAGTCTCTCGCCCGGAAGAAGAGATCTTCAAGCGCATAATGGACCCGGAACAGGGGACCACCATGGGTGGCGGCTGGTTTCATATCCAGTGACCTTCGACATCCGCCGAGTCCGCTGCTGCCAGCTTGCCGGTCCTGAACGCTTCCAGGGCTTCAGCACAGGATCCCTCGAGCCCGGTGAAGATCTCTATTCCTGCCGCTTTCAGGACACGGTGTGCGTTAGGGCCCAGATGCCCGGTCAATACTGCCTGTACCTCCAGGCGGGCCACATTCTGGGCTGTCTGTATCCCTGCGCCCTGCGTGGCGTTGAGGTTGATTTCGTTATCATGGACATGCAAGGCGTTGGTTTCGAGGTCGACAACTAGCAGAAATCTAGCGCGCCCGAACCTCTGGTCCACTGGCGCCCACAGATCTGCTTCCGCTCCAGTGACCGCAATTTTCATTGTCGTCCACGTCTTCCGCGGCCCATGCCACGGCGCTGGCCACGTCCGCGCCCCGCCCCGCGTCCGCCCCCTGGTGTTAAGCCAGAGCCTGTCTGCTGCGTACCCAGGCTTCCACCAACCAGACGCTGAAACCAGTTCACGGGCTGGGATGGCTGAATCTGAACGTTTCTGGCATCGGACGTGGCGCAGGGCCCCAGCCCTCTGCCAGTCATTGGTCCTTGTCCGGTCGGCCCCGTTCCATCTCTAAAGGGCATCTCCCTTGCCTCCTCTTGAGATTCACACGCTACCGGACCAGCACCGTAGCCTTAACGCCTGCATCCAGATTCGCAAGGCCTGCCAGCACTGCCCTTCCCCCCGCCTCGTGTCCGTCCAATAACTGTATCTCTCCGGTAGATGTGAGTTACATCTATACTATACGGCTAATTTCACCAGACGTCAATAGGCTGCCCACAGGCGCTACTGCGCCCGAGCTCCCCTTCGCGAAACCGGATATATGCAAGTGTCATCTAGGGGAGAATGTGCTATAATGTATACGACTTGGATCGACCAAGACCAAACGACACGAGGAGATGCTAGAACATGCCCCGAGGTTACTGCCACCGGCATGCGGGACGAGGTCCTTGCACCTGCGCCATGGGGAACCTCTATCGCTTTGCCGAGCCGGTTGTGTTGTACTTGCTGGAAAGCAACGGTCCGGCCTATGGCTATGAGCTGGCCGGACAAATGAAGAGCCACACACTGACTGACGCAGAGATCGACCGGGGTGCACTCTATCGAACCTTGCAGCGACTTGAGTCTACAGGGCATGTCACTTCTGACTGGGATACCAGCGGTACCGGTCCTGCTCGCCACGTGTATGAGATCACCGCAAGTGGTAAGGCGCATCTGCGGGAGTGGGCCGTGGTCCTGGGCAACCTGGCGCATTCCATGGAGGCCTTCGTCGCCGAAGTCAACGTTTTGACCCAGCCCGAGGTTGGTGCGGGGGGGCAGGACTGAGAGCAGAGGCCCCGAATGCAGGACAGAGCAGGCGGTAACAACCCTTTCGACGCGGCAGCGACCAAATACGACGCCTGGTTTGACACCCCACTGGGAAGTCTGTTGTTCCAGGCTGAGAAGCAGTGTCTTCTGCCCCTGGTGGATGTCCGCTTGCAGCCCTGGTTGGAGGCGGGGGTGGGGACCGGACGCTTTGGACAGGCGCTGGGGGTAACCTATGGCCTGGATGCTTCCTCCAATATGCTGGCGATTGCCGCCGGACGGGGGCTGCGTGTCTGTCAAGGGCTGGGGGAGCGGCTCCCGTTTGGCGCGAAGGCCTTCGGGGGGGTGCTGATGGTGACTACCCTGTGCTTTGTCTTGGACCCCAATCAGGTCTTGCAGGAAATCGTCCGCGTCCTCAAACCCGAGGGTCGTCTGGTGTTGGGGATGATGCCAGCGGATGGCCCGTGGGGGCAGTACTACGCCCTGCGCGGACGCAAAGGACACGCGGTTTGGAGTCACGCACGGTTTCTGACCGTCTCTGAGGTCACGAATATGGCGGGGGCGTTGGGGTGGGACTTCGACAAGGCCTATAGCACTCTGCTTGTGGGCCCGGAGGAGCTTCAGGAAGTGCCTACAGTCTGCGCAGGGGTTCTCCCTGGTGCTGGTTTCGTGGCGCTGAGCTTTGTGGCGGGGAGACCCGGTTCGCTTGCCAGCCCACCCATGTCAAAGACTTCAGGAGATGATTATGGCCGATAGACAGCCTCTACTCAGTCGCGGAGAGAGAGCACAACAACGCCGTATACGCATAGCGCGCTGGGTCGTGCTCCTGGTGATTCTTCTGATTTCCACCACCCTGGGCCTTCTGCACCAGCTTCTTCCCTACGGGAAGGCACCAGTTGGTGTGGACGCCCTGTGTCCCTTCGGGGGGATTGAGTCGGCCTTCACTCTTATCTCCACCGGGGCCATGATTCAGCGCATCTATCTCAGCAGCTTCATCTTGCTCGCGGCGGTGCTGATCACCGCGATCCTCTTTCGCCGCGCCTTCTGCGGGTATATATGTCCGCTGGGCACTCTTCAGGAGATCTTCTCACGCCTGGGCCGCCGCATCTTCAAACGCGCCTATCGCCTGCCCGCGGCAGTGGACCGCCCGGCGCGATGGCTGAAGTATGTGGTTCTGGTGGTCGTCGTCATCGGATCGGCTCGCACCGCGGACCTCATCATCCGGCCCTACGATCCCTGGGCTGCCTACCA
>JAAYIR010000191.1 GCA_012523355.1 candidate division WS1 bacterium
CTCCTGCAAGCAGCCCCGGCGCTGGGGCGCGGAAGGGTATCAGGATGAAGGCCTCCCGGCGGCGCAGTACGCGCTGGACCTTTCGACGGCTCCGCGCCGGTGGATCGCGGAAGACAGCGACCTGCGCGGGCACTGGGAGGCCTATCGCGTGGTGGTGATTGACTGCGGCATCAAGCAGAACATTCTGCGGCACCTCTACCGCCGGGCCTGCGACTGCCTGGTCACGCCCGCCGACACCGCCGCTAAGGATATCCTGTCGTGGCAACCAGATGGGGTGGTCATCTCCAACGGCCCTGGCGACCCCGAGGCGATTACCTACACCATCGAGGCTGTCCGTGAGCTTCTCGGGCGTGTGCCGCTGTTTGGCATCTGTCTCGGACAGCAGATTCTGGCCCTGGCTCTGGGCGGCAGGACCTACAAGCTCAAGTTCGGCCATCGGGGCTGCAATCACCCGGTCAAGTACCTGGCAACCGGTGAGGTGGCGATCACCACGCAGAACCACGGCTTCTGCGTGGACATGGACTCGCTCCCGTCGGAGGTGGAGCTGACGCACCTCAACCTCAACGACCAGAGCTGCGAGGGAATACGCGTGGGCGACAAGCCGGCGTTCTCGGTGCAGTACCATCCCGAGGCGGGCCCCGGCCCCCACGATTCGCACTACCTTTTCGACCAGTTCATCGGGTTGATGAAGGCGGGCGTGTGATAGTGCGGGAGGGGCCGCCCGACGCGAGAGTCTGTAAGAGTCTCGCGGAGGCCGGCCCCCAGGAGTACGGGGTTCCACCAGGCTTCATCTGCAACGATCAGGCTGGGGCCGGCTCACGAGCGCTGACACTGTTCGTGTGGCCCCTCCGTTGGAGGACATATCATGCCCCTTCCCGTCATCCTCGACACTGATATTGGCGGTGACATTGACGATACCTGGGCGCTCGCCATGCTCCTGCGCTCGCCGGAGCTGGACCTGCGCTTGGTCACCACCTGTACGGGCGACACCGCCTATCGGGCCCGGATTGTGGCCCGGCTGCTGGAGATCGCCGGTCGCACGGACGTGCCTATCGGTCTCGGGCCGCAGACCTACGACCCCCCCGAACGCCGGCGGCAACTCCCCTGGGTGGAGGGATGTGACCTGGAGGACTATCCCGGCGCAGTCCATGAAGACGGAGTACAGGCGCTGATTGACGCGGCCATGTCCTCGCCAGAGCCGCTGACCATCCTGGCTATCGGCCCACTGACCAGTCTCGGTGCGGCTCTGGAGCGCGAGCCCCGGATAACCCAACGCTGCCGGATCATCGGCATGCAGGGGTCTGTGCACCTGGGCTACAACGGGAGCCGGGAGATCGCCGCCGAGTACAACGTCCGGGCGGACGTCGCCGCGGCGCAGGCAGTGTTCACTGCGCCGTGGGAGATGACCCTCACCCCGTTGGATACCTGTGGTCTGGTGGTGCTCAGAGGAGAGGAGTATCGCCAGGTCACGGAAAGCACGGACCCGCTGGCGCAGGCGGTGATAGAGAATTACCGGATCTGGGCGGGGCGCGAGGACCTGCAAGAGAGCAGTGTGCTCTTCGACACCGTGGCGGTGTATCTGGCCTTCTCCGAGGAGCTGTTGGTCGTGGAGCCACGGCGCCTGCGCGTGGATGAGCAGGGGCGCACGGTGGTGGATCCGGCGGGTAAGGAGGTTCGCTGCGCCCTGGCGTGGAAAGATCTGGTGGCCTTTGAGCGGCTATTGACAGGGCGTCTCACGGGCTGCTGACTTTGCATGACGTGCCACCGCATCTTCCTAGCTGACTCCCGGCACATGCCGGAGCTTGCCGACGCCTCAGTACACCTGGTGGTGCCCTCCCCCCCGTACTGGTGCCTCAAGGACTACCAGCATCCCGGCCAGATCGGCTACCGCCAGAGCTATGAGGAGTATCTGGAGGCGCTGGGGGAGGTCTTTTGCGAGTGCTACCGGGTGCTGCATCCGGGCTGCCGCATGGCCGTCAACATCGGCGACCAGTACCTGCGGGCCTCCGAGCACGGGCGCTATTCTGTGCAGCCTATCCCTGCCGACCTCAGTGTCCTGGGCCGACGCATCGGGTTCGACTTCCTGGGCAATCTCATCTGGCGCAAGCTCTCCACCACCCATACCAGCGGCGGTGGGCAATGGATGGGCTCCACTTACTACCCCCGCAACGGGCACATTACCTATGAGCATGAGTACATCGTCGTCCTGCGCAAGCGGGGAACCGCGCCTCGCCCCAGCAAGCGGGCGCGTGAGAAGAGCCGCCTGACCAAGCAGCAGCGTTCAGCGTGGTTCCGGGGAGTCTGGGATGACATTTCCCCGGAGCGCCAGAATGGGCACGTGGCGATGTTCCCGGTGGAGTTGCCGCGGCGGTTGATCAAGATGTACAGCTTCTGGGGTGAGATGGTGCTGGATCCTTTCCTGGGCAGCGGCACGACCTCGCTCGCCGCCGCCCAGGAGGGCCGCAATAGCGTGGGTTATGAGATCAATGCCGCTTTCGAGCCGATTATCGGGCGGAAACTGGCTCGCGGCCTGGACTCATCTGCCAACCCGAAAGCGGAACCGTGGGAACTGCAGGTCCTCAGTCGGGTCCGGGAATAGCTCATGTGGAGAATCTGCACGGAGGAGGCGTCTCATGAGTGAGGCCATGAATCTTGTCCTGATCGTGTCGGATACTTTGCGGACGGCGGAGTTAGGCTGCTACGGTAATGAGCAGATCCTGACGCCGAAGCTGGATGCCTTCGCTCAGCGGAGTGTGCGGTTTACCGAGGCCTATCCAGAGTCGCTGCCGACCATTCCGGTGCGGCGGGCGCTGCATACCGGGCGCCGCTGCTATCCCTTCCGCGACTATCGTCCGCTAAAGTGGGACATTGTCTATCTCCCCGGCTGGCAGGCATTGTCCAACGAAGAGGACACTCTCGCGGAGAATTTGGCCGCGGCGGGCTACGAGACCGGTTTCGTCACCGACACGCTCCCCTATTTCGCGCCGGGCTTCAACTTCCAACGGGGGTTTTGGCAGTATGAGTACATTCGCGGCCAGCAGCAGGACCGTTGGCGCTCCCCCTACGCAGTCCCGGCCGAGCGGCGGGCACGGTATGACTGCGAGCGGCCGCTGGCGGAGCTGAGCCCGGCTGAACGCCATGGCGTCGTGCCCATGCACTTGGCCAATACGGCCCATGTTGAGAGTGAGGAGGATACCACCACGGCTCGCACCTTCTCCTGGGCCATGCGCTTTCTGGAGGAGAACCAGGCGGGGCAACCTTTTTACCTGCTGGTGGATTGTTTCGATCCTCATGAGCCGTGGGAGGCGCCGGACAAGTACTACCGGCTCTACGGCGAGGCTGATTACTCGGGCCGGCGTATCATTCACTGTGGTTACGGACCGGCGGCGGAGCTCGGATACACCGAGGCCGAGATTGCGTACGTTTACGCTCACTATCGTGGCCTGGTGACCTTGTTTGACACCTGGTTCGGCAAGTTCATGGCGCGGCTGGAGGCGCTGGGTCTGGCGGAGAATACGGCCGTGATCGTCATCAGCGATCACGGCACGAATTTCTGTGATAATCCCCGGCAGGTCATCGGGAAGCCGGCCAATGCCATGTACCCGGGCGTTATGCGTTTGCCGCTGTTGGTGCATCTGCCGGGTAAGCCGGGCGCAGGCACTACCTGCAATGAGACGGTCTACAACCTGGATGTGACGGCCACCCTTTATGATCTGGCTGGGAGCGAGAGCCCGCAGGGAGTGGACGGGCAGAGCCTGCGACCGCTGCTGACTGGTGAGGGTACCTGGCAGCCGCGGGAGTATGTAACCTGTCGCTACGGGAATGAGCTGTGCTACCTGGACCGTGATTGGTGGATGCTTATGGACCTGGAGGGTGAGGCCCGGGAGGTCTTCGACCGCCAGGCCGACCCCGGTTGCCAGCGCCCCCTGGCGGGGGCCGCGGGTCCGAGGGCCCTGGCCTGGGAACGGGTGCGACAGGACGCTCAGGGCGAACTGCCTGACTACCGCGGCGCGCGCCAAACGGATGCGATCGGAGAACGCCGCAGAAGCTGATCCTCAGTGCGGTCCCATGGGAATCGGGCGTCCCTTCCCTCCCCGATGCTGTCCGATCAGCCTGTGAATCTCCGCGGTGATCTCCTCGACGATTTCCGGGTTGTGCAGTTCCTTCAGCGTGCCGCGAGTGAGGTGGTAGGCGGTAAAGACACGGCCGCCGTAGCGGCGAGTAAACTCCTCGTGGCCGGTCTTCCAGATGCGCTCCCAGAGGTGGAGCTGGGGGAGATGTTCCACTGAGATGGGCTTGATCTGCAGGCCGATCAGGCTCTGCCCAGCGCGCAGATAGAAATCCACGGCCAGTCCCCGATCCCACTCATCCGGCGCAGGCTCAATCTTCACTCCGGACAGCAGTCTTTGCAGCAGCTGACGTACCATCTCCACTTCGGCGACGTAACCTGCGAAGGTCTTATGGATGACCAACTCGTGCAGATACTGGCAGCATTCGACCTCGGATATGGCAAGCAGTGCGGGGATAAGGTCCGTGCGGATCTTGCGGTACATGTCTTGGCCCAGTGCACGGAGTTGCGGACGCGTGCGGATGTGGCGATAGTAGTACTCCTCCCACTCTCGGCGCGAATGGGGATGGGCCTCGCGGATGGCGGCGGAAGTGGCTCCGATCTGCTCTTTGAAGTTGAGATGGAAACGGTTGACGATCAGGTTCTTGAGAGCGTCGGTCTTGCTGGGGCGTGGAGCGTGGGCTGGGGCAGGTGAACACATGCTGAATCCTCCTTGAATGGCTAGCATCAGAGGTGACCTGCCCGGTTGGGAGCAGGCTAAAACCTCACGCTGGTTCGGGCCCGGGAGGGTACGCCAAGCCATTATAGCACAAAGTGGATGAGACTGGGCGGGAGCCTGTCGTTGGGCCGCGATGGCGAGGTGTGCAGCTGGGAGTAGCAGGAATGAGCGGGGTAGTGGTCCATTCCATTCGGGGCGGAGTCAAGTGCGGAGGGCGCCAGACATAAGCTTGTGGACCTGTCGAGGGGCCCGTAGTGGCCGCGTGGTGACCGGGTTGCGTGGCGACAAGATCTTTTCCTGCGAACGTGCTGGGAACAGTTGACAGGGCTGTCACTGGCTGCTATAATTACAGCATCACAAGGAGGGCAACAGGCACCAAGTAACAGGATCCCCTTGCAGGCCCGGCGGAAGGTTAGTCTCCGGCTAACTTTTTCCTGCGTCGGTGTCAGGGGCTTTTGCGTCTCTGGACTCGCCCGCTTCTTGTGGCCCACCTGGACGGTGTCCGAGGCTCCGCAGCGCGAGTGCGTTCGTGGAGCATTGGCAGGAACCCGGAGTTGTTCCGACCCGGAACAGGCTTCCGCATCCGCAGAGGCGTGCCAGCGCAAACGAGACTGCGCGGTTGGCGGACAGGGTGGCTTTTATCACTAAGGGTAGCCAAGGGGAACACACTGCTGAGATAGGCTAGGCACGTGCCACATCCATGCTTCCCCGCATAGGAGAGACCAGGCTGATGGTGGACAGAGCAGCGGTACTAGAGCGGCTTAATAGGACCCACGAGGAGACCTTACCTCTCCCGAACCTGACTCAGATTCAGACTGATTCATATCAGTGGTTTCTGGATCATGGTATGTTGGAGTTGTTTGAGCACTTCAGTCCCATTGAGGACTACACCGGCAACCTGGCACTGGAGTTCCTGGACTACCGCTTGGGAGATCCCAAGCGGACAGAGGAGGAGTGCCGGGAGGCGGATGTGACCTACGAGGCACCCATCTACGCCAAGGTCCGTCTGGTGGACAAGGAGACCGGGGAGATCAAGGAGTCCGAGATCTACCTGGGCGAGCTGCCCCTCATGACCGATCGCGGGACGTTTGTCATCAACGGCGCTGAGCGAGTAGTCATTAGCCAGCTCTCGCGCTCGCCGGGCGTGTATTTCCGCGACACCATTGACAACTCCGGACGGGTACTATATGCGGCCCAGATCATCCCAGCGGAGGGCGCCTGGGTAGAGATCGGGCAGGCGGTCAGCGGTGCCATCGGGGTCAAGATCGGTCAGACGCGACGTTTCCCGGTGACCACCCTGATCCGAGCCTTTGACTGGTTCGACGAGGGGGAGGAGACGGAGGTCCCGCGCACGGGGACGAACCAGGAGATTTTGGAGTACTTTGGTGCGCACCGGCGGCTGGAGGTTCGCGACCTCATAAAGAGCTTCCAGAACACGGAGGAGCGAGGAATACCGGGCGCAGAGAGTGAGCAGGTCTTCTACTCGCTGGAGCGCGTCCTGGGGCCGCAGGGCGAAGCCCTGCTCGAACCCTACGCCTATATCACGGAGAAGGCGGCGCGGGCGCTGCGTCAGCTGGGACGGCAGCAGATACGGGTTCTCCAGGTGCCGTTTGAGATTCACGTGACGTTGCAGGAGGATGATGCGGGCTCCAATCGCGAGGGTCTGCTACGTGTCTACACCAAGATCCGGCCGGGCGACGTGGCGACGGTGGAGAGCGCCGAGTCTCTGCTGTCCTCCTACTTTTTCGACATCAAACGCTACGATCTGAGCCGTGTGGGACGCTACAAGGTGAACCGCAAACTGGGGGAGTCACTGGAGGAGAAGCAGCGCCAGCTCAACCGGGCGGATCTGCTCAACATTGTCAAGTATCTCCTGCATCTTTCGACAGGAGAGGGCGAACTGGACGACATTGACCACCTGCAGAACAAGCGGGTGCGGGCCGTTGGCGAGCTCCTGCAAGCACAACTCCGCACGGGCTTCTTCCGCATGGAGCGAGTAGCGCGCGAGCGGATGAACAGCCTGAGCCCCGAGGACATCAATCCGGCCACGGCGGTCTCGATCAAGCCGCTGGCGGCGGCGATCAACAGCTTCTTTGGCAGTGGACAGCTCTCGCAGTTCATGGACCAGATCAATCCCCTGGCGGAGCTGGCACATGAGCGGCGGCTGTCGGCGCTCGGCCCTGGGGGCCTGTCCAAGCAGAGCGCCAAACTGGAGGTCCGCGATGTCCACCACAGCCACTATGGTCGCATCTGCCCGATCGAGACTCCGGAGGGTCCCAACGTGGGGCTGATCGGCTATTTGACCCTCCATGCTCGCCTGAATGAGTATGGGTTCATCGAGACCCCCTACCGCAAGGTGGTCGGAGGCCGCGTCACGCCTGAGATCGTCTACCTGAGCGCAGAGGATGAAGAGCAGTATCACATCGCCAGTAGCAGTGAGAACACCGGCCCGGACGGCCGTTTTTCTGGCCCCACCGTGCTGACCCGCTTCCGTGGTGAATTCCCGCAGGTGCCACCAGACGAGGTGGACTTCTGTGACGTCTCGCCGCGGCAGGTCTTCTCGGTGGCCACCGCCATGATTCCCTTCATCGAGAACACCGAGGCGGTGCGGGCCTTGGCGGGTTCGAACATGCAGCGTCAGGCAGTGCCACTGCTATGCACGGAGCCGCCGTTGATTAGCAGCGGTCTGGAGGGGGCGGCGGCCCGCGACTCGCGAGCCATCCGGGAAGCGGAGGACAACGGCATCGTCCTGGAGGCCGACGCGAACCACATCAAGGTACAGTACGACGGCCTGGGCGAGCGAGTCTATAATCTCAAGAAATTCCAGCGCACCAACATGGGCACCTGCGCCAACGAGCATCCGCGGGTTATGCCCGGGCAGCGGGTAGCGAAGGGCGACACTCTGATTGATGGCTGCGCCTCAGCTAACGGCGAGCTGGCTCTGGGCAAGAATCTGCTGGTGTGTTTCCTGCCCTGGGAAGGTTACAACTTCGAGGACGCGATCCTGATCAGCGAGCGCGTAGTGCGCGAGGACCTGCTAACCTCGGTTCATGTTGAACGCTACGAGTGTGAAGCCCGCGATACCAAGCTGGGACCTGAGGAGATTACGCGGGATATCCCCAACGTGGGGGAGGACGCGCTGCGGCAGCTCGATGAGGCGGGGGTGGTGCGCGTGGGCGCGGAGGTGCTCGCCGAGGACATTCTGGTCGGCAAAGTCGCGCCCAAGGGCCGCGCCGAGCTGACAGCGGAAGAGAAGCTGGTCGTGGCGATCTTCGGTAAGAAGGCCGAAGACATGCGGGACGTGTCCTTACGCGTGCCGCATGGGCAGAAGGGCATAGTGATCGGCAGCCGTATTTTCTCGCGCTTCAACTACCAGTGCAAGCAATGCGAAGCCAAGTTCGGCTACGGCAAGGCGCTGGAACACCATGAGTGCGAGCGCTGCGGTGGGACGCTACGCTCCCTGCCTCCGGACGAATTGAAGCCCGGCGTAAACCAGATGGTGCGCGTGTTCGTGGCGCAGCGGCGCAAGGTCACCGTGGGGGACAAGCTAACCGGGCGCCACGGGAACAAGGGCGTTATCTCGCGGATTCTGCCCGTGGAGGACATGCCTTATCTGGCTGACGGGACACCGGTAGATGTGTGCCTGAATCCGCTCAGCGTACCCTCGCGTATGAACATCGGCCAGATCATGGAGACGCACCTGGCCTGGGTTGCCCATTACCTGAACGAGCAGTTTGAGAGTCCGGTGTTCATGGGCTTCTCAGCCGAGGAGATCCGGAATGGGATGCGGCTGGTGGGTGAGATGATGCAACTCCGGGCCCTGCAGGAGTATGCACTCTCACATCTCTCGGACGTTATCGGGGAGTGGAACCCGGAGGAGAGCGGCGCGCAGACCGCCGACGAGTTGGCTGAGGATCTCGTGCGGTTGATCGCTGAACGACCGGGTGAGGAGTTGCTCGCCAAGGCTGAGTGGCTGGGACTGGACGTGGACAAACTGGCGTCCCAGGCTCCCCAGGAACAGGCGCGAGCCCTCGTGGAGGAAGTGCGTCGGGACTCGCTTCAGAAGGCGCAGTTTGATCCCGAAAAGGGCCGGGCGACGCTGTATGACGGGCGAAGCGGTGATCCTTTCAATCAGCAGGTCGCGGTGGGGTTCATGTACATTCTCAAGCTGCACCACCTGGCCGAGGACAAGATCCATGCGCGCTGCACCGGGCCCTACTCGCTCATCACTCAGCAGCCGCTGGGCGGCAAGGCCCAGATGGGTGGCCAGCGCTTTGGCGAGATGGAGGTGTGGGCGCTGGAGGCCTATGGCGCGGCGTACACGCTCCAGGAAATGCTCACCATCAAGTCTGACGATGTGCAGGGACGGGTGCAAACCTACGAGTCTATCGTGAAGAGCGAGAACATTCAGGAGCCGGGTATTCCGGAGTCGTTCAAGATCCTGGTGCGTGAGATGCAGAGCCTGGCCCTATCGGTCGAGGTGGAGGGCCGGGATGGCTCCAGCCTGGACCTGAATAGCGATACCGAAGGCTATCGGTAAGGCCGGTTCCTGACCTGGGCCAGCGGTAGGGCCAAAGGGCCCGGCCGCCGGACGCGGAGTTGGGTGGTTGGTGTGCTGTTGTGAATCGGAGGCGAATGCCTGTGTCTGTTTCAACAACTGACTTTGATGCGATAATCATTGGTCTGGCCTCGCCAGAGGAAATCCTGGGGTGGTCGCATGGCGAGGTGAAGAAGCCGGAGACCATCAACTATCGCAGCTACAAGCCGGAGCGGGATGGGCTGTTCTGCGAGCGCATCTTTGGGCCCTCGCGGGACTGGGAGTGTCACTGCGGGAAGTACAAGAAGATCAAGTTCAAAGGGATCATCTGCGACCGGTGCGGCGTGGAAGTCACACGACGCAAGGTGCGGCGTGAGCGGCTGGGGCACATCGCTCTGGCCTCTCCGGTCTGTCACTCCTGGTACCTCAAAGGCAGCCCCAGCCCCATCAGTCTACTGCTGGACATGTCCAGCCGACTCCTGGAGGAGGTCGTGTATTTTGCCTCCTACATCGTGACCGAGGTCAAGCGCGAGATGATTGACGACAATCAAGCGCTGATCATCGAGGCGGTGGAGGAGGAGAAGGCGGCCATCCGGGAGCGTGCCGAGCAGGCCATGCTCGAACTGCGGCAGCGTTACGAGGAAGGCCTAGAGAAACAGGCCGCCGAGGCCGAGCCGGAGGAGGAGCAGGAAGAGGAGGAGGGCTTCGACGAGTTGTTTGGCGTGCAGCGCGAGGAGGCCTCTGCGGAGTATATTTCCGAGGAGGACCTTAGTCGCCGGCTAGAGCAGCAGAAAGACCTCGCCGATCGTCAGATCGAGGAGCTGCAGCGGGCGCAGGAGTTGATGTTCGGACTGAGCGTCAAGCAGCTAATCTCGGAGATGGAGTACCGGCGGCTGCAGACCCTGGCCGAGGTCTGTGCCCGGAAACTGGGCGCTGAGTTTCGGCATGTATTCCGCGCCGGGCTGGGTGCTGAGGCCGTTCACGAGCTTCTCGAGCAAATCGACCTTGACGATCTAGTGCGTGAGTTGCGCAAGGAGATTGAAGAGGGCAGTGGCGCGCGGCAGGCGCGAGCGGTCAAGCGTCTGAAGGTGGCGGATGCCTTCCGTAACTCCAAGAACCGACCGGAATGGATGATCCTCTCAACGTTGCCCGTTCTGCCGCCCGAACTGCGACCCATGGTGCAGCTCGATGGAGGGCGCTTCGCCACCTCGGATCTGAACGACCTCTACCGGCGCGTCATCAACCGGAATAACCGGCTGCGCAAGATCATGGAGATCAATGCACCGGACTCCATCATCAACCACGAGCGGCGGCTCTTGCAGGAAGCGGTAGACGCGCTGATTGACAATAGCCGGCGGCGGCGACCCGTGGCGGGGTCTAACCGTCGGCCCCTCAAGTCATTGAGCGACATGCTCAAGGGCAAGGAAGGGCGCTTCCGCAAGAATCTGCTGGGCAAACGCGTGGACTACTCTGGGCGTTCGGTCATTGTGGTTGGTCCCGAGTTGAAGCTGCACCAGTGTGGTTTGCCGCGGGAGATGGCCCTGGAACTCTTCAAGCCGCACGTCATGAGTCGGCTGGTGGACCAAGGCCTGACCAGCAACATCAAGACTGCCAAGCGGATGGTGGACCGAATGCGGCCGGAGGTCTGGGACGCCCTGGAAGCGGTGACCGAGGACTATCCGGTCTTGCTCAACCGCGCTCCGACGCTGCACCGGCTGGGGATTCAGGCCTTTGAGCCGGTGCTGATTGATGGCAAGGCCATTCAGCTTCATCCGCTGGTGTGTAACGCCTTCAATGCAGACTTTGACGGGGACCAGATGGCGGTGCATGTGCCGCTGTCGGCGCATGCCCAGGCCGAGGCCCGATTGCTGATGTTGGCCAGTCACAACCTGTTTAAGCCGGCGGACGGCAGTCCCATTGCCCAGCCTCTCTACGACATTGTTCTGGGCTGTTACTACATGACCCAGGAGAACCCTAAGGCCCCTGGTGCGGGGCGGATCTTCGAGAGTGCCGAGGCAGTAATCTCGGCCTATGAGAACGGACAGGTAGACCTGCACGCGCCCATCAAAGCCCGTATCGC
>JAAYIR010000192.1 GCA_012523355.1 candidate division WS1 bacterium
CGCCTGGCTGGAAGAAGGCAAGTACCGCTATACTTACGTGGATGCACGACTAGCAGCACTGCTAGCCCGCGATCCTGAAGCGCGGGTGCTGCTGCGGGTGCAGATTGACAGCCCACCATGGTGGGAGAGGGCCCACCCCCAGGCGCTGGTGCCGGTGCCCAAGGGCACGGACCGGGCCGGCGCGCGCAAGGCCAGTCATGCCTCCTGGTATGCGGCCGAATGGCGGCTGGCGGCGGCGCAGGCACTGCAGAACCTGGTCAGACATGTGGAGAGCGGGCCCTACGCCAGCCGGATCGTGGGCTATGAACTGGACAGCGGGCGGCACGGGGCCTGGGGGCCCTGGCATCAGACCGCCGCCGCCCAGGAGACCGGAGCGGCGGCACAAGCCGCCTACCGCGCCTGGTTACAGCGCAAGTACGGCTCACTGGCTGCCCTGCGAGTGGCCTGGGGGCAACCACGCCAACCAGTGATGGACTCACCGGAGGTCAAGGCCGGGTTCATCCTTACCCAGTGGAATCAGGTGACGATCCCGGCGGCCAGGGCGCTCCTGGACACCGGCCGGCCCACGCTATTTGACCCCTCAGGGCAGCAGCACCTGGCCGACTATCAGCAGTTCCTGGGCGATTACACCGCCGGAGTGATCCTGGAACTCATCCGCGCGGGACGGCAGGCGGCGCCGGCCGGGCGGGAGTGGGGGGCATGCTATGGCCACCTGCTGTGGTGGCCAGAAGAGGACTGGCCACCCTCGCTGAGCGGCCAACTGGGCTTGGGGCGGATTCTGGCTAGCCCAGACATGGATTTCCTGGTGGGCCCGCCAGGAGCCGGGGACTTCCCCAGCACGCTAGTGGGATCCCTCCGGGTGCGCGGCAAGCGATACCTGGCGCAGCCGGAGCAGAGAGTAACTGGTGCAGGGGCGCTGAACTCGGGCTGTGGGTTGATCTGCACGGGGCCGAAGCACCTCGCTACGGCGGAGCAAACTCTCGTCCAAGCCGCAGAGCCGCCGCGACTAACGACGGTGCTGGTGGTTGACGAGTCCAGTCTGGCACACTTGAGCCCAGCGACGGACTTCCAGCATGTGACTTTGCAGGAGCAAGCCCGCCAGCTTGCCTCGGGGCCGCCCTGGGAAGGCTACCTGCTGAACGACCTGCTGGCGGCGCCGGAGAGCGATCTGTACCTGATGGCGGCCACTTACCGCATTCCGGAGCGCCTGCGTCCGGCGGTGCTGGCGCGCTTGAGCCAGGCCGGAGTAGTGATGTGGGTATACGCTGCGGGAGCCCTGGACTCAGGTTACATCGACCCCAGCGCGATCTTCACCCTGACGGGGTTGAAACTGACCATCGTCGGTGCTCCGGCGCAACTGCGGACACAGGTGGTAGGGGTGCAGGCCGGCGATAGGCCGGTGGTCTACGGACCGGAGCAGGCGGTCCAGCCCTGGTTCCCGCTACTGGAGGGGCCTCAGGCGCTGGGGCAGATTCTGGAGAAGCCGTGGACGGGGCTAGCCTGGCGGCGCGCGAACGGGCAGATCATCGCCTATAGCACGGCGCCGGGCGTGCCGCAGGCCGTGCTGGAGAGGCTACTGGAGGAGCGGCGCCTCCGGTAAGGGTAGTCTCCACAGCTCCTTCAACTCCTCCCGCGTGGGCAGGCCGGAACGCCCGCCCAGACGCCGACACTTGAGGCCCGCGACCAGACTCGCGAACTCCAGATTAGTGGGCAGGTCGTACCCCAGCACCAGGCCATAGGCAAAGGCGCCATGGAAGACGTCCCCCGCGCCGGTGGTATCCACCACCCTGTCGACCTGGTAGGCCGGCTGATGATAGACTTCATCGTCCTGATACCCGATGGAACCGCGCACTCCACGGGTGACCACCAGCGCCCGAGGTTGGTAACGCTCCAGCAATCGGATCGCCGCCCGCTCCCCATCCGTTTCTCCGGTATGCTCCAGCAGAAAGCGCTCGGGCAGGACCGGGTGTGTCCCCAGGCGCAGCAACTCCTCGATGCAACAGACGGCGTGCTCCAGGTCCGTGACCACCGGTATCCCCGCCTGGCGGGCCAGGGCCGCGGCGGCCACGTGCGCTTCCGGGTGATGGGTATCCAGCAGCAGGCAACCTGCTGAGCAGAGGAACTCCGGGTCCAGATCGGCAGGCTGCAGGCGGCGCTTGCTGCCGGGGGTGAAGAAGATAGCGCGCTCCCCGGAGGCGTCCAGCACGGCGCAGAAGGCCAGGTGGGAGGTGCCTTGAGGGTCCAAAAAGAGGTGCGAGGTGTCCACGCCCTCGGCCTCGAACTCGCGACAGATGTTAGCACCGGCGGCATCGTCACCCACGGTACCGACGAAGGCTGTGCGCCCGCCGAGACGGGCGACCGAGACCACGGCGGAGGCGGCCTGTCCGCCCCCCTGCTCCCGAAACTCGAGCAGGGGAACCTTCTCTCCCGGGTGAGGGTAACGGGCCACGCGGCCCAGCAGATCCCAGGCGCAACCGCCAATGCCGATTACGTCAAAGCGGGGGGCAGACAAGAGCTAACTCCGAGCCTCCACGGTGAAGGAGTCGAGGGTCAGGAGCTCAGTGTCCAGCGCGGTGCAGCGCAGCTCCTGGGGGGTGACCTCCACGCGCAGGAAGCTGTACGTGACTGCCAGGGCCTGCCGGTAGGGGTTGGCCCGCGGGCGGATAGCATACAGTGGGGCGCCTCCGCCGCCGACCGTGACGTAGTTGAGCCTCCCCACCAGCGAACGCTCGTAGAGGTGATTGTGGCCGTTGAGGACCAGGTCCACGCCTCCGTTCTCCAGGTAGGGGCAGAAGTGCTTGAGCGCCCCGGCGCTGGGCGGATGCGGGCCCGAGCTGTAGGGCGGTTCATGAAAGAGAGCCAGACGCCACTGTACCCCCTCCGGGCGGGGCTGACTGAGCTGGTCCTTGAGCCAGGCCGCTTGCGCCTCCAGATCGCCGTAATTATCCAGGGAGAAGAGCTGGCAGGAACCGAAGATGGCGGCATACCACTCGGAGTTGCGCACCCCGCCGCCTTCCGGCAGGGGCAGCAGGTCATAGTAGAGGGCAGCGCCGCCCTCGTGGTTGCCCAGGCAGGGATAGAGAGGAACCTGCGGCGAGAAGCGGGCAATCACCGGGAAGAAGCGCTTCCAGCCCTCTAGGTCAGCTCCTCTGGCGACTAGGTCGCCGCTATGCAGAATGAACCGGGGCTTGCAGGAAACCATGGCCTCCACGACCTGGCGGTGGGCCGTGGGGTTGCTGCGCGTGTCTCCGTAGGCGCAGAAGGTGAAGCTGGAAAGCTCCGGACCGGGCGTCTCAAAGCTATACCACTTGCTGGCCGTGGCCTGGTCGCCGGTCTGGGCGGTCAGGCGATAGGAGTAGGTGGCGCTACCCCGCAAGCCGCTGATCTTCACCTGGTGGGCGCGAGAGGGGCCGCCGGGAGCCAGTCGCTGCCCGCCCACCTCCACGGCACCGTAAGAGGGCAGGTTGGTGAACCAGGCGATCTGCACAGAATCCGAGGTGAGATCGCCTAGCACCGGCCCCCAGACGATCTGGAGAGCGGCCAACGCACTGCCGGTCACCAGCAGCACGAGCCCGGCGGCGATCAGCAGTCTGAGCGCAAGGCGTCGCATGTTTGGCTCCCGCAAGGGAGTATGTTCTCCATCTGCTGGAGGGCCTCAGGCCCTGGGCAGGTAGACGCTGAAGGTACTCCCGTGATCCAATTCACTTTCCACCTCGACATGACCTCCCATGCTCTCGGTGGCCAGCTTGACAAAAGTCAGGCCGAGGCCAGTGCCCACCCGGGGCGCGCCTGGCGGCTGCTCGACCTGCCCGAACTTCTCGAAGATGCGGTCCAGGGCCTCCGGGGGGATTCCGGGGCCGGTGTCCTGAACGCGCAAGGCGATGAAGCCCTCTGCCGCCGGCTCGGCCCATACCCGGACGCCGCCCTCATAGGTGAACTTGAGGGCATTCCCCACCAGATTGGTGAGTGCACGGCGCAGGAAACCAGCATCCGCCTCGACTTCCAGAGGCGGGTGGGGGGGAGTCATGTCCAGCTCCAGCCCGCGCTCGGTGGCGGCTCCCAGTGTGAGTTCGCGCACCTGGGCCATGATCTCACCCACGCTGACCGGCTGCAGGTCCAGGTCCGGAATGCTGCTCTCCATCTTAGCTACATCCAGCAGGTCGTTGATCAAGCCCATCATAGTGTCGCTGGCGTGGATGGCCATGGGGAGCATCTCGTGGAGAAGATCGGCCTGGTAGTCGTTATCTATCACCACGCGCAGGGCGCCGAGGATGCTGGTCAGGGGCGTGCGTAGGTCATGAACGATAAGGTGTGTGAGGCTGCGCTGTTCCTCCTGGAGGCGTTCGAGGTCCAGCTTGTCCTGCTGCACCTGGTCGTAGAGGCGTTTGACCCGGAGCAGGGAAGCGGCATGCGCCAGCAGGCGGTGAGGGCGCAGGGGCTTGTCCAGCATGGCGTCCGCCCCGGCCTGCAGTGCGTAGGTCTCGTCCTGGCTTGTGTAGGAGGTCGTGGTCAGCAGAATGGGGAGCAGGCCGTCCTGCTTCTCACGAAGCCTCATGGCGAGCTGGTAGCCGGTCATGCCGGCCAGGAGCGCATCCGCGACGATCAGGTCCGGCGCACGCTCGTCCGCCAAGGCCAGAGCCTCAGCACCGGTGGTACAGTGCGCGACCTGATAGCCCGCGCCCCGCAGGACGTGAGCCATGAAGTCACGCGCCGGGGGTGTGTCATCCACGAGAAGTACGGTGGCCCCGCGACCCTCCGCAGACTCCGCCAGGTCCAGCGTACGGGAGGGCCGGGGCAGCGGGGCCTCGGACCGATCCGCAAATCCACGCCAGTAGAGACGCGACTGACGCGGCTTGGGCTGCGGCGGAGGGGCGGACGGATAGCCCACAGGAACCAGGCCCACAAGCTGCATGCCCTCCAGGCCCAGGAACTGCTCGATGTCATCGGCGAGGTAGGTGGCGCCAGTCAGCCAGCAGGCTCCCAGGCCCTCGGCATGCGCCGCCAGCAGGAGGTTTTCCACCGCGGCCCCCACTGATCCGAGCGCCAGGAGCGGACCCTCCTCCGCGAGGAGGGTATAGACCAGGAGAATTACCGGCGCCTCCCGGACCACGGGCAACACGCTGCGCCCCAGCACCAGCAGTTGCCGGGGGCTGGCCTCGCGCAGCGCCGGCTCGAGTTCAGCGATACGCTGCTCGAGAAAGGCCACGAACTCGGCCTTCTTCTCGCCACCCAGGGCCAGGAAGAGCCGGTCGTCCTCGCGAGTGCCAAAGGGCGCCCAATGGGCCGCTTCGACCAGCCGTTCGATCACTTCGGGGGCAATAGGATCGGGCGCGAAGCGGCGGATGCTCCGCCGGTGCAGCAGCGCATCGTGCAGTTCCATGCAAGGCCTCCAGTGAAGGTGATGCTTCATAGACGCCGACAGTCACGGAGAGTTTCAGCGCAGCCGGCACAAACTGCGGGGCGAGATTTCTTCATCTGGGAAGAAGGAGTACTCCACAGGGCGAAGAAAGGATAGACAGTTGATGACTCATGGCGATCCTGGCAGTATTCGCGATCGGGTGTGCCCATCACGGATTGTCAGGAGGGAGGTGACTGTTGATGCCTGCAGCCAAAGATGTCATGACCAAGAAAGTCGTGACCGTCGGGCCAAAGGACAAGGCTGCGGCGGCTATCGCCAAGCTGGTAAAGAACAAGGTCAGTGGCGTGCCAGTGGTAGATGAGGAGGGGAAGGTCATGGGCATGCTAACTGAGGCCGACTTGCTCACCGCGCGAGCCACTCAGAACGTGGAGAGCCTCATGTCCAAGCCGGCGACGACGGTAGCGGCCAACGCCAGCCTCAAGGCCATCACCGATACGCTGGTGAAGAAGAAGATCAAGCGCGTGGCGGTGGTGGACAAGGACAAGCGCCTGCTGGGAGTCGTCAGCCGGATAGACATCCTGAAGACCAAGGCCAAATGAGATTGCCGTACCCTCGCGTTACCGTTCAGCCCCTCCTCCTCGAGGGGCTGTTCGGTTCCCGGGGAGCCATCGCTCGACAGCAGCGCCAGGGCCTGGCGCGCCGGGGAAGCAGCAGCGTGCGGGCTGTCGGCACCCACCAACGCGGGAGGGATCACCATGCGCATTCTGGTAACCGGAGGAGCCGGATTCATCGGCTCTCACGTCGTGGACGCCTACGTCAGGGAGGGGCATGAGGTCGGCGTACTCGACAATTTGTCCACCGGACACCGG
The DNA here is from genome assembly GCA_012523355.1 of candidate division WS1 bacterium. Classification (GTDB taxonomy): domain Bacteria; phylum Armatimonadota; class Zipacnadia; order Zipacnadales; family Zipacnadaceae; genus Zipacnadum. Next base: position 6,229 of record JAAYIR010000192.1, read on the forward strand.
GAAAACGTGAACGCGGCGGCGAAGCTGTATGAGGTGGATTTGCGCGAGACGGAGGCGGTGCGGAGAGTGCTGGAGGATTTCCGGCCCGAGGTCGTAAACCACCACGCCGCGCAGGCCTCGGTGGCCATCTCGGTCCAGAACCCGGTGCTGGATGCCTCGGTCAACGTGCTGGGAATGATCAATCTCCTGGAGGCGGCGCACAGCGCGGGCGTGCGGCGCATCATCTACTCATCAACCGGCGGAGCGATCTATGGAGACACGGATCAGATACCGACCCCGGAGGTGCATCCCCTGCGGCCGCTCTCGCCGTACGGCTGCTCCAAGCTCTGCGGGGAGCACTACCTCACCACCTGGCATCGCCTCTACGGACTGGAATATCTGATCTGGCGCTACGGGAACGTGTATGGCCCGCGCCAGGACGCCCACGGCGAAGCGGGGGTAGTGGCGATCTTCGGGGGCCTGCTGCTGGCGGGCAAGCCAGCGACCATCTTCGGCCAGGGACACAAGACCCGGGACTATGTTTTCGTGGGCGACGTGGCTCAGGCGAGCCTGCTGGGTCTGAGCGCGGCACCGAATGAGATTCTCAACATTGCGACCGGCAAACAGACGACTGATCAGGAGGTCTACGACGCGGTGGCCGCCGCCGCCGGCTACACAGGGGCACCAATCTACGGCCCCGAGCGGGCGGGAGACCTGCAGCATAGCTGTCTGGACGCTTCCAGGGCCGCAAGGCTGCTCAGCTGGCAGGCCGAGATGAGCTTCCGGGAAGGCGTGAAGGTGACGGTGGACCATCTGCGACAAAGCCGGTGATCGTGGCCTTGGGGACGGGAGCTGGAGGGTGCTGACTTAGCCGTCATCTGCTGTGCATTGACAAAACGCTCATCTTCAGATACAGTTGAGAGGTTCCCTCGAGATTCTTTGCGGGAGGAAGAGGTGCGATGCGTCTGCAAGGACGTGTCAAGTGGTTCGATGCCCGCAAGGGCTACGGTTTCATCGAGCGCGAGGGTGAGGACGATGTCTTCGTCCACTATTCTTCCATACAGATGGAAGGGTACAAAGCTCTGGAAGATGGCGAAGAGGTGGAGTTCGAGATCGTTCAGAGCGATCGGGGACCACAGGCGGCGAATGTGACCCGATTGACGAAGGCCAGTTCCTCCGCCCCCGAAGCTACTGAACCCGACCAGCCGTGGTAGCGGCTGCCGCTGGTGGCCTGAGAACGCCACCGGGGAGGCCGCAAGCGGCAGGTAAGCACACTGGATCGGTCCTCCGTCCAGCCCTAGCTGGGCGGGTGCCTGTGACAAGGGAGTTTCTAAGCGGTGGAGATCAGCTATCAGTTTCGCAACTTTGACGAGGGGGAGCGGCGATTCCGCGAACACGCTGACCCCCGACTAGAAAATCTGACGCGGCAGTACGAACGGATTGAGAACCTGCGGGTTACCGTGACCGGCCAGCGCAACTGGCGCACCGTGGACCTCACCGTCCAGGTGCACGGGGCCTTGCTGCGGGCGGAGGAACGCAACACGGATGCGTTGACCGCCTTTGACACTGCGCTTTCGCGCATGGAGCGGCAACTGGGGCGCCTCAAGGAACGCCAGCGGGCCTTCGGGCATGAGTCGCTGCGCACGCTCGCCGTAGAGGAGAGGGGCGCCGGATTGGTGTCGGAGCCCGCGGAGGAGGAGCCTGAGCCGGCCCCAGAAGGCCTGCGCATCGTGCGGACCAAGGCCCACAGTCTCAAGCCCATGGCCCCTGAGGAAGCGGCACTGCAGATGGAGCTGCTGGGGCACGATTTCTTCGTGTTCATAGACGGCGATTCTGGACAGGTCGGCGTGGTCTATCGTCGCCGCGACGGTGGCTACGGCCTGATCGAGCCGGACCTGGCACAATAGACAAGAGTTCCCAGTAACCATACAGGGCCAGGCCCCGCTCCGGGACCTGGCCCCTTTTGTTGCCAGTTGGCGGCACTTGCCGAAGGCGGGGAGCGGGGTGAGCGCCTGTGTTCCCGCCGGCGCTGAACCTCCCGCTCGTCGTGACAGTCCAAAGGCTTGGGGACCTGTCCCATGAGCACAGCACCTGCCAGCAACATCGTGGAGCGGAGCGACCTGCGTAACCAGCTCTGGGTCTTCCGCGACCGGGAGCACGCCGGAGAGGTCCTGGCCCAGATGCTCGCCGAGTACCGCGGCAGTGAGGCGCTGGTGATGGGCATTCCCGCGGGGGGAGTGCCGGTGGGAGCAGTCATTGCCCGCACTCTCGACCTGCCCCTCGACATCGCCGTAGTCAGCAAGATTACCCCACCATGGAACCCCGAGTATGGATACGGGGCTTTGGCCTGGGACGGAACCGTCCTGCTGAACCAGGAAGCGCTGCCCTATCTGCAGTTGTCCGAGCGCGATATGACCGAAGGGATCGAACGGGCCCGGGCCAAGGTGGAACGCCGGGTCAAGAGCCTGCGCGGTGACCGGCCCTTCCCACAGGTCGCAGGGCGCACCGTGATCCTGGCCGATGACGGCATCGCCACCGGGGTGACCACGGAAGGCGCGATTGATGCTCTGGTCAAGATGCAGGCAGACAGACTGGTCCTGGCCACCCCTACAGGACATGAGGAAGCGGTGAGACGTCTGGCGCAGAAGGTGGAGAAGGTCTACTGCGCCAACCTACGCGGAGGCGGCTCCTTCGCGGTGGCTCAGGCCTATCAGTACTGGTCGGACATGAGCGACGCGGAGATCGCAGAGATTCTCAAGAAGTTCATGCCCTAGGCCGGTTTCGGGAGGCGGGACTCCCGGAGACTGTATCCCCCTGCACGGATCGTCACCAGCTCGCAACCTTCCAGCCCTGCGCGCGCCAGTTTGGCCCGGAGCCGACCGATGTGGACGTCCAGGGTCCGGGTGCGCATCTCGGCAGTATAGCCCCACACCCGCCACAGCAGTTGCTCCGACCGACAGAGCTGCCCCTGCTTGAGGAACAACTCCTCCAGCAGCGAGAACTCCTTGGGGGTAAGCGCAAGTTGGCGATGCCCAACATGAGCCTGGCGCGCTTCCCGGTCCAGCCGCAGATTGCCGCAGTCCAGCAGCTCGGCGGCTGGGGGGCGGTACAGGCACAGACAGGCCTGCACGCGAGCCAGCAACTCCTCCACATGAAAGGGCTTGGGCAAGTACATATCCGCGCCTGATTCGAGAGCCAACATGCGATCCGGACCGTCACCCCGGGCGGAGATGACGATGACCGGCGTGTCCGAGCGGCCGCGGAGCTCCCGGCACAGGTCCAGACCCTCGCCGTCGGGCAGCATCAGGTCCAGCAGGACGAGGGCAAACTTCTCGGGTTCGAACTGCTCTCGCGCCTCAGCCACGGTGCCAGCCACCGTGGAACTGTAGCCCGCTTCTCCCAGGGCCTGTCGCAGGCACCGGGCCAGAGGCAAATTGTCGTCTACAAGCAAGATATGCTCCATGATCTCAGACTTGCACCCAGCGTATATATCGGTGACTAGAGGGGCAGTATTGAGCAAAGGCGAAAGAGCTTGAAAGACAGAAGGTGAAGGAGTCAAGCCATGAAGCAGAGGATCGCTAGGTGCATGGTGATATTTCTCTTGGGGGTCGATGTCGTCATGAGTCAAGAATTACAGCTCGGACCGCCGCAGGACCGCGCCTTCACTGCTGAGCTGGACGCCACCACGCAGCACTACGTCCTGATGCTCCCCGAGCCTTGGGACCCGGGTGGGGAGCACCACCTGCTTATCGCTCTGCACGGCCACGGCTCCGACCGCTGGCAGTACATCCGCCAGGAACGCGGAGAGTGCCGGGGCGCACGGGACATGGCCGCCAGGCATGGGATGATCTTCGTCTCGCCGGACTATCGGGGCAACTCCTGGATGGGCCCGGCGGCGGAGGCGGATCTGGTGCAAATCATCGAGGACCTGCGCGCGGAGTTCACGATCGGGAAGGTCTTCTTGGCAGGCGGTTCGATGGGTGGAACCTCGGTACTTAGCTTCACCGCCCTGCATCCGGATCTGATCGCGGGTGTCTCCGCACAGAACCCCGTCGCCAATCTCATCGGATATGCGGGCTATGCCCCAGGCGTTAAGGCCATAGAGGAGCGCTATGGCGGCACGGCGGCGGAGGTTCCGCTGGAGTACAAGCGGCGCAGCGCCGAGTACTGGCCGGAGGTCTTCACCATGCCGGTGGCGATGACTACCGGCGGCCGGGACACGGTGGTTCCACCGGAGAGCGCGCTGCGGCTGGCGAAGGTGTTGGAGGTGCTTCAGCGTCAGGTGCTGGTCATTCACCGACCGGAGACCGGGCACGAGACCAACTACGAGGATACCTGCGCGGCACTGGAGTTTGTGCTGGAGACCGCTTTGGGAGCAGGCGGAGACTGAAAGGAGCACCATGACTCAGAAGACGCAACTGGGCGAGCCGGAGGACCGGAGCTTCATTTCACAGCTTGACGGGACACGCCAGCTCTACGTGCTAATGCGACCGGAACCGTGGGACCCGAAGGTCGAAAGGCACCTCTTGATCGCCCTGCACGGCTTCGGCGGCGACCGCTGGCAGTTCGCGCGGGAGGCCCGTGGCGAGTGTCAGGCCGCCCGCGATACGGCCGCGCGGTACGGCATGCTCTATGTCTCGCCCGATTACCGCGGCAATTCCCGCATGAGCCCCGCGGCAGAGGCGGATATGATTCAGCTCATCAACGAGCTGCGGGAGGAGTTCGGGGTCAAGCAGGTTTTCTTGACCGGCGGCTCCATGGGGGCCACCTCGTCCCTGGCCTTCACAGCGATGCATCCGGACCTGGTGCATGGAGTGTGCGCGCTCAACGGGGTAGCTAACCTGTTCGGCTGGGGGCCGCTTCCGGAGGTGGTAGAGGCGATGGTGGAGACCTATGGGGGCACCCCTGCGGAAGTGCCCCTGGTGTACAAGGCGCGGAGCGCCGAGTACTGGCCCGAGCGCTTCACCATGCCCGTGGCGATCACCACGGGCGGGAAGGACGAACTGGACCCACCCGCCAGCACCCATCGCCTGGTAAGCGTGTTGCAGGTACTCGAGCGGCCGGTGCTGCTCATTCACCGGGAGGAGACCGGGCATGAGACCAACTATGAGGATACCTGCACGGCCTTGGAGTTTGTGGTGAAGACAGCGCTGGCAGGGGGGTAGAAATGCTTTGGGGTCGAGGCGGTTTGAGGGGCGGAAACAACGTTACGGGTACTATGCCCAAGATCACGGCGGAGCTTATCCTGATTCTCGGTCTGTTCCTCACCCTGCCCGTTCGGGCAGAGTTGTCAGCCTGGGAGGTACTCAATCGTACCCTGGCCCTGCAGGATGCCGTCGAGGACTATACCGCCGAGTGCAGCATGATCGTCAACATCCCCGGCGTGGAACTCCCCGAGCGGCACTTCAAGGTCTACTACAAGCGTCCTAACAAGGTGAAGATTGACTCCGAGCAGGCCGTGTTCATTCCGCGGGAGGCGGTAACTCTGGGCAACCTGCGTCGACACCTGAAGCAGGACACGCAGGTGAGCCTCGCGGGGGTTGGCAGGAGAGGGGAGGAGAAGCTATACTGTGTGAAGCTCAAGCCCAGGGGAGACAGCCCTAACCGGGTGCTGGTGTGGATTCGCAGCGAAAACTGGACACCTACCCGGACGGAGATCTGGAAGGGGCAAACGCGTCTGTTGGGGATTGACTGGAGTTTCGCGCCAGTGAAAGAGCGCTACTGGATGCCCACCAGCATGGTAGCGCGTATCCCCAGCGGTCTCATCAACGACCAGGGGCCGGGTGAGGTGCGCCTGACCTGGGAGTCCTACGCCGTCAACACCGGTCTGAGTGACGACCTTTTCAGGCAATAACGGCACGCCTGAGAACTGAGCCCGCGCCGCGCCCTGCCTCCGTAGTCTTACGACCATGCAAAGCCAGGACACCGCCCGTAGTCTATCGCGCCGCTGCCACCACGGTAACGTGGAGGCGCTGCACACACTGCTGCTAGGCTCCGCCGACGGGCTTTACAGCGCGGCCCTGGGAGCGAGCCCGGATGAGGCCCAGGCCGAGGAGCTGGCGGTACAGACCTGGGAGACATACCTGGGAAGCCTGGGACGTCGCCGGCCGGCTCCCAACGCTGAGTTGGCTCTGCAGCGGGCGTTGGGCGTGGAGATCGCCGGGGAGGTGGGAGCCGCTGCGGCGGACCGGGCGGTACGGATGTGGGCGGAGGTGGATACCAGGGCCCTGGTGCCGGCGCCGGCCAGTTTGATTGAGCGGCTGGAGGAGTTGAGCCGGGCCATGGCGCCGACGATTGCCCGGCGGGCACGCCAGCGACGCTGGCTGGTCTGGACGGGGAGGGCCTTCCTGGCGGCCTGCCTGGTGGGGCTGCTGCTGCTGGGTGCGGAGGCCGTGGATCAGTTGCTGGCAGGGCGGGCGAGGCAGGTGCAGTATGCAGCCCTGCGCCAACGGGTGCAGGCCGAGCGCCTGACCTGGGTGGTGCGAGAGGCGTTGCTGGACTTAGGGGACCCCCAGGGGGCCGACCGCTATGAGGCCGCCTTGCTGGCCCAGGTGGCCCTGCTGCTGGAGGATATCGTCGCGGACCCCTCACTGAGCCGGGAAAGCCTGCGCCCCTTGCAGCAACGGATCGCTCAAAACGACTTGCTCTGGCGACTGCGGGAGGCGACTCAGGAGGCGGAGCCAGGCCAGCACTCTAAACTCGCACAGGTTACTCTGCTTCTGGAGGAGGCACAGAACCTGTGAAGCGGCGACTGGCGTACCTGGCTTTGGCCCTGATGTTGGGCGCAGGCTTGCTCGGCGGCTGCTCCAGACGCGCGCAGCAGCTGTACAAGCGGGCCGAGACCTTCTTTGCCCAAGGCAAGTACGTGCTGGCCGCCGCTGATTACGGCAGCCTGCTGCGCTCGGCGCCCAACGACCCTCTGGCCGACAATGCGCTATACAAACTGGCTTACCTGTACCGCGAGGAATTTGATGATCCCCGCACAGCGGTCTCGCTCTACCAGCGGCTGGTGAAGCGTTACCCCGACAGTCCGTACCGGGAAGACGCGCTGGTGTGGCTGGTGTACCTACAAGCACGGCAGTTGCGGGATCCCGCGGCGGTGCGGGCCACCTGCCGCCAGATTGATGAGTACTGCCCCGAGCAGCCCCGGCTGCGGGCCTCCGCCCGTTTGGAGCTAGCCCGTGCGTATCTTGCCGCAGGGGAAACCCAGCAGGCCGTGGCCACGCTAAAAGAGATTGTGGCGCGCTTTGGCGAGGAGCAGGATTCGGTGGCCGAGGCCAGTTATCGCCTGGCCCTGGTCACTCGCGATGAGCTGGGGCAGGCCCCGGCGGCGATGGAGATGCTGGAGGAGGTAATCACCAAGTATCCCAACACCGCGGCGGCGTCCAAAGCGCGGGAGGCTTTGGGATGGCAGTACTACGCGCAGAAGAGCCTGGAGGATAAGCAGCGGCAGGAGCGGCTGCAACGGCTGGCGCGCAATCTGGGGAACGTGCCTTCCTGGCTGGCACACGAGGCGCCTTCCCTGGAGCTGCTCGGGGCGCTGCAGGCACTGCTGACCCAAGCGGGCGCACGGGTGGAGATGGAGGACCTGCTGACGGTCACCGGGCTGGCTTTCCAGATGGCGATAGACTGGAACAACCCATACAAGACGCTGTATTTTCACCGCAACCCCTTCCCGCCTACCGCAGAGGCGTGGGGATTTGGGTACAACTCCTGGACCTTCGCTTCGGCGCAGGAGGCGTTGCCAGCGCTGGTAGAGTCGCTGTCGCGCAACCGACCGGTACTGCTGCTGTTTGGCAGCGGCACCCCCCGCTGGCGGCTGCTGACGGGCTACCGGCCTTCCCAACAGCAGGTGCTGTTACTGGCAGGTGGCCAGAGACGCCCGCAGCCGCTCACTCCGGCGCAGTTCGCCTCTGGCTGGCCGCAGCGGCCAGGCCGGCAGGTCTTCGAGCCCATGCCAGCAGAAGGGATACAGTTCGCCCTCACCGACCGCGGGCCGGCCCCGAGTCGGGCGGAACGTCTGCGCGCCGCAGTGCTCCGCGCGGCGCTTGCTCTGGATCAGCCGCAGTTGCTGGGGGCACCCGCCGGAGGGGCAGCTTACGAGACGCTGACGACCAGGCTGGGGACCTGCGCGCGGGGCGAGACCGAAGAGGCGGCCAAGACGGGACGCTGGGCCGCACAAGCGATCCCCCTGCTCATCCGGGCCCGGCAGGCGGCGGCGGCTAGCCTGCATTCCGCGGCCCCGGATTTCCCGGCCCCGGAACGAGCGCGAGTTGAGGAGGCGGCCGAGCGGTATGCGGAATATCAGCAACGCTGGCAGCAACTGCTGACCTCCATCCAGACCGCGGCGGCCTCGACCAATGCACAGGTGTGGACACCGTTGGTCTCACAGGCCGAGGCTTTGGCCGCAGAGGAGCAAGCCACCCTGCGCAACCTGGCCACAGCCCTGAGGGGCTAGAAAGGCGGCTGGAGGTGGACACCGTGCAACCAAGAGACAGGGGGCCGGGCCACGGCGGCCGGCCCGTGCGAGCAGGGGACCGAGGCCGGCAACTGCGGGCGGCAAGCGGCGAACGACCGTGACCCTCTTTCCCCGACATATTCGCCGCCGGCTGGCCGGCCTGCAGAAGACAGCGCCGACGAAAGCAGGCGAGAGCCCAGCGGTGAATCCTCCACCGGCGCCGGCGCAGATAGTTGTCTCCCCACCGGCGGGGCTGCCGTTGGGGTTAGAGATTGAAAGGGCGGGTGAAGGGTGCCTGAGCTTCCGCCTGGGGGCCGAAGCGATGCACCCCGAGCTGGCAGCACGGCTGTCCCGTCTCGTCGGGGAGTTGCCAAAGCCCTGGGCCGGCGCCCACCGGTGCGTCTTCCTGGACCTGGAGACCCTGGGGCTGGCCTCCGCTCCCATCTTTCTGGTGGGGGCGCTGCATGTGGGGGCCGGGGGATTCCACGCGCATCAGTTCCTGGCCCAAGACTACGCGGGGGAGACGGCCGTGTTGGAGGCGGCTGCGCCCCTGCTGGCGGCGGAGTGTCTGGTAACGTACAACGGGCGGTCCTTTGATTGGCCGTTCCTGGCCGACCGGCGCCGGCTACACCGGCTGGCGCCCCTGCCCGCGCCGACGCGGCACCTGGACCTGCTGCTGACGGCACGGCGGCTGTACCGCGGAATCTTGCCCAGTTGCGGACTGGATAATGTGGAGCGGGAAGTGCTGGGACTGGAGCGTAGGGGGGAGATCCCCGGAAGCCTGATTCCCGAGCTCTATCATCGGGCTGTGGCGGAGGGGAACCTGAATCTGCTGGTGCCAGTCCTGCATCATAACCTGGTGGACCTGGTCAGCCTGGCCTGTCTGGCCGAGGCCTGGCGGGAGCACCTGACGCCGGATCGCTAGATGGAGATCACTTATGAATGACGGACGCGGAAATGATCTGTGGAGCACGGAGGCGCTCGCCACGCCGGAACGCCTGCCGGAGCCGGAGGCACCCCCGGAGAAGGAAGGAGAGGTGCTGGCTACCTCCCACCCGGGACGCCGCTCCCGGGGATGGCTATGGCTCCTGCCGGGGCTGATCTTTGCCGCGGCGTGTGTGTTTCTGTGGCTACAGAACCGGGCCGCAGCGGCGACGGTGGAGGCGCTGACCACGCGGGCGCCGCAGATGCTGCTGCCGGCGGGCGTGCCCAATCCGCTGGCGGCGCAGCTTGACGCGGTACGCCAGGCGGCGGAGGGGCACAACTTCTTCGCGGCAGCGCAACGAGCCGGGGCGCTGGCCCTCCCCCTGGGCCAGCGGCAGCAGCCTCTACCCGGGGCGGTAGGAGGTCCCGGAGCTGCGCCGGCGCCGGAGATCACGCCCCAGATGGCCGCCTTCTTTCACGAGCATCCCGAGTTGGAGGCGCGGCTGGGCCAGTATTCGGACCTGGCCCGCAGCGCACGCGACGCCGGGAAAGAGGTGCAGCCACTGCGCGACCTGCGCGATCGCATCCTCCAGGCAGCGCAGCGGGGAGATTCACTGCAGGTCAGCGCGCTATTGGAGGAGTTCGCCCAGGATCTGCGCGCGGTAGGGGTGGATCCCGAGCAGGCGCCGGCAGGCATGCAGGCGCTGATGGGAGAATTCCAGCAGGCGTTTGACCAAGCCCGCCGCGAGGGACGGGACCCCACGCGCGCCGTGGGGTTGATCAAGCAGGCACAGCAGGAAGCGGAGGCCGGGCACCGCGACCAGGCCGTGGCCCTGGCCAAACAGGCTCTGGAGACGCTGAAGACCGCGCCGCGGGCGACAGGCGCTCGCAGAGTGCCGCAGCCCCAGCCAATGCCGACCGGTCCGCCTCCGACCATGGCCCAGCAGATCCTGGGCATGACCTTCAACTTGATGGGCGTGGAGGAGCAGGACCTGAGGCAGACCTACAACTCAGTGGGCGAGGCCTCGCTGGCTGTGCGCGAGCAGAACCCGGATCAAGTTCGGGAAATCCTGGCCCAGGCGCGAGAGAGCCTGGAGCGCATTCGCAACCGAAGGCAGGCCTTCAGCACGGAACTGAACCGCCTCGCCGCCGGGAAAGAAGCAGCGCCGGCTGCGACGGCACCGGCGCCCTCGCCAGATCTCAAGAACGCAGTGGAGAGCATCGCAGCCCTCCTGGACGAGACGCGGAAGCTCAGCGTCGAGGACTATCAGCAAGTACGGCCCAGCCTGGCGCGAGAAACGTTACGCATCCTGTTGAGCATGGGGCCGCCCGCGCCCAGCGCACCGCAGGCGGGCCAGCCTCGCACTGCGGAGGAGCAGGCGGCGGCGCAGAAGGCGGAGGCCCGTATCCGGGAGAAGCTGCAACTGGCCCAGGGCCCTTACCAGAAGATGAAGGGCGCCGGCGAGGACGTCAGCGAGCTGGCCACCATACTGGGGGAAGCCCGCCAGGCGCTGTACGCCGGGGACCTGGCCCGGGCGGAGGATAGAGTAGACGAGGCCTTGCGGGAGCTGAAAATCTTGCCGGACGCAAGCCCCTAGTGAGAGGAGCACAGGATGCGTGTTGCGATCATCGGCGCCAGTCACTGGCACGTCCCGGTATACTATCTCGAGGCCCTGAAGCTATCGGAGGCTAGACTGGTGGGATTGGCCGATCCCGACCTGGCCGTCCTGGAGCGGCTCGACCCGGAGAGCGACCATCCGCACTACACGGACTACCGCGCGTTGCTGGAGCGGGAGAAGCCGGACCTGGTATTCGCCCATGCGCCGCACGACCAAATGACCGCGCTGGCCGCGGACCTGGTAGCGCGGCGTCAGGCCTTCCATATGGAGAAGCCGGCGGGGATTGACTGGCGGGCATTGCAGCCCGTGGCGCGGGAGGCCCGGGAGGCGGGCGTCTTCAACTCCATCGCCCTGGTCAACCGCTACATGGCAGGCGTGGAGGCGCTGGTCGGGCTCAAAGAGGCCGGACGCCTGGGACGAGTCGCTCACGGTTATTTCCGCTTGTTTGCGGGCCCACCGGAGCGCTACCGGGCTTGGGGTGTGCCCTGGATGTTGGACCCGGCACGCGCGGGGGCGGGGCCCCTGTTCAACTTCGGCCCCCATGGCGTGGACCTGTTCCTGAGCCTGCTGGACGAGCCCGTGGTGACGGTCTCCTGCTGGACCACCCATGCGTTGCACCATGAGCAGATCGAGGATCTGGCCTCAGTACATCTCCAGACGGCCTCCGGAGCACTGGCGGTCATCGAGGTGGGCTATGTGGTGTCCGGGGCCTATGAGCGCTACTTCAGCCTCACCACCGACGCCCTGCACTTTGGGGGACAGCTCGACCAGGGGAATATCCTGTTGCGCGATGGCCAGCCAGTCAGCTTCTCGGGAGTAGACGCGGACGCGGTGTACTCGATCTATACCCGCGAGGTTCTGCGCCGCTATGAGGCCGGACTGCCGGGACGGGTGGACCTGATGGCGATGACCGCGATCCTGCGAATCATCAACGCCGCCCAGGAGTCGGTGGCGAGAGGCCAAGCGGTAGCCCTGGGAACAGAGGCTAACGGCTAACGGCTGACCCTAGCGGTTGACAACAGTTCCCGACTAGGCTCCCAGCATGTGCAGCTCGCTGCGCGCCCGCTCCACACGGTCGCGATAGCGCAAGGCCCGCCGTACCAGGGGATGGTACGCGTTCAGGGTCCAGGGAGGCAAGTCGGGGAAGTCCTCCAACAGATATCGCCGGTTGCTAAGGCGGGGGGGCACATAGTGGATCCAGTTCTTGGCAGGGACCGGACGGAAGGTCATCTCGATGTCCTGGAACTTGAGGCGCTTGGCGTCCTCAGTGGCCGCGGCGCGGCTAAAGAGATCGAAAGCCCGTTGTCCCCAGGCACCGCCTATCTGGCGCATCAGGTTCCAGTGGTGCAAAGCGGTCTCCACGTCGTCGCCAGCGTTGCGAAGCAGATGCGCCAGGCCGATATTGGCGTGCACCAGCGGGCTATGCGGCTGGGCCTTAAGCACTAAGCGGAAATAGTGGATGGCGCTGGACAACAACTTGTTGATCTCGACCGCCACCTGCCGCCGTCCTTGCAGGCCCTTGGCCGTCGCCAAAGCCACTTTGGTGTGCATCTCCTGGGCCTGACGCGAGAGCGCAATGCCCAGGGCGTTGAAGACCTCCGGGGGGGCCTCCGGTCCTGCCGCCTTGCGCAATAGCTCTATCGCTCGGGAGAAGTCGCCCAACAGGTAGTGGAGCACGCCAAGCTGGTAACAGGCCTCATCGGCCACCTGCGGGGAGGCCAGAGCCTTCTCCAGGTAGGGGCGGGCCTGCCGGAAGTAGTCGAGGGTCACCGGAGTCAGGTCGTCGCCAGGCTCCGCCCGCTGCGCCTGCTTCTGCATGCCCCCCAGGAGGAAGCTGACCCCTGCATAATAGCCGAGCTGGGGGATGTCCGGGAAGCGCTTGGCGGCTTCTGCGAACCCCTTGGCGGCCGCCTCAAAGTGCTCGTTGAGGCACTCCACCAGCGCCAGATTGATGTATGCCTCCCCGAGGGGTCCCCTGCCACTGTTGGTAACCGCGCCGAAGCCAGCCAACGCGTTCTGCAAATGATGATCATAGAGCCGGCGCTGAGTCGCCCCCGCCTCCCGGTCTATGCTGAGCGCGGCCAGCAGATGGGCCAGCCCTTTGTCAAAAGCCACCTCCACGGGATCGTAATCGGCGTGCTGGAGGAGCTCTAGAGCCTCTCCGGCGCGTCCGGCCGCCAGTTCCACGCACACCAGGTTGCCCGCCGAGGTACCGCTGGGATCGAGCTCGGCCGCGCGGCGGAAGGCCTCGTCAGCTCGGTCATAGTCTTTCTGATGCCAGAAGATAAAGCCGAGGTTGTTGAGGATATCCGCATCCTCGGGGGCGCGAGTGTGCGCGGCCTGCAGGTGTTGTGCCGCCGATTCATACTCCCCGCACTCGATCTGCACCAGGGCCGCATTGTAGTCAGCCATGGCTGTGGCCTCCTCGCGCCGAGCCGCGGTGCGGTAGGCCTCCAGGGCTTCCTCATACTTCACCTGCAGGGCATAGCAGTTACCCAGATTGATCAGGACCGCGGGGTTGTGGGGGTCGCGCTGAACGGCGCGCGTGAGCCACTGCTCCGCCACGATCGGATCGCCAGTCTCGCAGAGGATGGCGCCCAGATTGCTGCAGACAAGGGGCTCGGCCGGGGCAGATTCGGAGGCACGGGGCATCTCGACAAGTGCTTCCTGCAGGTCTCCCTGGCGATAGGCCACGGTGGCCAGGTTGACACGTGCATTCACATATAGGGTACGCTGGTCTACCGCGCGGCGCAGGGGCTCGCGGGCCTCGTCCAAGTGACCAGCCCGCAGGTGACGAACGCCAAGATTGTTCAGTACCCGCGGCAGGTTCTGCCCACCCTTGACGAGGGCGACGACGGAGTCCAGCACCTGACCTTCCGGAGCCATCAAGGCCAGGCGCGCAAGGTTGCCCTCGGGAAAATCTCGGACATCCCTGGAGAGCAACTCGGCTACCTGTGACCAGCGCTGCGTCTCGGCCAGAGCCACCAGGAGATTGGAGGCCACCGGCCCTTTATCATGATTGGGGATGCGGCTCAGGCGGTCCACAGCGGCTACATACTGACGGCGCAGACAGGCCAGGATCGCCAGGTCATTGGCGCGCTGGTGGGGGTTCATGGCGACTTGCTCTTCATCCGCGATCCGGTCTTGGGCCAGGTTCGTGAGCAGTTGCGCCCGATCGCCGGACTGGACCCGGATGGCCTGCCACCAGTACTTGCGTAAAACCGCCAACGCCGCCCGGGGCACGGCCACCAGGAGGTAGCCAAAGAAGGCCCCGGCGACCACGGCCAGGACGTAGGTGACCCACTTGGCGCGTTCCGCCAACCAGCCTTCGGGCTGGTTAAGCTGGAACCGCGCGTAGAGGACGCCCAGGAGCACACCGAAGACGATGCCCAGGACGGCCTGACGGATGCGTCTGCGCCGCAGCGAGAGACGCGCCCTGGGAGCCGACGGGGCGCTGGTCATCCGCCTTTGTAGCGCCGCAGGCAGGACTCGCAATGGGTGACCTCCCTGTAGTGAACCTCGAGCACTAGTGCGTAGCCGTCATTATACCGTCATCTTCCACACAATGAAAGGTGCGTGGCCGCTGAGAAGGAAATTTCGTGGTGCGAAGGAAGGAGAGAGCAAGTTTGAGGTCCTCACAGGTGACTGTATGAAGCTTCCGGTGCTCAGTGGATGGGCGGAGGAGTGGTGGCGGCGCGTAACAGGCTGGACGGCGCCCAGCACCGGGGCCAAGGGTCAGCGCGCCGAGGCCGCCGCGGCCCGTTACCTGCGCCGACAAGGGTATCGCCTCTTGGGACAGAATGTGCGCCGTCGCTACGGGGAGATGGACATCCTGGCATTGCACCAGGGCTGGCTGGTGGTGGTGGAGGTGCGCAGCCGTGGAGCGGGTTCGCCTCCGCCCCATGCGACCCTCAGCCGCGACAAGCGCCGTCGGCTACGGCGATTGGCCCAGAATCTGCACCGCGAACAGCGTTTTCGAGATCTCCCCGTGCGCATTGACCTGGTAGAGGTGACTATAGACGAGCGGGGGCGGCCAGCCTCCTTTGAGATCTACCAGGCGGCGTGCTGAGTCCTGGCACCGGCGCTCTGGTGGGGTCGCGGGCTTCAGGAGGCTTTTCCGCCGGCGCGCGGCAAGAAACTCTCGCGAGAGGAGCAGCCATGACAGAACCTCTGAAAGTAGCCGTCATCGGCATGGGCGGCTTCGCCCAGACCCACCACGACACAGTGCTCGCACTGGAGGAAGAGGGCGAATGCCGACTGGTCTGCACCTGCGACCCCGAGATGGCGGGGTTTACGGAGCGGCAGGCACAGCTACGCTTTGCGGAGCGTGGGGTGCAGGTCTACACCGACTATCTTGCCATGCTGGATGCGCACCAGGACTCTCTGGATCTGGTGACCATCCCCACACCGGTTCCGTTGCACGCTCCCATGCATGCGGCATGCGTGGAGCGCGGACTGGCGGTGTACCTCGAGAAGCCCCCTACCCTGGACTACGCTGAACTGGAGCGCATGATCGCGCTCGAGCAGGGAGCGCGCTACGAGACGATGGTGGGTTTCAACTTCATCGTCGAGCCACAGCGGCAGGCCCTGAAGGTGCGTCTGGTACGCGGGGATTTCGGAGCGGTGCGCAAGATCGGGGTCACCGGCCTCTGGCCGCGCAGCTCGGCGTATTACGGGCGGGCCTCCTGGGCCGGCCGCTTGCGCCTGGGGGGCCGCGTGGTGCTCGACTCCTGCCTGGGTAACGGTATGGCACATTACGCACACAACGGCTTGTTCTGGGGCGGGACGGACGACCTGTGGCAGTGGGGCAGCCTCCGCACGGTGGCGGCGGAGCTGTATCGCGCCCATCCCATCGAGGGGACGGACACGGTCTTCGTGCGAGCGCAGCTCTCCCAGGGGCCGGAGCTGCTGGTGGGCATGACCCATGCCTGCGACGGCGAGACCGACGAACGGGAATGGGCCGAGTGCGAGCAGGCGACGATCATGCAGCGCTGGGTGAGCCTCCCGGAGGGGGGCCGCAACAAGGCCTTCTTTGTTAACTGGACGGATGGCCGTGTCGAGCAGGAGCTGAACGCGACCGAGCAGCACACCCTGGAGAACTTCCGGACCTATCTGCGTTATCTCCGCGGCGAGGCGCCCCGCCCGCTCACCCTTCTGGCTGATAGCCGGCCCTTCGTGCAGCTCAACGACCTGGCGTATATCGCCGCCGGGAACATCACCCAGGTGCCGGAGAGCGCTCTACGCCGCCGGACGACCACCGGGGAGCGGCCGGAGACCTTCGTCGAGATCGCTGGCATTCAGGAGGCTCTCGCGTGCTTCATGGAAACCGGAACCTTCCCCTCCGAGCAGGGCCTCCCCTGGGCCGCGCCCGGAGGGAAGGCAAGCGTGGAGGATCTGCCCCGGCTGGAGGAGGTAATTGCTGGGATGGCTGCCTCCGCTCCGCCAGATTTCAAATCCACGCAGTGAGACGGGTGCCCATATCGGAGGCGGAGTATGGTCTACGTCGGCACCAGTGGGTATTCGTATCAGGATTGGGTGGGGCCCTTCTATCCCCAAGGCACGGCTTCGGGGGCCTTCCTTGGCTACTACGCCCGGCACTTCCCCGCGGTGGAGATTGATTACACCTATTACCGCATGCCCCAGGCCAAGACCCTGGCCGGGATGGCACAGCGTACGCCGGCGGGGTTCCGCTTCGCCGTCAAGGCCACCTCGCTGCTCACCCACGAGCGGGAGGCCAAAGACCAGGACTTCGCGGAGTACCGGGCAGGGGTGCAGCCCCTGGTAGAGTCGGGCCAGTTGGGGGCCATCCTGGCCCAGTTCCCCTATTCCTTCTCCAACAGCGAGGCACACCGCACTTACCTCCAGCAGCTGCGCGCAGGATTGGGGGAGCTGCCGGTGGTCGTCGAGTTCCGTAACGTGTCCTGGATCATCGAGCCTATCTTTGAGTTGCTGCGGGAGCTGGGCCTGGGATTCTGTTGCGTGGATCAGCCGCAGTTCTCACGGCTGGTGCCTCCGGTGGCCCTGGCGACCTCGGAGGTGGGCTACGTGCGCTTCCACGGTCGGAACTACCGCAAGTGGTGGGCGCACAAGGAGGCCTGGGAGCGCTACAACTACCTGTATGACGAGATGGAGCTGAACGAGTGGATCGAGAAGGTCAAGGCGCTGGCCGCGGAGACACGGGAGACGCTGGTGTACTTCAATAACCACTACCAGGCACAGGCGGCTCAGAACGCGCTGCAGTTCACGGAGATGCTGGAGGCCGCGGGGGTGGAGATGGCAAGGGTCACAGATTGAGCGAGAGTGAGGCCTGAAACCGCGAAGGGGGCGACTTGTGTCGCCCCCTTCGTGTGGTGATTGTCCGGGTTGCCCGTGATTCCGAGGGCTAGAGCTGGACTACCCGAAGCGTACTGCCACCAGATTGGCGTTGCGATCCCCAACCCAATACCATTAGCCCCATTTGTCACAACGGTTCAGGGCCAGATCTGGTTCCCGGGGCCCGCGGTTGACGGCGGAACTGGCGGGTGCTATAGTACGGCCACCTGCCAAGGGGGAGTAGCAGCGCCGCCGCGCGCCGGGCTTCGGCCAACAACCCCGAAGGTGCCTGCGCTTGGAAGGCGCACCCGGGGTCCGCTCTGTCGACAGCAGCTGAGACGCCCATTCTCCTCGTGCCTTCTGGCCTCCCGACCGGATCCTCCGGGTGTCAGACCTTTGGCTGCGTCGCCGTCGAGCCTTGTGCCTGACGGGCTTTCACGCACCCGGAGGAGATATGAAGCACCGATACCACATCATTCCCTTTGCCTTGGCCCTGCTGGCCATCGTCCCTGGCCTGTACGTCCGAGGCGCCCACCTGTGTCTCACCCCCCAGCTCACGGCACTGCTCGCCGGCCTCGCCATCTTGGGGGCCTCCTTTTTGCTGCTCTGGGCCTGCGAGGCCGCGCAGCAGGACATCTCCCAGTCCCTGGCCCTGGCGGTGGTTGCGCTGGTCGCGGTGGCTCCCGAGTACATGGTGGACATGTACTTCACCTGGCAGGCCGGACGCCATCCGGAGAGCAACTACGCCCATTACGCCGTGGCCAACATGACCGGCGCCAACCGCCTGCTGATCGGAGTGGCCTGGGCGGCGATTGCGGTGATCTTCTGGTTCAAGACGCGACAGTCGGTGCGGATAGATACCGAGCGGCGCACGGAGTTGTTCTTCCTGGGGCTGGCGACGGTATACGCCTTCGTCCTGCCCATCAAGGGGAGCCTGGCCTGGTATGATGGCGTGGTGCTCCTGGGGTTGTATGTCTGGTACATGACGCTGTCGGCGCGCCGGCCGGTGGCGGAATTCGAGGCGGAGGGGCCGGCAGAACTGCTGGCGGAGTTGCCGGTGCTTCCCCGGCGGCTGGCGACGGCCGGGGCCTTCCTGGTAGCGTTGGTAGCGGTGGTGTTCAACGCCGGCCCCTTCTCGGAGGGCTTGGTGGCCACCGGCAAAGCCTGGCACATCAATGAGTTTCTGCTGGTGCAGTGGCTGGCGCCCATCGCCTCCGAGGCGCCGGAGTTCCTGGTGGCCATCATGTTCGCCCTGCGGCGACAGGCCGGCCTGGCCCTGGGCAGCCTGCTCTCCGCCAAGCTCAACCAGTGGTCACTGCTGGTAGGGATGATCCCGCTAGTCTATGCACTGGCTTTTGGCGGGCTGACCCCGCCCATGCCACTGAGCGGCTTCCAGATGGAGGAAGTGCTGCTGACCGCGGCCCAGTCCTTGCTGGCGGTGGTTCTGCTGGCCTCGCTGCAACTGTCCCTGGCCAGCGGGGTATTGCTTTTTGTGCTGTTCTTTGGGCAACTGGTAACGCCCCAACTGGTGGCCGCCCTGCCGGGAGGCACGCTGCTGGGGGTACAGGCCGACCACATGCACTACGTGTTCTCGGTGCTGTACGGGATCGCGGTGCTGCCAGTCCTGGTGCGCAACTGGCCGGCCATCTTACGCCTGCGGTGGGGTCTGAGGATCGAGACCTGCAGCGACACCCGGCCCCAGATGGGGGCGCCGGAGAAGACCGACTGAGAGTTACCGGTTCCTCGCCTGCTTGCGAATCAGGAGATTCCAGGCGGAGTTGAGCTCCTCGACCCGGAACAGCCAGGCCAGCAGCACAAACACGACCGTGGCGACGGCCATGGGGACGAAGACATTCACCAGCTTGGCCTGTACCCCGGTCATGCCCAGATACCCCACCGTCAGGCCCAGGGTCAACCAGCACACCACACCGAAGCCCACGACAGGCACCGCCTGTCGCACCACGCTGTTCCAGATGCGGCGCCCGTCCAGCCCTCCCACTCGCCGCTGGAGGAGCCACGCCAGAAGCCCGGCGTTGGCGAGATTGGCTACGGAAGTGGCCAGCGCCAGTCCCCCGACGCCCATGGCCAGCCCCAACGGAACTGCCACCAGCGCACACACCACCACCGAGGTCCCGCCTACCCACACGGCGGTGAGGGTATCGTGCCGGGCGTAGAAGGCCCGCGCCAGGATGTAGACCAGCGACAGGGGCACGATCCCCAGGCTGTACCAGAACAGCGCCTCGCCGGTAACCGCAATGCGCTCCGGGCTCAGACCCGGGTAGAGCAGACGGATGATGGGCTCTCGCAGGATCAGCATGATGAGCGCCGGAGGGACGCTCAGGAAGAGAGTGCTGCGCATGCCGAAGGAGAAATCCCTCCGGAAGCCTTTGTGGTCGTCCCGGGCATAGTGGTCAGCCAGATAGGCGAAGACAGCGATAGCGATCCCCGCGCCGATGAAGCGGGTGGGAAACTTCCAGAGCCGGTTAGCAAGCTCAAAGGCGGTGGAGCCATTCGCGGGATCCACCCAGGTAGCGAGACTGCTCGTGAAGACGGTGATGATCTCTGCAATGGCCAGACCGAAGATCACCGGCACGGCCAACCTGAGCACGCGCCGGAAGCCCTCATCGTGGAAGTCCAGCACCGCCAGCAACCGCGCGCCACGACGGCGAAGCGCGGGGGTCTGCAAGAGCACGTCGCAAAGCAGGGCGGCAAGAGGCACGGCCAGCGCTACCGTCTTCAGCCCCCACAGCCGGGGCGAAACCAGAGCAGCGGCGATGATCAACAGGTTGTAGCAGATCGGTCCGAGCGCGGGCATCAGGAAGTGCTTGTGGGCGTTTAAAGCCCCCATCAGCAAGCCGCCGAGCAGCATGAAGATCTCCGCCGGGAACATGATCCGCATCAGCGTCGTGGTCAGGTCGAACAGCGACCGGTACTCAGGTCCGCGCCAGCCCGGCGCCACCAGCACCGTCAGCGGTCGCGCGAAGACCATGCCCAGGGCTACCACGACGGTCGCGACCAGGGCCAGGATCCAGAGCGTATTGGAGAAAGTGCGCCAGGCCCGCTCGCGGTCGCCCCGCGCCAGATACTCGGAGAAGATGGGCACGAACCCGGTGCGCATGGCGCCCCCCGCGACCAGAAAATAGACAAAATCGGGAATACGGAAGGCCTGGAAATAGGCGTTGAGGTCGGGAGTATCACCATAGTGCCAGGTCAGCGCGCTGGCCCGGATGAGACCCGTGATGGCGCTGAGAAGGGTGGCCATCATCATCAGGGCAGCGGCACCAGCCAAGCCGCGGGTGCTCTGCTGGCCCGGTTGCTCCAGATCCGTCGGGATATCGTCGCTCATGAGGGGGCTTCCCGCCTGCACTAGGTGAGACAGTGAATTATACTTACCTGTGAGCGGTTTGCATAGCGTAGCGCGCACCGCGAAGAAGCTGCACAGAGCCGCAAGCGCGGCAGGCAGAACCCCTGGCTTCACCCAAACGGCCAACGCCGGTATGCGCTACCTGGCAGAAAAAGAAAAGGCTCGTCGCCCGTATGCGAACTCCAGGCGCCTGCGTAACGTTTAGGGTGCAGAGGTCGGCTAAGCCTGCTCCGGTCAGCCAGGGGGGAGAGCACGTACGCGCGGCGAGCGCTGACAAGCCCGCGAAAGCCGGCCTGATGAAACCGTAGCATCCTTCCCCTACCGGGATCTCCCAACAGGTCAGAGGACTTGTGGAGGAGGGACCGGACGGAGGGTAGGAGAAATACAAATCCAGGCGGGGGGCTTGGATGGCAATTCCAGGAGGCTCTATGATGACCAGGCTCTCTTGCGTATTCGGTCTGACCATACTGCTGCTTTCCACCTCAGGCGCTCTAGCTACGGACTTCTACATCTGCAAGGCCCGGGGCAATAACTCCAACCCGGGCACGACTGAACTTCCCTTGAAGAATATCGACGCCGCTCTGGCCAAGGCTGAGCCCGGGGACACCCTGCACGTGGCGGGCGGCGTGTACTTCGGCATACGAGACCGCGGCTACATCGAGGTGCGAGTCCCGGTGACCATGCTGGGCGGCTATTCCGAGGATTTCGCCGTCCGCGATC
This sequence comes from candidate division WS1 bacterium, assembly GCA_012523355.1. GTDB lineage: Bacteria > Armatimonadota > Zipacnadia > Zipacnadales > Zipacnadaceae > Zipacnadum. Next base: position 27,605 of record JAAYIR010000192.1, read on the forward strand.
CGCTGGCGAACCCCACCCTCATCCAGCCCACCAACGAAAGCGTGGGCAACAGCCGTAATCCGCTGCTCACGCTCAAGTCCAGCCAGGCGGGCCAGCGGTTCGTGCTTGACGGCTTCATCGTGGACGCGGGTATGCGTAATGCCTACTCGGACAAGGAGGGCTGGCCGGAGGGCGTGGAGACGGGGCGCTTGCTGCTCCCGACGGAGCAAGTACCGACAGGGATGAGATCCACGGTGGACAAGCCGGGGTTGTTCATCGAGAATGCGGCCTCCGCGGGGGATGTCCTGCTGCAGAACAATGTCTTCATCAACTGCGCCATGTACGCCGTGCATGGCGGGCACAAGCAGGGCAGCTTCATCATTCGCAATAACGTGTTCGTCGCCAACCGCATGGCCGCCATCGAGATCTTCGGCACCGGCGGCAAGAAGGGGCCGCGCGGCCCGCTGGAGCACGATGGCAGCGTGGAGGTGGCCTACAACACCATTCTCTTCTCCTGGTCTCGCACCAAGGAGCTGGAGGACATGGGTTATGGGGTACGCATCATGACCATGCTCACCTACAATATCCACCACAACCTGATCGGCGGCAGTCTCTTCGCCGGCGTGGATCACACCCGCTTCAATCCCAACGATTGGATCAAGGTAGACGATAACGTCTTTTTTGCCAACAAACAGGCGGCGATGCTGTTTAGCGAGCCGGGGAACGTGCAAATGGAGCGGGTGAAGGTCACGGACTTTGCTGACCTGGGCCTGGCCAGCGCCACCGGCAACCGCGAGGCCTCCCTGCCTCTTCCCATAGACTCGGCCTACCTGGAGGGCTTGCTGGGGACAATTTATGCGGAGGAAGCAGATCTCGATCCGAACTCGCTGGCCAATCAGGTACGCGCCGCCTTCGGGCTGCCTCTACGCGGGGAGTTGACCACTCAGGTCTCCATGTACGCCAACCGCTACTCCTGGCAGAAGGCTCTGGAGCTCTTCGGCGCGAGCCCGGAGGTAGGGGCCCAGAGTCTGGCCCCAGCTACAGAATAAGCGGTGCTCTGCAAGACGGAGACAGGTCGTGACAGGCTTCCGGATCCTGTATAACCAGGACTGCACCAACCTCTTCGCGATCACGAGGGAACCGATCACTCCGGCCCATGTGGACCGTATGGTGGAGGAGGTCGCCCTGGGCGGCTCCGACGTCTTCCTGGTCAACCCCAACGCCCAGCGCGTCAACTACCCCAGCCGCGTCTGGCAGACCTTCTGGGACGGGTACAGGCCTGATGACGACAGCCTCCTGGGCTCGATCCCGCAGGAAACGCTCCCCGGACGCCGACACCTCGTCGAGCAGATGCAGCGCCTGGCCGAGTCCGGATGTGACTACCTCGCGCGGGCCCTGGGTGCGTGCCGCCAGACGGGCCTCCTTCCGGGGATTGCCCTGCGCATGAACGACATGCACGACCAGCCCTGGCCCGACTCACACTTCCACAGCAGCTTCTACCGCGAGCACCCCGACTGGCATCTCGACAACAGCGAGATCGCGGGCTGGGGCCGCACCGGTCTGAACTACGAGATACCTGAGGTGCGGGCGCACTACCTGACCCTGATCCGGGAGCTGGTCGAGGGCTACGACTTCGAGGTCCTGGAACTTGACTTCATGCGCTTTGGCAGCTACTTTCCGCGCGCAGACTTCACTCGCCACGCCGCAACCATGACCCATTGGCTGGGGGAGGTGCGCCAGCTTCTCGACAGCGCCCCCCGTCACATCGAGTTGATTCCGCGCGTGGCCACCAGTCCCGCCGCGGCTTTCGAGCTGGGTTTTGACGTTGCCACCTGGGCACGCGAGGGGCTCGTTGACGGACTCACATCTGCCGCTTTCCTCAACACGAACTGGGATCTCTGCGTAGAGGAATTCAGCGAGGTCCTGGACAGCCAGGTTCCCGTCTACGCCGGCACGGACTACGGTGTGCATCGGGTGAACGAGCTGCCGCCCTGCTGCCTGCCAGCGCAGCCGGAGTTCCTGCGCGGGCTGGCCAGCGGGTATGCTATCGCGGGTGCGGCCGGCCTCAACTTGTTCAACTTCTTCTGCTCACGGGAGGAGGATCCACCCCAAGAGCCCGCCTTCTCGATCCTGGGCGAGCTGCGCGAGCCGGCCAGACTGCGGGGGAAACCCAAGGCTTACACGGTCACCGGGGCGACTGACGGAGGGATGCTGGAAACTGACCGCCCGGCCCAGGTGCCGATAGTCTTGCCCAGCCGACGGGCGCAGGAGTTCCGGCTGCTGATGAGGTCTGAGCCGGAGGGGGTAGAAGTGAACGCCGAGGTTTGCTTCACCGGCGAGACGCTACCCGAACCGACTGAGCTGTGGCTACGGCTCAACGCCTCTGCCGCAGGACCCGCGAGCGACTTTGAGGATCTGCCAGGCACAAACGCCGAGCCCATAGCCCTCGCACGCTACACTCTTCCAGCCTCTGCCCTGCGTGACGGATGGAACCGGCTCCACCTCCGCAACGAGGGGCCGGAGATCGCCATCCTGGGCGTGGTGGTGCGAGTGGCGTCGCGCAGGGGCGCCCCGGTCGGACTTATCCGGCGGGCCTAACCGATGGGCGTCGCTGTGCCGCTCCCGGATCAGCCCTCACCGTGACGGAAGGGATGGACCAGATCCTCCCCGGTGGGGCAAACCTCATCACACTCGGTCTCGATGGTGGTCTGAGAGAAACCGAAACGGTGCTCCAGCAGTTCCTCCGCCGCTTGTTTCATCTCCACCCGCTCGCGCTCGGAACGATACTCGCCCACCAGGTGCACGCTTACTGCCAGGATGTTCGAGCAGATGCTCCAGGCGTGCAGGTGATGCACCGAGTGCACGCCCGCGACCTCCAGCAGGGCCGTCTCCACCTCGCGCTAGTCCATCCCCAGCGGCGTCCCCTCCATGAGGATGTGCAGCGACTCCCGGGCCAGATTGACGGATCCGTAGAGGATGACCAGGCCGAAGAGCACGCTGAGTAGCGGGTCGGCGAGATACCAGCCGGTGAAATACATAATGCCGGCCGCAGCCAGGACCGCCACCGAGCCCAGCACATCGCCCAGCATGTGCAGATAAGCACCGCGCATGTTGAG
>JAAYIR010000026.1 GCA_012523355.1 candidate division WS1 bacterium
CCTTCGACTTCAGTACCTTCGATGAATACGTCAAGAACGGGGTGGCTAACGGCTCCCGCTCCTTCTGGTGCGCGTTGTCCTGCAACTCCGGCTGGACCGCGTGGCTTAACGACCCCAACCGTCAGATCATTGATCGGGCCACCGGCGAGAAGCATCCGCTGAAGGACTACGTGAAGCTGGAGAAGTGGGGCGGTGGCCACGATCCGGCGACCTACAAGAACAACCCGCTGTACCGTGAGTTCTTGGTCACCTATGTCCAGCATCTGAAGGACCTGGGGGTCAACGACTTCTCGTACTACGAGCTCTTCGATGAGCCCAACGACAACTCGCGCTGGCTGGCAATGATCGAGCATCACAAGTGGTTCCGGGAAGTGGTGCCCGACCTGAACCTGCTTAACTGTGGCGTGGATCCCTTGCAGGTGAAGGCGGGAGAGAATCCCCTGGGCCTGATTGATGCCTGGGCGCCGCACCTGACGCATATAAGCCCGGAGCTGGACGCGGCGATCAAGGAGCGCCGAGCGCAGCATGGAGAGAAGTACTGGGGTTACACCTGCGGCGAAGGCGGTGACGGGAAAGGCAACTACTCCCCGTACATTCGCTATGACCGCCCGTATCTCTCCGCACGGATGCACTACTGGTTCACCTGGAAGCACCAGATGGATGGCCTGCTGGTCTTCGCCTCCTCGGGCGTGCCCGCGGGCAACATTGTGCAGGACGCGGCGGACCGCTGGCCCAACAGCGACTGGGTAGATGGCGGCTCACGTGGTTGCGGCACGCTCCTCTACCCCGGGCCGGACTTCGAGCTAATCCCGGGGATGCGGATGGCCAACCTGCGCGAGGGGCTCGAGGACCAGGAGTACTTCATTACCTTGAGTAAGCTCGCCAAGGAGCTAGATCCCGCGAAACACGCGGTCTTGCTCGCTCGCGTGAACCAGGCGCTGGAAATCGAGCCGGAGATCATGGCCGACGTGTATCACTGGACCAAGGACCGTGATCGCCTGGAGGCCAAGCGTGCCCAACTCGCCGGCCTCATCGTGGAGGTTCAGGTCGCGGCGAAGTAGGAAGCGTTCCTGACCTACCGTTGGGGTGCAAGGCCACGGGCCGGTCTCTGGGAGGCCGGCCCGTCTCTCTCTGCCAGGAGGTCATGGTTGATCTGCGCCGGGCGGGAGATACGGCGGCGGCACATACTGGCCAGGGTACCGGGGGGCGGGGGCAATACTGAAGTGGAAGGGCCGCCAACCCGGTGTGTACTTGGGATTGATGTAGGTCACCAGCGTCCACATCCCCACGACGCTGATGATGACCAGCACCGCGGGCCACACCGCGAGCCAGCGCTCGACGCGCGGCCCCCACTGGCGCAGGCCGCTGATCAGGAGCAGGGCGAGGGCGGGCATGGCGACCATGATATAGCGCCCGCCCATATTGAAGTTGACGTCGGAGAGCCAGTAAGCGGCCTGGTGGCCGAGGACTACCAGCAGCGCCAGCCACCCCGAGAGATTCAATGCCGAGCGCAGATGCGGGTTGTCCTGCGATACCGGGGTCCGGCGGCGAAAGAGCAGGCCCGCAAGCCCTGCCACGGCGAACACGGTGAGCAGGCCATAGAGTAGTACTTTGCAGTAGTTCATCTGCCAGTACCAGGGCATCCCGGGGATGGTGGGCTCGCCGGCTGGCAGCCAGGACACCGGCGCCTAGGTGCTGAGATACGTGTTCTTCGCCATCAGCTTGCCGAGCACCCAGAGGGCAGACAGGGGTCTGGTAGTCGTGAAGGCCTCCTCGACAGCGGAACCGACCAGCGATGGCGTGTGGATGACGAAGGTCCCATACAGAAGATAGTTCATGCGGAAGTACCAACCGCACGTGAGTAAGAAGACCAGGAGCAGCACCCCCATGCCGCGAAGCGTGCGATGCCGTCCGCCGGCGGGGTCTCTTATCCAACCTCCCAGAGCGATCAGAGCTACCAGAAACAACGGTCCTGCAGAGACCTTGGTGAGCGTCCCCAGGGCGCTGAGAATCCCCAGCAGGACGACGAGGCGCAGGTTGCCGGGCTGCCAACGGACCCGGCAGGCCAGCCAGAGCACCAAAGCAGACCACATTAGCACCATGATGTCCGGGTTGATATGGCTGGCGTAGAACATCACGGTGGGCATCAGCACTACCACGGAGGTGGCGAGCAGAGGCCACCAGGAATCCTGCGGCAGCACCTCTTCGAATAGACGCTGGCAGACCAGGAGGATGACCAGGCCACACACGACGCTGAGCAGGCGGACAATTGTCCAGCGCCAGCGAGCGGCGAGGCCCTCGGTCAGACGGTAGAGCCCCGCGGCCACCAGGTAGAACACCGGGGGATGTTGGGACTCATAGCCGGCCTCTCCGCCATCCTGGGGGCTCCAGATGGGCAGCCGCCCCTGGCTGGCGATGAATTCGGCGTACTGGATGTGTGCAATCTCGTCGGGGGGAACACCGCGCGGCTGGACGGTGAGACAAGCGCCGACCACCGCCAGATATACGAGGCCCAGCGCCCACCAGGCCCAGCGTGGTCCACCGTGGCCGTGCGTCGGGCCCTCCTGGCGCAGCGCTGAGCCTTGATCAGCGCCTGTTCCCTGAGCTAGCTCCGTCGGGGCTTTGCGTGAGTCCGACCATCTCATGCGGGGTCGCTCTCTCCCGGCGGCGCTGTTATTGGGCGCAGGTCCAACTCCACGCGCTCCCAGCCACCCTCGGGTCGGGGAATCGCCCTTACACCCAGGCTGTACTCTCGCCCCTCGATCCACAGGCGCAGGCCGCCTACCGCCGGCTCACGAATCCAGTAAGGGATGTCAGCTAGCATGAGTAGGCGTCGGATTACGGCGTGCGGATCCCGTATCTCCTCGACTTCCTCGGGCTGCCAGCGGCCATGCACCTTCATCTGGGTAGTCACGGCCTCGTCGCTGGCCGCCAGATGCAGCTCTGTGGCGTTGTGGGCTGCCGCGCGGGCTAGCAGGCCATGGGTGAATCTCACTGCTGGCGACTCAGGCGCACCAGTGGCCAGACTGACCGCCGCTGGTCTAATCTCCAGCAGTCGCTCGGCCTCGAGTATTTCTGCGAGGCCACGCAGCGCTTCCGGCAACCGGTCAGAATGTTCACCGGCCAGCACGGCAGCTCGGAAGAAAGGGGAGAAGACCTCCCCCTGTCGCCCCAGAGCCTCGGAAAGCGGCTCCCCCATCCGTACTCGCGCGGACAGCGGGATCATGACCTCCGCCAACTCACCGACTGCATCACCGGCGATCTCCAGTGCCTGCAACAGCGGCACGGAGATGTCCAGCAAGAGTGCCAAGCGCCGGCACCAGGCGGCAAGTAGTAACTTCCGCTCCTGCGAATCGGTCAGTCGCATGCAACATAACTTCGCGCTTGGCAGCTTTCCCTCCTGCTTGGTCGGGTCAAGCGCAAAATAGCATGCTGAATATCTTGACTTCCGCACAGCGAAGCGGTATATTCCACTTGAGACTTAGTCTCAATAGTGATCAAGGAGAAGATCCGTGGCGCGAGACCGCTCCGAGCTGGCTCGAGACCTGTTGCGGGGGGCGCGACTGCGCTGTACCAGCCAGCGCGTCCAGGTACTGGCCTGTCTGTCTGGCATGACGGGACACTTCGGAGCGGAAGAGGCACTGGCGGCGGTGAATATGCTGCCCCGGCCACCGGTCTCCCGAGCGACGCTTTACCGGCTGCTGAATGATCTCGAACAACAGGGGATCTTACGTCGCGTGTTGCTCTCGGAGAACTGCAGTCGCTACGAATTCGTAGGACCTCAGGACCGGCACTGTCATCTGGTTTGTGCAAGTTGCGGTCGAGTGGAGGAGGTGCGGTCGACGGTCCTCGACCAAGAGCTGCGCCATCTGGGAGAAAAGTATGGTTTTTCGCCAGACCGGGCCAGTCTAGAGGTCACCGTAGCCTCCTGCAACGAGTGCGAAAGACAGCGCGCTAGAGAGCTGACTAACGGCGATTGAGGAAATTGACGCGGCTGAAGGAGACTCTCGTGGTAGCTCCAGTGACGGCACTAAAGTGCAATCAAGGTGGGATCGTGGTGGAGGTGCAAGGTGGACCTGGCATGGTCGCGCGCCTCAACTCCATGGGCTTGCGCCCTGGTGTGTATGTGACCATGAAGAGCGGCCAGCCTTGGCGCGGTCCGGTGACCCTCAGATTCGGGGCGACGGAGCTGGCCCTGGGGCATGGCATTGCTCGCAGGGTGCTTGTCGAGGTCAAGGAATGAAGCGTCTGCTCCTGGTCGGCAACCCCAATGTCGGGAAGAGCGTCGTGTTCTCTCGCCTGACCGGGGCCCGGGTCATCGTGTCCAACTACCCCGGCACCACCGTTGAGTACACGCGCGGGCGCCTCAACCTGGGTGACGAGTCCCTCGAGATCGTTGACGTTCCCGGCACCTACACCATCGAGCCCACCAACAAAGCTGAAGAAGTCGCCACGCGTATGTTGGCCGAAGGCGATCTGGCGATTAACGTTGTGGACGCCACCAACCTGGAGCGCAATCTCAACCTGACTCTGGAGCTCCTCAACTCGGGCAAACCCGTGGTGGTGGCGCTCAACATGTGCGATGAGGCCGCCCACAAGGGGATCGAGATTGACGCGGCCAAACTGGAGGAGTTGCTGGGTGTGCCGGTCGTCTCCACCTGCGCGCTCAGCGGCGAGGGGATTCGTACTCTCGTCTCCCGGCTCTCGGAAGCTCGCGCCAACACCCTGCCACATGAACGCGCCACACGCTGGGCACGCGTGGGGCACATCGTCGAGGCCGTCCAGCGTGTTCGCCATAGGCATCACACCTTTCTGGAGAACCTCTCTGACCTCTCCTTACGCCCCTGGACCGGTGTCCCGCTGGCCCTGCTGATTGCCGTGGCTTGTTTCGCGTTTATCCGGTTGATCGGTGAGGGGTTGATCAACTATGTGCTCGATCCGCTCTTCGAAGCTTACTGGCTGCCGGTGACTGAGCGGCTTTCCGCCAGCCTGGGGCCTGGTACGTTACTTCATGAGCTTCTGATTGGCAGGCTGATTGACGGCGAGGTGGACCTATTTGAGTCTATGGGTCTGCTCACTACTGCCCTGTATATCCCTCTGGCCGCCGTCCTGCCCTATGTCGTCGGCTTCTACCTGGTGCTCAGTGTCCTGGAGGACGTCGGCTATTTGCCCCGCTTGGGGGTACTCGTGGACACCGTAATGCATCGCCTCGGTCTTCACGGGCTTTCCATTATCCCCACCATCTTGGGGCTGGGCTGCAACGTCCCCGGCATCCTTGCCACCCGCATCCTGGAATCCAGGCAGCAGCGGTTTGTGACCGCGGTGCTTCTCTCCATCTGCATACCTTGCGCAGCCCAGAGTGCCGTGATCGTTGGTCTGCTCGGTCCGTATGGAGTGGCGGGGATGCTTCCCGTCTTCGGTACGCTGGTCATTCTGTGGACTGTCTTGGCCTTGCTCCTGAGATCCTTTCTGCCCGGAGCCCGGCCCGAGATCTTTGTCGAAATTCCCCGCTATCGTTTGCCTTACCTCAAGGGGCTCGCCCAGAAGGTCTGGCTCCGGGCCAGACAGTTCTTGATAGAAGCTATCCCCTTTGTGCTCTTCGGTGTGCTGGTGGTCAATCTGCTGACCACGCTACACGTTATCGAGTTTCTGCAGAACCTCTTCGGGCCGGCGCTAATGAGAGTCCTGGGCCTGCCTTCGGGAGCCGTCAGTGCGCTGCTGGTCGGATTCTTGCGCAAGGACGTGGCCGTGGGCATGTTAGCGCCGCTGAACCTGTCTCTCAAGCAACTGATAATTGCCTGTGTGATGCTGACCACCTACTTCCCCTGTGTGGCCAGTTTCGTGGTCTTGCTCAGGGAGTTTGGAGTGCGGGACATGCTCAAAGCGGCGGCGCTGATGATAACCGTCTCGCTGCTTGTCGGCGCCTTGCTGAATTTCCTGCTGTAGTGCTCAGCGCATCTGCCTCACAGAGTCCCTAGGCATGTTAGGATAGCGTTCTCTCAGATGGCATAGTGTGCTATAATATGTGAAAGACATGGCGGGGCAGCATCTCACGGCCAGCCGGGGGGGGAGGTGCATGGCCAGAACGAGGTCCATCAATGTCCTTCTCACGTATGGCTCGGCTCCTGTTGTCTGCGCTCCTGTTGTGGATACCTCTGCATTGTCCAGTCCTCGCACAAGAACCACCTGTCCCTGAGTGGATTAAGAACCTCAAGCCCACTGACTATATTCTTCTGAACCAGGACTCCACCGGGGCCCTGCCCTTTCACATCCAGGGCAATCCCGCCATCGAGGTCACGGTAAGGGCGCATGGGATAACGCTTCCAGATGGTACCACGCAAGAGCAGCGCGAGTTCCTGATGATCGCCCAGGAAGACGTCGTCGGCGATAAGCTCCTGGAAACCCAGGCCCGGGGCAAGACCATGCGGTGGCGACCCACTTGGCAGATAAGTGTCATGATGTTTGAGACCCCCGAGGTAGCAGCCCTGGTGCTGAAGGATCGCTGGGGTGACACTTACGGGATGGAGCCGCTCACTGATAAGGCCTTGGGCGACCCTCGGCTGGTGGGGCAGGGGGTCGCCTGCCCCAGCGGGGAGTTAGTGCGCTATCAGAACCTGATCTGGCATGTGGTGAACCGCACCGTTGAGGAGGTCAGACCTGAGGGTGGTCGGCCGCCGATGGATTCCGACATCTGGTATGCTAACGAAGGTCTAGCCCAGGTACAGGCCCACAAGCTGATCCCCGCGCTGGCCAAGCGCTGGCTGGACAAGGTTGCCAAGCCCCTTGGTGCGGACCTGGCGATTGTTGACGTGGAGTTAAGCTGGAAAGGCGTGGACTTTGCGAATCTGAAGGGTGCTCCTTGTCGCGAGGCGCGCGCTGACCAGCAGTGGGTCTCGGCCCAGGTGCAGAACCAGAGCGTTGCCGCCGGTGCGCAGGTGACGGCGCAGAACGTGATGCTGCAGTTTTACGTACAGTTGGAGGGGGAGGCCACACGGCAGAAGTTGGGCGACCCGCTCAAGATCGCAGATGCTCTGCCGCCCTATCAAATGGCGGGGGGAGCTGTCATCTGGGATCTCAAGGGCAAGCCGGTGGAGAATGCGACTGTCACCGTGGAGTGTTATGTGCCGAACGAGCCGGACCCCCAGCCCCAAAACAACCTTCGGAGCGAAACGGTCAGTATCTGGTTCGCCCAGAATGCCGAGGGGCGGCCCTTCACCTGGGGCGAGGATACGTACTCCTTCGGCAACACGGGCTTTCAGGAGCAAGAGTTGGAGGAGACCATCGAGGGGATGCTGGCGCTGCTGCTCAATAACGTCCAGGAGCCTCCCCAGCCCAAGGCGGTATTGCACACCCTGCTCTTCCCGCCCACCTTCCAACGGTTGAAGAAGTACGTGGACAGCAACATGGGCGCGGGCGTCGGCGGGCACTGCTACGGGATGTCGGCCACGGCAGCCGTCTACTTCGAGGACCCCGGCAGCAAGCCGGTCGCTAAGCCCGTCAAGGACATGACCCTGGCCGAGGCCAGAACGAACATCAACATATACCACCGCGCTCAGCTATCTACCATCTTTGGTGCCCTGATGACGAATCAGGATGTTAGCCGACCGGGAGTATCATTGGGTACAGTCGCCACGCAGAATGTGATCGCGCAGCACCTCAGGGCGGGGAAGCTATGCACCATTGTGGAGTTCTTTTCGCCGCCTGCCGCCGCTAATAGGTATGGGCATGCGGTCCTGGCCTACAAGCTCGTGAGCTTCCAGCACGGCGCCCCCCTGGTCTATGCCTATGACCCCAATTGGCCTCAGCCTAGGGTCCATCCCCGCGACGCGATGTCACAGATGCGGTTATGGGGAAATGACTTCAGGTGTCCGGACTACATGAACTACCGCACCTGGGCGGGAGGTGGGGACATCATGGCCGCCCGCCCCTTCCGCACCATCTCGCTGGACACAGTCAATCATCTCATGCCCAGCCTGAAGAAGATTCTGACCGAGATGATTGGTTGGCTCAACACGGCGCAGAAGGTCATGGGGATTGTCAAGTGTCCAGCGGACGCGGTCTTCACGGACCAGGCGGGGCGGCGGGTAGGTATGGTGGGAGGCAAGCCGGTCAATGAAATCCCCGGCGCCGAGATTCGCACGACCGGAGCCGTGGAGATCTACGTGCTCCCCGCCGGTGGACAGTATAGTCTCACTGTCACGGGTACCGGCGCAGGCACAGTGAACGTAGACCTTCTGCGCGCGGTGGATGCCACTACCGGTGGGGTGATCTCCTTCCAGAAACTGCCTATTGCGGCAGGGGTCTCCGTTCAGGGCCAGGTAGCTCCTGGCGGTCAGTTGGACTCGTTGACCTCCCAGGGGAAGAACTATACGGCTACGCTTGCTGGCACCTATGATTTGAAGACCCTCCCAACGTCGGCGACTGCCGGGCCAGGTGGTAGTACGCAGACTTTCAGGAGCGACTTGGTCGTATGCCAGAAGGTCGTCAACAACCAACCCGAGGGTGTGGCGGACAGCTTCCCACAGGCCAGTGAGCTGGCGGCTTTCTGGAACTACACCAATCTAGCCCAGGCTACGTTCGTGACCGGTGTATGGAAGCGGGAGGGGAAGGAGATCCTGCGCAAGCAACAGCAGGTGAGTGCGGGCAACGGCTGGGTGTGGTTTTCCATCAAGGATAACGCAGGGCTGAAGAGTGGGCGATGGACGGTCGAGTTGAGTGGCCCGCAGGGCCTGCTGGCCCAGAGGAGCTTTACCATTGGAGTACCTCCCGTACCTGCGGGAACCCCGACGACTGCCCCCGCGGCTGAAGGCCCGGTCCTGACGCTGACGGGTCCCAGCAGCTCGATCGCTGGGCCGACCGCCTACCCGGTGGACGATGGGCGCATCCGCCTGTCCCTCAACTGGACCAAGCCCGGAGTCATCTTGGATACCGTGGGAATCAATGGCGCCGCCAACGGAGATTTCCAGCTGCGGCTCGATGCCAATGGAGTGCTCACGTGGCAGATTTATCATCCCAGCAAGAACAGTTCGGTCAAGATCTCCAACGGCTGGCATATCCTGAACGCGACCAGGGCGGTGCCTAAGGGCGAGTGGCATGAGGTGATAGTGACCTTTGGCCAGCGGGGCATGGGGATCCGTCTGGACGGACAGAGCGTCGGGGGAGTCCAGGCGGTTCTGCCGCTTTCGGGTCGGCCCATATGGATCGGGGACTACCCCGGCGATGATGGGTGGGGGACCAACTACAACATCCACCCGGCGATGACGGGTCAGATTAGAGGGCTGGTCGTGGAGAAGTAGGCGCTGTCGGGGAGAGCCTGCGCGTAAAACGCGTGCAGGTTCTCCTCGGGCACCTCGGGACCGAGGGAAGAAGTGAAGTTGAGCCACCAGCCGCCGCCACGCTCCCTGGCTAACCGGCGGCAGCGCTCCACCTCTTCGCCCACCTCTCGCGGCGTCCCGAAGGGCATGGTCGTGGCGCTGGAGACGCTGCCCACGATGATCGGCTTGTGGCCCGAGGTCGTGGTCAGCGTGTTCAACTCCTCTACCCGCACCGGCACCCCAAAGGTCTCCTGAATCCCCTGGAAGCCGTCCGCGCCCGCCTCCAGAAGTTGCCGCGCGATAGGCATGAAGTTGCCGTCCGCGTGCCAGATGATCGTGATACCGGCCTCCTTCAGAGGCTCGAAGGACCGCTGGACGTATTGGAGATAGAGCTCCTGCATCACCGCTGGCGCCAGGTACGGCCCGCGGCTGTCGCAGATGTCCTGGCCAATCCACATGACCCGGGGCAGGTCATGATCCAGGATCGCCTTCGCCGTAGCTTCGTTCCGCTGGCGTACTGTCTCCGCCGAATGGACGAATAGGCGCTGCATCTCCTCGGGATACAACGCGAGAGCCATGTAGTAGTTCTCTGCTCCCAACCAGCCCTCATGCTGGAACTGCGCCACGTGGCCAAAGCTTGTGGGCACCCAGAGCAGGTCCTCGCCAACTGCCGCCTGCTTGTTTAGATAGGCGCTCAAGTAGGCGTCGTACTCCCGTTGAGGGTCTAGTGGGGCAGGTTGCGCAGTCACGCGCAGCACCTCCTCCCGCACCTCCTCGGGACTTGCGAAGCGGGACTGCTCGTGATAGCTGAACTGGGCGCCTGACTCCAGCCCCGGCTCCGGCAGGATCAGGCCCATGATGACGTCCACGCCCAAGCTGCGGAAGGCTTGAATCGCCACCCCCTGTAGATCCTGCCAGAAGGCCTCGACGCTGGCACCCGCAGTGCGCGCCAGGAATGCGGGATGACGCACCATCCCGCCCACCACTGGAATGCGGTCGGTCTCCTCAAAGTGCAGGGCTGCCAGGGCGCGTTCCTTGCCGGTCATGCGTGTTGTGTGGGCGGGGCACTACTCCCTATCCCACATTTCCTTAATGAACTGGGCGCCGTTATTGGTCGCGGCCTCGAGCATCACGCGGCCTGTCTCCGCCGAGGCGAAGGTCGGTGAGCCGTAGCACCCCGTCTGGCTCGGCTGCAGGAACCAGGTGGACCAGGTCACCCTCTGCCGCCCCTGGAAGCCGTCGCCCGCTACGAAGTCCGAGTGGTAGCGGATGTGATCCACGTCCGTCGCCTTGGACATGTCCACGACTTCCGGACTGAGGTGCAGGAGCACGGAGGTCTCCCACTCGCAGGCGTGGCAGGCTCCGCCCGGCTCGGACTTGCGGATGGCGTTGAACTCGTCCGCCGACAGCTTGGCCGGGCTGATGATGGCGATGGACTTATCCGTGGCGTCACACAGCTCGCGGGAGACCACGTTCAGTGCCCCGGAGTGGTGACCATGGCAGTCCAGCAGTACCAGCTTGTCAAAGCCCATGTCCAGCACCGATCGGCAGATGTCGAACACGTAGTCCATGAAGACGCGTGTCCGCACGATGATGGTACCTGGCCACTGGCGCATGATCTTCATCGAGTACCCATAGCGGATGGTGTCCATTAGCAGCAGAGGCATCTCCGGTGAGAGAGCCTCGGCCAGAGACTTGCCATAGGCCTCGGCGATGCGCGCGTCGGCGTCTACGGGCATGTGCGGGCCGTGCTCCTCGGTGGTGCCGACGGGCAGGATGAGGAGCGATTTCTTATCCAGGTGCTCTTGCATCTGGGGCCAGGATTGGTCGCGAAAGTAGTAAGACATAGGGAAACCTCCTTAGAGTTGTGATACCGTTTTCGGATGTGAGGGCGGATTTCCCGGGGTTACACCGTCATTGCCGCCCTCTTGATTGCTTAAGTTCTCAAATCCGTCAGCGAGAGGCCCTCTCACAGCTTCCTCCACTCTCTTTTCTGTGCAGATTCTTGAGCCATCGCCAGCAGTCGGTGAATTTCCAGTCCCCGGTGGAGAGACGGGCTGGGCTCGCGCCCGGTGACCATGGTATCCAGGAAGTTGTACAGGCAGTGCATATGCCCGCGAATCCAGCCGATGGCGAACTTCGGTCCCGGGAAGCCGGCGGGCTTGTCATAGCGCTGCACGGTTGCGATCTTCCGCCAGCCACGCTGGCCGCCCAGGGGCGTCTCCGGCTCGCGCAGGTCGTAGGCCTCCAGGTAGTTCGGGTCCATGGCGTTGAAGCGTAGCCCGCCCTGGGTGCCGTGAATCTCAAAGCGCATCTCGTCCTCTGCCCCGGTGGCGATCTTGGAGGCCTCCAGTGTCCCGGTGGCTCCGTTGGGCAGCTTGACCATCATCAGAGTCTGGTCATCAGCCTCGACGGGGACGAGTTCTCCCGCCGCGTTCGGGCGCTGCGGATAGAGGATGCGCGTCTCGGTCAGGATCTCGGCGAAAGGCCCCATCAGGTGCTCCATCAGGTCCACGACGTGGGAGCCCAGGTCCTGCAGGACGCCGCCCCCCTCTGACTTGAGCTGCTTCCAGCCCATGGGCTTCTTGGCGTCCACTGAGCCGGAGTGGAGATAGGCCGCGCGAAAACTGATGATATCCCCCAAGAAGCCTTCTTCAATCAACTGTTTGGCGCGCAGGGTCGGTGGGTAGAAACGGTACTCCAGCGTCATCTGCCCTACGCCCTGATAATCCTCTAACGCCGTCGCCACCCGGGCGGCGTCGGCAGGATCCACCACCAGCGGCTTCTCGCAGTAGATGTGCTTGCCGGCGGCGATGGCTTCCAGCACCTGGTCGGCATGCAGGCTGTTGGGGGAGCAGATGTTGATGATCTGGATGTCCTCGCGACCGATCAGCTCGCGCCAGTCCGCGGTGCCGAACTCAAAGCCCCCCTGCTCCGCAGCCGCCGCAGCCCTTGCCTCGTCTACTTCCGCCACCCCCACCAATTGCGTCTGAAAGGGGAGAGGTTCGTAAAAGAGTGGAATGCTGCGGTAGCCGTACGCGTGCACCTTGCCAATAAAGCCGAAACCGATTATCCCAACACCCAGGGTCTCTATGTATTCCTCCTTAGTTTTAGCAACTAAAAACTCGGCCGCCGGACGCTGAGGGCTAGTCGCCTACAACGTTCTCACTTCTGGATTCCGGATTGCCTCTTCGCTCTTGCGTAAAGCCTCTCATACAGGTCACGATATTTCGCGTACACTTGGCGATACTCTGTATGCCGCGTTGCGTCCGGTTTAAAGGTCCGCGCTGGGCGGTACCAGGCAGCAGCGGCCTCCTGCAAAGAGCGGAACTGGCCGGTGCCCACTGCCGCTAGCATGGCTCCGCCGAGGTTGGCGGCATCCGAGCACACTGGCCGTTCGACCGCTATGCCCAGCAGATCGGCCTTCATCTGCAGCCACAGGTCGCTACGGGCCGCTCCGCCCAGGGAGCGCACCGCGTCTACCTGCAACTGGTGCGCCTGTACGGGCTCCAGACACTCCTGCAGCAGGCAGGCGCAGGCCTCCATGATGGCGCGTACCAGGTGCTGCCGCTCATGGCGCAGGGTGAGTCCAGCGAACACTCCGCGTGCCCGAGGATTGTACTCCGGCGCTCCTGACCCGATGTAGTGTGGCAGCACCGTCAGCCCCTCGCACCCGATCGGCACGCTATCCACACCGTCCAGGAACTCCTCATAGCTGGCCCCGGGCGCGGCCAGATCACGCAGCCATTTGAGAACGATGGCCGAGGTGCCGGCGTGCGGCATGGCGTAGAACAAACCTGGCACAGCGTGAACTCCGGAATAGAAGGTCCGGTCCACGAGGAGCTCGGGCGTGCTGACGATGAGCGCCAGTGCGGTGCCTGTGGTCTCCGTAACGACACCAGGCTGCACGTTGCCTGCGCCCACGGCCCCCGCGAGCTGGTCATTGCACCCCACACATACCGGCACCCCCGCTGGTAGCCCCCATTCCTGAGCGACGGCGGGCAGCAACTCCCCCGCAACCGTCCCCGGCGACAAGACCTGGGGAAGTTGTTCCGGTGTGATGCCGGCTGCCTCCATGAGTTGTGGGTGCCAGTCACCGGTCCGGATGTCGTACAGCCCACTCATCTGCGCCAGGTTGTAGTCGGTCGCCATGGCACCAGTTAACCGCCAGATCAGGTAGTCCGGCAGAAAAAGGAAGCGAGCCGCTTGGTGTGCAGTCGGCTCATACCGCGCCAACCACGCCAACTTGAAGACCGTAAGGCCCGCCGCGACGGAGGGATAGCCACTGAGGGCCTGGTACTCCTGTAGGGAGAGCCATTCCCGTTCCCATTCCTCGGCAATCTTCTGTGCGCGGCCGTCCACCCAGACGATGGCGTTGTAGAGCGGCTTCCCGCCCTCGTCCAGGGGGATGAAGCTTTGCCCCTGAGAACTGAAGCCCAGGGCAGAGAGGTCCTGCCGAGACTTGCCGCATTGCTCAAATACCGCCTCGATGCCAGCCTTCGCCGCAAACCAGTAGGTCTCCGGATCCAACTCCGCCCAATCAGGTCGGGGAGTCTCGAGTGCATATTCCTCAACATGCACGGCCAGCAGCTCTCCAGGGCCATTGATAAGCGCGGTCTTGAGACTGGTGGTCCCGATGTCGAAGGTTAGGTACAACATTCTATCGCCTGCTGCCTTCTTGCAGATGGATCCGGTTCTCAGCGTGGCTAAGTGTAGACCGAGGCCTGTGCGGGGTTAACCTCTTTTATCCTGTGCCGCCGCTGATAATCTCCAGTCCGTTTCGCGCCTCGCACTCTCTCTCCGCAAACCACGGTTGTTCTAGCGTTGCGTCTTTGGAGCTGATATATCTTATGCGCATGCGGACCGGGAAATTCGGCTTGTAGGGTTTGAGCTTTGGCAGAGCGGCCATGGCCTGCTTGGCCCCTTCTATCAATAGGAGGCGGGTTTCCTCAGCGGCGAGAAGTATGGCTGCCTCCCGGCTAATCC
>JAAYIR010000193.1 GCA_012523355.1 candidate division WS1 bacterium
GATCCGTACCTCCCTGCCACGATCTCTCGCCGGATTCTCTCCCGGATCACCTCGCGCTCCCTGGTACGCTCCAGCACGATGACCCCCGGAGGCTGCCGCCGCAAGTCGGCCACCGTGGGGTCGCCCACGCTGAGATCTCCCCAGGTCAGCCCGTTGAAGTAGCGGGTGGGGGCCATGCGTTTCGCTTCCCGGTACATCTCCGGCCGGTCCGGCGTGAAGAGGGTCTCCCCCGCCGGCAGGTACCGGTCGAGCGCGCGCGCCAGTTGCACCTGGGGATCCGGTCCCGCCCGCCGGCGCGCCAGCGCGGCCTCTATCCCGATTTCATAGTCTACCCCCCACCGCAAACCAACCAGCAGCAGCACCAAGGCGACTCTTCCTGTCACGACCCTCCCAGGCAGTCCCGCCCATCGCCGCTGCAGCCATCCGGCCCCCACCCCCACCATGCCCGCCAGGGCCGGCACAAAGGTCAGCATCTGCCGCTGGTAAAACATGCCCCCGGCCAGGAACCCCGCCAGGGCTAACAAGAACCAGATGAGCAGCAGCCGCCGTAGCGGCCCCTCCCCCACCGTTTCCGCAGGCTCGCCCGCTGCGCCCGGCGTTTCGCCTCTCGAAACCAGCCAGGGCAGCGCCGCCAGCAGCCCCAGGGGAGCAAAGAGCAGGAACCAGTTTAGCGACAGGAACACCCGGAAGGCCTCCCAGACCTGCCCGTGATGTGTGGAGCCGCCCAGGGGGGAAACAAACGCCTGCCGCCAGAACTCCCCCAGCTGCCCCGTAACCCCCAGTGCGATGAGCACCAGGGTCACCACTTCGGCAAAGCCCGCCACTCCCAGTCCCAGCGCCCGCCGTCTCTGTGGTGCGGACAGCCTCTCGCCCGCCAGGAGAACAATCACCGCCGCCGCGAGCAGCTCCATCAGCGCGATTTGCTTGAAGACGAAGGCCAGCCCCAACGCCATCCCCGCCAGCAGGAAAGGGGTGGGCCGAAAAGCCCGCAGCCCGCGGTACAGAAAGAAGAAGGCCAGAGTGGTGAACAGCACCATCGGCGGCTCAGTCTCGGCCGGCATGGTGAAGTTCACCCACAGCACGCAGACCGCCGCCACCACCCAGGTCAACGCCGCTACCGCCCCCGCCACCAGCCCCAGCGCTTCGCCGAGCCACCAGAGCAGGATCAGCGCGGTAGCCAGCACCATGGCGCCCTGGACCAGCCGCACCCGCACGACGCCAGGCTGGTCATGCGCCTGCAGGACGGCATACAGCCAGTAGATCCCTGGTGTCTTGTTGTCGTACCCAGCTAGATAAGGCGGTTCCCCGGTCTCATGACTCGCCCAGGCTGTATATGCGAATACGCCCTCGTCGCAGAACAGCGGATCATGGACCGCGAATCCGTAAGGGATGGCAGTCAGGATGATCAGGCCGAGAATAACGGCGACTTTCCCGTAGGGCATAGCTTACTGGCCGTACTGGCGCTCCCCGCTCGCGTCGTGGCTACTCGTACCGTCCATACTCCTCGCAGGCCTCGAAGAACGCCAGGATGTTCTCCCAGGGCACATCCGGTTCCAGGACATGCGTCGGCGCCAGAAACAGCCCTCCGCCCTCCCCCACCGTCTCGATCAGGTGCTTGACCGCCGCCTTCATCCCGTGCGGGGTACCGAAGGGGAAGGTGGTCTGAGTCCCGACACATCCCCAGAAGGCCAGCCGGTCGCCGTACTCCCGCTTGAGCTTAACCTGGTCCATACACTCCGGCTGCACCGGGTTGAGGATATCCAGCCCCATCTCGATTAGGTCAGGAATGATGGGCTCAATCATGCCGTCGCTGTGGTACCAGATCTGCACCTCGGGATTGATCTGCTTGGCCTCCCGGTAGATCTTGCCCCAGCGCGGCTTGAACCATTCGCGCCACATCGCCGGGCTCATCATCATCCGGTCCTGCATCCCCACGTCGTCGCCGGTCATCAGACAGTCCACGCCCGCTTCCACCAACCGTCGTGCAGTGAACAGGTCATTCTCCAGGATGCGGTCCAGCAGATATGCGGCCTGGTCGGGTGCCTCGATGAACTGCATCATCAGCTTGGGCATGGACGTCATCTGCCAGGCGATTTCCCACATGTGCCCGCTGAACCCGGTGACATACTTTCCCTGCTCATGCAGCCGCTGGACCTCCGCCTCCAGATGCTCATGCCGATACGCCGGGGTGTAGTCCGGCCAGGGGTACTCCTCCAGATCCTGCAGCGTCGTCTCGTGGTCCAGTGGGTACTGGCGGCGGGTGAAATGATAGAAGTCCCCCGGGAGGCTGACTGTGCCGTACTCTCCGGCTCTGCCCTCCGGAATCCCCTCCGGATGGTACTGCGAGAAATCCGGCTGAGACTCCGCCGGCTTGAATCCCACGTTGGCCGTGTCAAAATCCCAGTACTCAGCCGGATCCTCGGAACCCGTCTCCTGTTTGAAGCGCTCGAACAGCGCCGGGGTGAACCCCACTTCGCGCGGCACCTGGTCCGGCCGGCGCCGACTCATGGCCGTATGAACCCGCTCTCTACCGGTCATTCCATATGTCCTCCATATCATCCATGTCAGGTATCTCGCGCTTCGCCGCCGGCGGCTCTTCTGCCTTCAGAGTCTCCCCCGGCAAGTCAGTCTCCCCGACGTTCGCCTTCCCTGCGGCCTTGCCTTCCGCGTTCGCTGTTTCCACACCCTCCCTCGCCTCGGGCATCGGCTCCAATCGCACTGTCTCTCCGCTCTTGAGAAACACAAAATGCAGCCCCGCCAGCCCCAGGCCCGCGATCAGGGCCAGCATCCCCAGCGTCCCCCGGTTTAGTATGATGAGCAGCAGTCCCGCCGCCATTAGCAGGGCGGCCTCCGCTACCAACATCTGCCGCCAGCGTCCCCGCACTAGCGGCGCCAGAATCTGATGTCCACCTGGCAACTCCGCCCCGCAGTACATGCACTCAAAGGCGAGGCGGGGATTCATCCGTCCACAGCGGATGCAGATGCGCGGCTCCCCCTTCCCCAGCCGTAGCCGTTCCCGTGCTTTCTCCAGAAAGAAGGCTTGGTGCACGTCGTGGTGCAGCGCCTCCGCCTTCTCATAGTAATCAATCGCGAGTTGGAACTCCCGGCGCTGATAGAACAGGTCTCCCAGCTTGCGGAAATTGTACGGAATGTCTGGTCTCGCCTCGGTCGCCTGCAGCAGGCGTTCCAGATCCTCCCGTCGCATCCGCGCCGTGCCCCAAACGTCCACCGCCCAGGAGGTAATGGGCACGATTAGCCCCAGCAGGATCGTCACCAGGGCCAGCAGAGGGAAGATCGGTCTGCCCACCGAGGCGATGGTGGTCGCCATTACACCGACAAAGGCCAGCAGCCACACCACAAACTCGCCCAGGTCTATCTCGCGGTTGAAGAGCAGACCAAGCATGTTGATGACCAGCCCGGCCCCGATGAACAAGCCAAAAACCAGCGCTATGACGGTAACGATGGCTTCGCCAGGCGTCTGTGGCAAGCTTCCGTTCGCCTCCCAGAGGGCCCCGCAGCCCGACCCGCGCAGTAGGTCAGGCGTCTCGCCTGATCGCGGCAGGCCAGAGACCCGTTTCTAGGGCGCCTCGATAACCGCTCCCCGACCCCTCAGCGTCTCGCGCAGTTGCTCCACGTCCACCGCCCGCGTCCGTCCACTGTGCTTGAGCGCCCGCGCCGCGGCCACACCTGCCGCCTCGCCGAGGTTCATGGCAATGGGCATGATCCTTAGCGAGGAGTGCGCGCCGTGGTCTGCCGAGATAGGTCGCCCCGTCACCAGCAGGTTCTCAAAGCCCCGCGGCGTCAGACACCGGTAGGGCAACGCATAGCTCTCTCCAGGCCGGAGATGGCGGATGTCCGTTCCCGCCCCAGTCGGGCTGTGGATGTCCACGGTATAGCACCCTCGTGCGATCCCGTCCTCAAAGTCCCGCGCCTCCAGCACGTCCTCCACGGTGAGCAAGTAGTCGCCCAGGACGCGCCGGCTCTCGCGCACGCCCAGCATCGTCGCGGTCTGGATGACGAAGCTCTGGTCAAACCCCGCCACATATTCGCGCAGAAAGGCTACTGTCTCCTTGACCTGTTGTCGCGCCTGCACCTCCGCCGCCGTCAGATCCTCGGCGCTGGTCCCCTGCTTGCCCACGATACGTGTGGTGTTGAAGTGCACCACTCCCGGATGCACCGTCCGGAACCACAGCACATTCTCTCGCGGGTTCTCAATCTCTCCCCGCTCGCGAGCCTGGTCATACAAAGCATTGATCTCCGGGCGCGTAGGCATGCGCTCTTCGTCAACGCCGGCCATGCGGAAGCACAGGGTCATGGGCTGGCACAGTCCGTCCTCAGGCCGGCCCTGCTCAAACTCCGCCCCCGCCCAGGCGCACAGGTCCCCGTCCCCGGTGGCGTCCACGAACAACTGCCCGCCAATCACCTGCAAGCCGGACTTGCTGGCCACGCCCAGCCGCGTGACCTGCCCCCCCTGTGTCGCCACCCCGGTCAGAAGGGAGTTCAGCCGCAGCCGTACCCCCGCCTCCAGCGCCATCTCCTGAGCGACCTGTTTGAGCATCTCCTCATCAAAGGCATAATCCGCCCCCTCCCCCACACGCGCTTCCCCTGTCTCGGCGTGTAACCGGGCATTGATCTCCGCAAACAGCCCCGCGTTGATGGTCTTCCCCCGGGTGAAGAACGGCATCCAGGGGTTGATGAGACCCATCGTAGCCAGGCCTCCGAGACAGCCAAAGCGCTCCAGGAGCAGGACCTCGGCACCCTCCTGGGCCGCAGACACTGCCGCGCACAGACCCGCTGGTCCACCACCAGCCACCACGACCTCCGCCTCATCGGCGAGGGGTAGGGAAGATATCAGTTCAGGAAGACTGGACATTATGCCTCCTCTGCTTCCGATCATGGAGCGCCAGGCAGGACGCCTGTCATGGGCGCCGTTGAAGGACCCTAATCGCTCAGCTTCTTCCTCAGCAATTCGTTCACCATCCGCGGGTTCGCCTGACCCTTGCTGGCGCGCATAACCGCACCGACCAGGGCCCCCAGCGCCTTCTCCTTGCCTCCACGATAGTCTTCCACGCTCTGGGGATTGGCCTCAATCGCCTGCTCCACCAGGCACTCCAGTTCGCCGGTGTCGGCGATCTGCTGCAGGCCCTCCGCCTCGACGATCTCCCGCGCCCCACGTCCGCTCGCGGTCATCTTCGCGAAAACGTCCTTCGCCGTGGGGTTGTTAATTGCGCCCTCGGCCAGTAATTCCAGCAACTCCGTCAACTCCGCCGGGGTGACCGGGAAGGCGGCCAGATCGGTGCCCGTCTGGTTCAGGTACGCCATCATGTCGCCCATGACCCAGTTCGAGGCCACCTTCGCGTCGGGGGCCAGTTTCGCCACCGCCTCGTAGTAATCCGCCAGCTCCCGGCTGGAGGTCAGCACCTCCGCATCATACTCCGGCAGGCCGTATTCCGCCGCCACGCGCCTGGCCCGGGCCCTGGGCAGTTCCGGCAAGCTCGCTCGGATCTCCTCCACCCACTCCGGCTCCGGGGCCAGCGGCGGCAGGTCCGGCTCGGGGAAGTACATGTAGTCGTCGGCGGTCTCCTTGCGCCGCATGGGGCTGGTGCGCTGGGCGTTCTCGTCCCAGCGCCGCGTCTCCTGGAAGAGCTCCTCATCGCTATCCCAGGCCCGGTGCTGGCGCGTCAACTCATACTTGACCGCCTCATACACCGACTTGATGGAGTTGAGGTTCTTGATCTCCACTTTGGGGGTCTTCTCCCCGCTCTCGCGGTCAATCCAGTTGATGGTGGGCTCCGCCCGCATCACTCCCTTCTCCATGTCGGCGGTCGAGACGCCCAGGTAGCGCAGGATGGCCCGCAACATGTTCAGGTACTCTCGGACCTGCTCGGCGGTGGTGAAGTCCGGCTCGGTCACGATCTCCATCAACGGCACGCCACAGCGGTTGTACTCGCCCAGCGACCGCCCATCCGGCATGTGTATGTTCTTGCCGGTGTCCTCCTCCAGGTGCGCCCGGCGGACACGAATCCGCTTCGTCTCGCCGCTGACCTCCACCTCGATATATCCGTCGTGAGTCAGCGGCTCATCGTACTGGCTGATCTGGAAATTCTTGGCCAGGTCGGGGTAGAAGTAGTTCTTGCGGGCGAAGCGGCAGCGCTCCGCGACCTGGCAGTTGAGCGCAAGCCCGGTGCGGATGACGTATTCCACCGCCTTGCGATTGGGCGCCGGCAGGGACCCCGGCAAGCCGAGGCAAACCGGGCAGACGCGTGCGTTCGGCTCCGCCCCGAATTCGTTCGGGCAGGTACAGAACATCTTGGATTCCGTATCCAGCTCGACGTGTACTTCCAGTCCTATGCACGGTTCAAGGGCCATGATCTCACTCCGAGTTGTCGTTCCAGGCTGCTTTTTTGGCGCCCCGATGCTGTCTCTGTGCTCTCTTCTTCGCGTATAAGGGCAACAGAGATGGTCACAACTCTACCGGGCCACCTGTGATACATTCCTCGGCAGGAACGCAACTCCCTTCCCCGCTGCCTTCTCACCTGCTCCCGCCATCATTTATGTGCCGTCCTGGCTCAAGCCGATCGGGGCACCCCTACCCACCCGGCTCAGGCCGTGGTAGAATAGGATGTTCCGGAAGTACAAGGTGATTCATCATATGGCGTTTGTAGGCCAAGCTCTGAAAACAATCATAGACGGCAATGAGCGGACGGTCGCCCGTCTCTGGAAGACCGTACGTCGCATCAACGCTCTCGAGCCGGAGATCAAGGCGCTCTCCGACGATGCGCTGCGCGAGAAGACTGAGGAGTTCAAGCAGCGGCTGCGAGACGGTGAAACCCTCGACGACTTACTGGTCGAGGCCTTTGCCGTGGCTCGCGAGGGCGCCTGGCGGGCACTGGGGATGCGACCCTTCGACGTCCAGCTCATGGGCGGCATGGTCCTCCACCAGGGCAAGATCGCCGAGATGAAGACTGGTGAGGGCAAGACGCTCGTTGCGACCCTGCCTCTCTATCTCAATGCCCTGGAGGGCAAGGGCTGCCACCTGGTCACCACCAATGACTATCTGGTGCGCTGGCAGGCGCAGTGGATGGGGCAGATGTTCGAATTCCTGGGACTCTCCTGCGGCTACATCCAGCAGAACATGGAGCCTCACGAGCGGCGCGCCAACTACCTCAAGGACATCACCTACGTCGAGAACAGCGAGCTGGGCTTTGACTATCTGCGCGACAACCTGGCTGGGCACCCGGACTATCTGGTCCTGCGCGACCTGCATTTTGCCATCGTGGACGAGGTGGACTCCATCCTGGTGGACGAAGCGCGCACGCCGTTGATCATCTCCGGAATGCCCCAGAAGTCGGTGCAGTTCTACGAGGATATTGAGCGCATCGTCTCCCGCCTGCGCGGCACCAATGATGAGGAGCAGAAGGAAGAGTTCGATTACTACTATGAAGAGAAGTTCAACCAGGTCGCGCTCACGGAAAAGGGCCGTGAGCGGGTGGAGAAGATGCTGGGCATTGACAACCTCTCCGACCCCGAGTATCTGGATATCGAGCACCACCTGCAAGCCTCGCTCAAGGCCCATGCGCTCTTCAAACGCGATCAGCACTACGTGGTCGTCCACAATGAGGTTGTCATCGTGGACGAGTTCACCGGCCATCCGCAGCCCGGAAGGCGGTACTCCGACGGCCTCCACCAGGCCATTGAGGCCAAGGAGCACGTCCCCATTCAGCAAGCGCGGCAGACAGTGGCTTCCATCACCTATCAGAACTTCTTCCGCCTGTTCGACAAGATCGCGGGTATGACCGGCACAGCCAAGACCGAAGAGACCGAGTTCCGGCAGATATACGGCATGCCGGTGATCATGATCCCCACCAACCTGCCGGTTCGGCGCAAGGATCATCCCGACGCCATCTACAAGACGCGTGAGGCCAAGTATCGCGGCATTGTCTCGGAGATCATGAATATGTACATCCGGGAGCAGCCGGTGCTGGTGGGCACGCGTTCCGTCGAGGTATCCGAGTACCTGGCTACGCGCCTGGCCCCGGACAAGCTCCGGCGGCACTGCTTACTTCTGCTCGCCCAGGACCGCCTGTGGAACGACAAAAGCCTGTCCAAGGAAGAACAGGAGAAGCTGCTGGAGCAAACCCGGAGACCGGTGGATGAAATCGGGCGGCATGACCTGGCGCCCCTGCTGCGGCAACTGGACATTGACCCGGAGCTGCAGCAACCGGGGCTCTTGGACACCACTCTGAGCTTGCTCAACGTGGACCCGGAGACCGAGACGGTCCTGAACGCCGACACCTGTCGCGAGCGCTTACGCCTGGCTCTAGAAGAGGGCATCTCACACAACATCCTGAATGCCAAGCAGCATGAAAGAGAAGGGCAGATCATCGCCCAGGCCGGCAGGCCCGGACAGATAACCATCGCCACCAACATGGCTGGGCGCGGCGTGGATATCGTCCTGGGGGGCAAGCCCGAGGACTCCAAACAAGGTACCATCCCGGAACTGCATGAGAAGGTCAAGCGCTTGAACGGACTGCACGTTCTGGGCACCGAACGCCATGAGAGCCGGCGAATTGACAACCAGCTCCGGGGCCGCTCGGGTCGTCAGGGCGATCCCGGCTCGTCGCGGTTCTTTGTCTCGCTGGAGGACGAGCTCATGCGCCTGTTCGGACCGGAGCGCTTCGGATTCTTCATGCGCGGCTGGCCGGAAGAGCAGGTTCTGGAGCATAGCATCGTCAGCAAGTCCTTGGAGCGCGCTCAGCAGAAAGTGGAGTTGCGTAACTACCAGATCCGTAAGGACACGCTGAAGTACGACGACGTGATGAACGAACAGCGCAACGTCATCTATGCTGAGCGCCGACGCGTGCTGCAGGGCGAGGACCTCCGCGAGACGGTGCTGGGAATGATCTCACGCTCAGTGTCCGCACTGGTGACTCAGTTTGCCCCCAAGGAGATGCTGCCCGAAGACTGGGACCTCGATGGCTTGTACCGGGCGCTCTCCGAGGTCACCGGCGGTGACCTGGAACGGGCCCTGCAGCCACGGCAGCTGGAGGAAATCCCCCCGCGCGATCTGGCAGAGACCCTCCAGGAAGTCGTGCGAAACCTTTATGAAGAACGCGAGCAGGCCATCAGCCCGGACCTGATGCGGCAGATCGAGCGCTCCTGGCTCCTGCGGGTGGTGGACGGGCACTGGATGGAGCACCTCCAGGAGATGGACTACCTGCGCGAGGGCATCTACCTGCGCGCCTATGGGCAGCGCGATCCCTTCATAGAGTTCGCCCGCGAGGCGCACCAGTACTTTGAGCACCTGTTGCAGGCGATCGCCGACGACATGACGCGCATCCTGTTCGCCACCCAGGTCGCCACTGAGCAGCGGTCCGTGGCCGTGCAGGCTATGGAAACGGAGAGCCGGATGCTGGCGCCGGTGATGACAAGCGGCGGCGCTGAGGAGGAGGGTGAGGTGGCGACCCCCATGTCCGAGGCAGCCTCACAAATGACCCGCGGTCATACGGTGACGGCAGTCCACGAACCGGGCCGCAATGACCCCTGCCCCTGCGGCAGCGGTAAGAAATACAAGAAGTGCTGCGGTAGATAGGGGGCTTGTGCCGGGGCACAGAGGTGGTCCCCAATTCCCCGTTCCCCCTCCTGCCAACTCAGCGTCCACGCACCATAGCAGCCTCTACTCCAGCGTAATCTCTCCCATGCGTCGCAACTGGTGTGGCCCGCCGAAGGTCGCGCTCCAGTATTGCGACTTGGTCCCTTTCACCCGCGAGGCGCGGAAGATGTTCATGTAGACCATGTCGCCCCGCTTCACCCCGCCGGGCAGCATGGTGGAGAGCGGAATCGCGACATGCGTGACCCAGCGGTCATCCGCGCTGGTGTCCGAGTGCACGTGGACCCCTCCACCCTCATAGGTCTCCGTCTCGTGCTCATGTGTGCCCAGGGCGTCATGTAGGAGCAGTACATTCGCGCCGGCCGGGCCAATCAGCAGCTGGTAGTACGGCTTCGCTCGCTGCCCCGCCCAGAAGATCTCCCAATCATCCCCGACGGCAAGCGTATCTCGATTGATGGTCAGCAACTTGGGGTCCACCACGTCCACGAGTTGCAGGTACAGCCACTTCCCGTCATGGGCGATCCGCCCTTGTAGCTCGTGGTCCGTGGCGACTCCACTCGCCGTCACCCAGGGCGCCAGCGCCGTGGCCTGCGACCAATCCACCTTCAGGGAATCCCCCGCCGACTCCGTCGCCAAGTATGGAACCTGGGCTGTCGGACGGGGAATTGACTCCTGAGACGCGTACAGTTCCCGTCCGGCGACCATGTAGCTCCAGATCTCTTTATCGAAGACCTCAATACGGGTCTTCTCCTTCTCAGTCACCGCTGCGGCTTTGGCCTCGTCCATCAACCGCCCAAACTCGGCCATTCGCTCCGCGGTGCCGAGGACTCCCCAGGCGATTTCCGCGTTTTGGTGCATACCGCTCGGACTCTCAAGCACCCAATCCGGGTAGTTCGAGGGGGTGGTCACGGTCTGCTCCATTTTTAGATAGAGCTCCTTCATCGGCTCTGCGGCATGACCGTAGTAGCGCGTGAA
>JAAYIR010000194.1 GCA_012523355.1 candidate division WS1 bacterium
AGATCCTTTCTAGGAATGTGGGCCGCTTCCCGAACCTCGACGCTGCCTTGTCTTTGTGCTATCATGAGCCTTGTTTATCCTAACCCGGAACGGAGCCGAGTACCGTGCCTGATATATCCGCAGCCGAGGTCCGCCACGTAGCCAGTCTGGCCAAGCTAGCCCTGTCTGACGAGGAGTTGGAGCGCGTCGGTCGCGAGCTCAACCGCATCCTCGACTACTTCGCCGAGCTGCAGCAGCTTGCCACCTCCGACGTACCTGTCACCTCTCATGCCCTCCCACTGGTCAACGTCTATCGTGAGGACGCGGCGGGAGAGTGCTTGGCGGTGGAGGAGGCCGTGCGGAACGCGCCGGATCGCTCCGATGGGTACTTCCGCGTCCCGCGGATTGTGGAGTAGCCTCCGACCCCAAGATCTTGCCGGCGGCGGGCAGGCTCCTGTGTAGACCTGCGAGGTTCGCCCGTGTCTGACGATTCTGCAACCCGTGCTCCCCGCCCGATCAAGGTCCTGGTCGTGGACGACGACCCGGACTTCGTAGAGCAGCATCTCCTTATGCTCACGGCCCAGGGCTTTGAGGTGGCGACAGCCTCCACCACAGAGGAGGCCCTCGAGGTGGCCGCCCGCGAGATGCCAGACGCCTTTGTGCTTGACCTGATCATGGAGCATACCGACTCCGGCGCGCGTCTCTCCCGCGCCCTGCGCCGCGATCCTCGCTTCGCCCAGGCGCCGATCATTCTACTCACCTCGGTGGGCCAGGAGCTGGGATTCGAGTTCGAGCGCAATCCGGAGGAAGTCCTGGCCTGGATGAAGGCGGACGCCTGGTTCGACAAGCCCGCGCCCATGGAGGAGTTGGGAGCCGCGCTGCGCCGACTCCTGGAGGAGCGCTCCGCGTAAGCGTGAGCGCCAGACCTTTGCAGGTCAGGGGGTGAGACTAGCCCCAACATGGACATCCCACAACTCGACGCCAAAGTCCTGATCGTAGACGACGAGCCCGGAATTCGCTCCGGCGTTCGCCGTGTACTTACTGGCTGCGGGGCGCAGGTGGAACAGGCCTCCAACGGCGCCGAGGCCCTGGAACGCCTGACTGCGGAGGAGGACTTTGACGTCGCCATCATTGACCTGCTCATGCCCGCGTTGGACGGCATGGGCGTGCTTACCCATCTGGCAGACAACGAGTCCACTGTTGTCCCTCTGGTCATCACCGCCCACGCCACCATCGAGACGGCCATCGAGGCCATGCGCCTGGGCGCCTACGACTACCTGCCCAAGCCCTTCGTACCCATGGAGTTGATAGTGCGGGTGGAGCGGGCGTTGCGCTGGCGCCGCCTGCGGCAGCAGGCCGACCGGCTGCTCCTGGAGGTGTCCGGTGACAAGACCCGCCTCAAGACCATCGTGGACTGCCTGGCCGACGCGGTGATCGTCGTCAACGTCGAGAACCAGGTAGTGCTCAGCAACCCCGCAGCCTGTGAAATCCTGGGTCTCCCCGAGCCCCCGCAGGAGCCTTGCCCTCTGGACATCGTCTCCGGCACACCCGCCTTGCTGGAGCTAATCCGCAAGGCTGCTCAAGCGGAGGGACCGGCCTGTTCCGCCAGCGCCCGCCTGGAGATCGCCGATCGGATCTACCTGGCTCGTGTGGTGCCTATCATTCCTTCCGGCGACGGACTGCTGGGCACGGCGACTGTCCTGCGTGATGTCACCGACCTCACCCGTCTGGAGCAGGCCAAATCGCAGTTCATGTCGCTGGTGGCCCACGAACTGAAGTCGCCTCTGGCCGCGGTGCAGGGCTTTCTGAAGGTCATTCTCGGCGGCCAGGAACTGCCCCCGGAGAAGGAGACGGCCCTGCTTCAGCGCTGCAGCGAACGCATGGAGGGGATGGCCCAACTGGTCCGCGACCTCCTCGACCTCTCCCGCGCCGACGCGGCACCCGCCCGGCGGATCGAGCCTCTGGCCGTGGAAGACCTGCTACAGGAACTGGTGGAGGCGAACGATCCCCTTGCTGAACGCTACCAGGTCACGGTGGAGACTCATCTGGAGCCGCACCTCCCGCCCTTGTATGCCGACCGTGATGACATGCTCCGGCTCTTCGGCAACCTGCTCAGCAACGCTCTCAAGTACAACCGCCCCGGCGGCCGGGTCAGTCTCACCGCCTGTCGCCGGGGAGAAAGCCTGGCGCTCGAGGTGCAGGACACGGGCCTGGGGATTCCCCCCGAAGCCCTCTCACGCCTGGGGGAGGAGTTCTACCGCGTGAACGCGCCAGACCGTCGGGGTATCGTCGGCACCGGACTCGGTCTCTCGCTGGTCAAGCGCACCCTGGCGGCCTACGGCGGCAACCTGTGCATCGAGTCCACGCCGGGTGAGGGCAGCCGTTTCACCGTGGAGATACCCTGGGAGCCGCCGTCACCAGAGTAGACGCATGACCGGCCCCTCTGTTCTCCCCTACTCCACTCTTCGGTATAGAGTATAGAAGGTCTGATCCTGCGGCCCGCGCCCCCAGCGCCGGGGCACGCCAAAGGTTTCCGTCTTCTCGAAGGGCCCTATCCGTGCCGGCAGCTCCCCGGGCAGGTCCTCCTCCGCCAACACCAGCCCGTCCAGCCGAATCAGTTCCTGGTCCAACTCCAGCAGAGCCGCAGTGGGGTCCGGGCCCGCGGGATGTGGAATCTGCACCGCCCGGCGCTGCGCATGCCACGAGATGGGGACTGCGGACAGGCTGCCGATAATAGCTTGCGACGGGGTTCGCACAGCTACCTCTCGGCCCAGGTATGCCGGCTCTGCCTGTGCGCTGCCGCGATGGAAGGGCATGCGGTAGTTCGCGAAGCCCTGGGCCAGGAGGGCACATGCCACCAAGACAAACACCACTTTGCCCGCCACCCCCGTGTTCGCCACCCTCTTCCAGCCCCAGAGCAACCCCCTTCCTCCAAAGACGGCGAGCAGGGGTGCGAAATCCGAAAAATACCGCTCAAAGCTGGCGCCCACCGTCATTACCGTCCCCATAAAGGCCACCAGCAAGACCACCAGCGTAAGCTGGGCCACCCTCCGAGCGCGTGGATCAGCCAGCGCCAACACCAGGCCCAGACCTCCCAGCAGCAGCAGCGACCAGGGATACTGGGTGGCGATCTCCCGCACGCCACGCACAAGGTTTCCTGCAGCCCGCGGCGCCAGATACTCGGGCCGCAGGAGCTCCCGGGTAGGAATGTAACGCGGGATCTCCGTGACTCCCCCTATCACCCGGTCCGGCGTGCCGTCGCGGAGACAACCTTGCAGGTAGCTGATACTGGGCCCATGACTGGGCAGCGGCGGCACGGCCAGGGCGCGAGTCAGTAGCCAGGCGGCCAGCATCACGGCCACCAGCCCTCCCAGCGCCACGCCCTTTCTGCTCCAGCGCGACCCCGGTTTCAACTCCCACCCCGCCAGCAGCAAGAACGGCGTCCAGGCCAGAGCCGTGGGCCGCAGGAAGTATGCCACCCCCACCAATACCCCGGCGAGAGCAGCAGCCCCCCATCCGACCGGCCGCGAGACCAGGAGCCAGATCGCTCCCAGCAGAAACAGCACAAAGACCGGCTCCAACGTGGCGTGGGCGGACCAGTAGATGAGCGTGTTCTCCGCCAGCAAGAGCAGACAGGTCAGCCCCGCCACCGTCGCGCCCCACGGCCGCCGGGCCAGCAGGAAGGCTAGCACCACGCACCCCAGGTAAGCCAGGATCGGCAGGGCCACTGTCACCAGGTCCCGCGCTCCAAATACTGCGAAGGCGCCAGTCAGCAGGAGCGGATACCCCAGCGACCACACCTGCACCGGCCAGGGGCGGTCCTCCCCCTCGTGATTGTGTCCCACCAGCTCCCAGGTGTGCAGCACCTCCGCCGCCCAGCGCCCCGTTTGCAGGAGGTGCCGCGCGCTCCCCGCCCGCTTCTCGGTATCGTGATCCATCAGGGGCAGGAAACCATGGTCCTGCACGTGGAGCACTGACAGCAGCAGCATCAGCGCCAGCGTCGTCGCCAGAACCACGCCCGGCCGTCGCGCAAGCAAGTTGCTGGAGGGGGACTCCATGATTACTCCGTTGGTTCCACTCCCGTGGGTCGAACCCCTCCCTAACGTTATTTCCCCCGCTGCCAGAAGCAGGCTTTCTCGCCCTCAATCGCGAAATAGCTCCCATGCGGCGGCGCGTCGAAGTCCCTGCAACTCGCTCCACTCCTCGCGATCGGCGCAAGCGGCGGCAGCAGCTTCAGCAGACCCGTTGCTGCGCCTGCCTGGTTGTGGTGGTGCTGGCCGCCCTTGTCTTGGTCTTCGCCGCTGGCCGAATCAGCGAGTTCCGCCAGCGCCATCCGCCCACCAGCCGTGCGAGCCAGACCTACCTCTTCCCCCTCGAGCTTATCGCCGAGCGCCGCGAGGTCTACCGCTATGAGCTTGTGCCTCTGGTGTTGAAGCTTCGTGACCCGCAGGGGCGTCCGCTCGGGCCGGTCAAGAGCCCTCCTGTGATCACCGCCTGGTTCCAGGACCAGCCTATCAGTACCATCGGCAACCTGCAGAAGCTGCAGCCTCGCTACCGTCCCGCGACTCAAGATTATGCCTTCTCCTGGCCGGTCCCCTGGATGGCGGCTCCCGGGCAGTATACCTTCATGGCGCGGGTCCGCATGGACGACCCTGCGGACTGGCATTGGCCTTTCGAGAAGGACCCGCCCAAGGTCCTCCCCGGCAAGGAAAAGCCGCCCCCCACACCTGAGGGTGAGACCTACTGCACCGCGTTGGCCACGGTGACGGTGCGGGAGCGCAAGCCTCCGCCCTTCCCGGCAGGCAGCTGCATCGCTACCTGGGAGATGGACTTCCCTACCGGCCCGGTGCCCCGCCCCGGCGGAGGGATCGGGGACTGGCGCACCATCTTTGAGTGGTGCCGCTTCCTGGGCGCCGACACCCTGCTCTTCCGTGCCGCCTACACCAGCAGTGCCGCGGGGCCGCTCTCCGCGGAGCAGCCTTTCACGCCGCTCAATCTGCAAGCCACGCCCCAGCTCGCCGCCGAGGCCCACCGCCACGGCCTCAAGTTCGGTGCCTGGGCCATTGCCTACGAGACCTTCCCTACGCACACCAACCGCGGCAAACCCCCTTACAGCTTCGCCCAGGACATCTCCCGCTCCACCGGGGTCATCCGCGCGCTGGATTTCATCTCCCTCCTTGACCAGCCACGCCGTGACGACCTGGCCTCCTTTGCCCGCCGCATGCAGGCTGACCCGCATGTAGACTATGTAGGCTTCGACTACATGCGTGGCGACGTCGGCGGCTGGGAGATGACGGAGGCCTTTACCCGGGACATGCCGGTCAGGCTCCCCGCCAACTGGGGCCAGATGAGCCAGCAGCAGCGCTGGAAATTCATGGCGACCAAGATCGAGACTGAATGGCAGACCGACCGCGACTTCTACGAGATGTGGAACTGGTGGCGCGCCCACCTCGGCGCCCAGAATCTCGCCTACATCCTCAACCGGGCGCAGCTCACCAAGCCCGCCTTCATCTTCGTCCTCTCCTGGCAACACGGCGCCCAGCATGGGCAAGACCCGGCGATGTTCACCGACGCCGGCGCCAGCTTCCTCCTCCCCATGCTCTACCAGGTGGACAGCCAGGATGCCTTCGAGTATCTGCTCAGATCCTGGTCCGAGTACATGAATCCTGGAGTGGCGAATCTACTGCCCGGCGACCAGGTGGATGATTACTGGCACCAGGGCCATCGCGGGCGCGTGCCTGCTCAGCCGGAGTTGCTCTATCAGCGCATTCTCGCCGCCCACAAGCGCATGATCCCGGGCGACGCGCCTCTGGGAGCTTTCTTCCATGACATCTCTCGTGCCGCAGTGCAGGGCCGTCTGGGACCCTACCCGGGCACCGAGTGGGCCCTGGCCGGCGCCGCGGCCTTCAGCCAGGTGCGCCAGAACTGGAGCGTCTATCCCCTCGCCTTCGGTCTGACCTGTCCCAAGACCGCGGGCTTTGGCACAGCCTTGGAACCCCGCGTCACCATCCACAACCGCTCGCGAGTGACCGTCAGGGACCTGGAGATCAAGCTGGAGTCTACTCGCGGCGTGCGGGCCAGTGGCGCCGGACGCCGTGATTTGGCCAACCTGGCCCCCGGAGAGAAGATCGAGATCCCTCTCGGAGCCATCATTGAAACCCCTGACGGCACCCGCGCCAACCGCTTCATGGTCGCTGTCCGCGTCAACTGGCCTGCCGGTGAGTACGGTGACAAGTTCCGCAACGACTTGCCAACCACGTTCGTGCTGATGCAATATGTGCAGACCAGTGCAAGAAAGAGATGACGCGCCAGTGAGACCACCAGCGCCCGACCCGCGGCGGCAGCTCCCGCCGGACCAATACCGTCAGCGACAAGTCCAGGGCCTGCTGCTAGGCCTGCTGGGCGGTCTGCTGTTCAGCGCCCTCCTGCGGGTTCTCATCCGCGTCCCCGGAGGAGGGATGATCGCTTTGCCCTTTCTCTTCCTGGGTGGGGACTTCTGGCGGCAGCGCCCCTTCCTGGCGGCCTTTGTCCTGGGATTCTCGATCGGGGGCTTGCTCTTCCTGGCCCGGCCGCTGCTGAGGACGCTCTGACCAGCGGCCGCCCACTGCCTCCGACCCGCACAAGCGCCATGCCTGCTGCTCTTGAGACTCATAACCTGACCAAGCGCTACGGCCCCTTGCGGGCGGTCGAGGAGCTCGACCTGACCGTGGAGGAAGGCCAGATCTTCGGCTTCCTGGGGCCCAACGGCGCGGGCAAGTCCACCACCATGCGCATGGTCATGGGCCTGATCCGCCCCTCCAGTGGCCAGGCTTTGATTCTGGGCCGCGATAGCGCCCTGGTCGCTTCCCGTGCACCGGGGACCATCGGCGCGCTGGTCGAGGGTCCCGCCTTCTACGGCTACCTGACCGGCCGGCAGAACCTCGCCCTGCTCGCGCGGCTCTCCGCAGGCGCGCCACCGGACGAGATTGCCGGCGTCCTCGACCTCTGCGGACTGGCCCCCCATGCCCACCGCCGGGTAAGCGCGTATTCCCACGGCATGCGCCAGCGGCTCGGAGTGGCCCAGGCCTTACTCCCCCGGCCCCGTGTCTTGCTCCTGGACGAGCCCACCCTCGGCCTCGATCCCCGAGGCCGGGTGGAGATGCGCGATCTGCTCCTGCGCCTTCACCAGGAGGGCGTAACCATCTTCCTCTCCAGCCATCTCCTCAGCGAGGTGGAGCAGCTCTGCACCCATCTCGGCTTCATCTGGCAAGGGCGCCTCCTGCAGTCCGGACCCACCGCCGAACTCCTGGCTGGCCCTACTGTGCGTGTGGAGCTGCGCGCCACCCCCCTGGAGTCAGCCCAGGCACTGCTCGAGCAGCATCGCCAGGTATGGGACCTCGCCCGCCGGGGCCAGATATTGACCTTCTCCACGCAGCCCGAGACCATCCCGGAGCTCAACGCCGCCCTGACGAAGGTCGGCATCTCGATATGGTCGCTGGTGCCTCGTCCCGAGAGCCTGGAGGAACTGTATCTCCGCCTGATGGAGGAGGCCTCTCATGTTCCTCGCCGCGCTTAAGGTCGAGTTGGCCAAACTCGTGCGCCAGCGCGGCGTCCTGGTGGGCCTCGGTGTTCTCGCGCTGCTGGTGGGGCTGTTTGCCTGGGGCACCTGGAACTTCCCTGGCCCCCACCTGCCCGGCACCGCCGGCGGCGAGTTCATCGTCGGGGGCAAGCTCAAGACAGCCGCACTCCTCAGTTACATGCTACTCCGCTTCCCCCTCGCCTTTGAGGTCCTGCTGCCCCTGCTGATTGCCACCGTCGCCGGAGGTCTGCTGGCTGGAGAACGTCACCTGGGAACGCTACGTACGCTGCTCACCCGCCCGGTCTCCCGCCCGGCGCTGTACCTGGCCAAGCTCATGGTCGCCTGGCTGCACGCGACGGCTCTGGCGCTCTTCCTGGGCGCCTTCTCACTGGGGCTGGGCTTCGCCATCTTCGGCGGCGGGGATCTTCTTCCCGTCAGCAGCGGTTCCCTGACCATCCTGGTCCAGAAAACCGCGCTCCTGCGTCTGCTGGAGGGCTATCTTCTCGCCGCGGCGGCCATGACCGCGGTCGCCTCTCTAGGCCTCTTCTTCTCTTCCCTGTGCGACAATCCCCTGACCGCCGCCGGCCTGACGGTAGCTTTCCTGCTCGTCTCGGGGGCGCTGACGGTTCTGCCCTATTTCGAGTCCTGGCGTCCCCACCTGCTCACCACACATCTCTCACTGGGGGGCCAGGTCTTCCGCGTCCCGATCCCCTGGCCGGAAGTCCTGCGCTCGCTGGAGTACCTCGCCGGCTACTCGGCGATGTTTGCCTTGCTGGGCGGCCTGATCTTCTGGCGCCGGGACGTGCTCTGCTAAATCAGTAATCGAGGAGCTAGTATGCATGTCGGATCACATGACCCCCCGGGAGCGTTGGCTGGCCGCGCTGCGCCTCCAGCCCGTGGACCGCTTGCCCTTCTGGCCAAAGCTCGGAACCGCCTACCTGGCGACCCATCAGCGCCAGCCTGAGCGCACCAGCCTGGCAGCCTTACACCGGGAGATCGGCTCCGACCGGCATGAAGGCCTGCCCAGCGGCTTGCGAGAGGTGCGCGACAAGACCTCCTGCGAGGTCTGCGCAAGCCCCGGTCAGCAAGTCACGCGCTTCTGCACCCCCCACGGTGAGACCGCGCTGGTCAATAGGTGGGACGCGGGCTCGCTCTCCTGGCATCCGGTGCAGTTCCCGGTACGCACCCGCCGCGACCTTCTGCTGATGACCGAGTTCTACGCGGATGTTCGCTGGGAGCTGGACCCGGCAGTCCTGGAGCAGGCCCAGGTAGAGAAGCGCCGGCTTGGCGAGCAGGCAGTCAGCCACGTCGGCGTTGGCGAGTCGCCCTTTATGTACTGGATTGAGTGGCTAGCGGGTGTGGAGCAGGCCCATTTCCTCCTCCACGACTACCCGGACGAGGTGGAGGCCCTGCTGGAGGTACTCCACGCCGGCTTGCTGCGCTGCACCGAGTTGATCGCCGAGCGTCACCCCGCCGACCTGGTCTACTTCGTGGAGAACACCTCCACCAGCCTGCTCTCGCCTGCGCAGTACCGCCAGTACTGCCAGCGGCATCTCTCCGAGTATGCGGCGCTGCTCGGGGCCCATGAGCGGCTGGTGGTCCTGCACATGTGTGGGCTGCTCCGCGACTTGCTCCCGGACCTGGCGGAGCTCCCCGTCGCGGGCTTCGAGGCCTTCACCTCCCCCCCGGTGGGCAACACCACGCTGGCGCAGGGACGTGCCGTCTGCCCGAGCACCTGCCTGATCGGCGGCACCAACGCGGTCCTGTGGACCCACCCCGCAGACCGCATCCTCATGGAGCTTGAGGCCCACCTGGACGCCCTGCCCCACACCCGTGGCTTAGTCGTCACCTCCGCCGGCGTCATGCCCCCTCTGGCCTCACCGGAGACCCTTCGCGAGGTCTGCACCTGGGTGCGGGAGTACCCCGTACGCAACTGACCCACACGTCAACCGCGCCTGGACCCCCTTGCCCCCGTACTCGCGAGCCTCCCCTGTGACCGCGCAATGCTTCCTGCGCGCACTTGGTGGCTGTCGCGCTGGCCTCTTGCCCTCCCCGTAGGGGCGGCTTTTCGGCGTCCGCGCCGAATTGCCGCCCGCTCACTCACCTCGTCGCTTGCCTCTACTCTGTCTCCTCCCTGGAGGGGCCGCACGACTGACGCGCCCCGCGCGTCAGGAGGCCGGCCCACCTCCCCCAATCCTATCCCCCTCCCCTGCCAGGGGAGGGGGACGGGCCGCTGCCTCATGGCCACCGAGGGGGTGA
>JAAYIR010000195.1 GCA_012523355.1 candidate division WS1 bacterium
TATCGAGGCTCTGCCGCCGGGGACGCCGGTGATTCTGGCGGTGGACTTTGAGCCGGCCTCACGGCCCGAGTTGTACCCGATGGCAATCGCCGTGACCCGGCACATCATGCGGCGGGACCTGCGGCTGATCACCATGACCCTGGCCCCCGGGGGCGTGCTGCTGGCGGAGCAAATAACCGCGCAGGTGGCGGAGGAGCAGGGCAAGGAATACGGGGTAGATTACGTCAATCTGGGGATCAAGCCCAACCCCCTGGCGGTTATCCTGGGGATGGGGGAGAATCTTAAGCGCGTCTATACGCAGGATACCCGCGGACAGGCGACCTCGACCATTCCAGCCTTGCGGGGGGGCAACAGCTATGCGGATCTGGGTCTGCTGGTGGAGCTCACGGCCACGGGGCTCACGGGCAGCTGGATCGTGTTTGCGCACCAGCGCTACAAGGTGCCGTTGGCCGCGGGAGTAACCTCCGTGGTGGCCATGGACTTGTATCCGTATCTGAAGACGCGACAACTGGTGGGCATGCTCAATGGGATCGCGGGAGCGGCGGAGTACGAAAAGCTGCTGGAGGAGCCGGACCAGGCCTCGCTGGCCATACCGGGAGTGACCGCCGCCCACCTGCTGATGGTGGCGTTGGTGATCATCGGCAATCTGGCCTATGTCATGACACGCCGGCAACGAGTCCGGCCGGAGGCTGAGCCTCCGCAGCCCTCGACAGGGGAGGGGGTGTAGGGATGCAGGACCTGCTGGCGGCGCTCAACTGGGAGCACATTGGCATCTGGGTGGCCGCTCTGCTCACGCTGGCAGTGTATAGCTTCCTGTACGCCGAAACGCCGGTGTTTCGAGTGGCGGAGCATCTGTTCATCGGGGTCTCTGCGGCATATGGGCTGGTGGTCTTCTTTCACCTGGCCGTGAAGCCCACCGTGTGGTACCCGCTCCTGGCCCTCATCAAGCAAGGACTCGATTACTTCCACGTGCATTACCAACCGGCGGCCAAGGCCGTGATCTCCGCTCTGCATTTCTCGCCCGCGGAGGTGGCGCAAGCCGTGAACGAGGTGCCGGTGGACTTTCGCCTGTATGCTTTCATCATTCCCTTCATCCTGGGGGTGCTGATTTTCGGGCGGTTCTTCCGGGGATGGCAGTGGTTGTCGCGCTGGCCCATCGCCTTCAGCGTCGGTTTCGGAGCCGGGGTCCCCATCCCGGTCGCCTTTCAGGCAAACATTCTGGAGCAGGGACACCAGACCATCGAGCCCTTCGTGCGCGGCAGCCAGACCTGGTCACCCGCCGCGATTGACATGGCCGGGGCCTGGGCCCTGGCCGTGGGCGTGCTCACCACGCTGGCTTATTTCTACTTTTCAGCGCCTCATCGTGGTTGGCTGGGGCGCTCCTCGCGTCTGGGCATGTGGTTTCTGATGATTGCCTTCGGGGTAGGATTCGGTAATACTGTGATGGCTCGTGTGGCCTTGCTGATTGGCCGCATGCAGTTCTTGCTCTATGAGTGGCTGCCGCTCTGGACGGGGTTTCATCGTCCTTGACCCCTCGGTGGAGAGAGAGATGAGCGCAGAATGGATCATAAGAAGATCCTCAGCATTGAGGATGATCAGACGCAAGCTGAGCTGATACGCGAGGCGCTGGAACGGGAAGGCTACGAGGTGCGGGTAGCCAACGCCGCGGAAGAAGGCTTGCGGGCGGTGGAGGAGATGCGCCCCGACCTGATACTCCTGGACCTGATGTTGCCAGACATGGACGGGTTGGCGGCAGCCCAGCAAATCCGCACCTTGACCGGAGCCCCGATTATCATGGTCACCGCCAAGGCCGAGGAGGTGGACCGGGTCATCGGCCTGGAGCTGGGGGCGGACGACTATCTCGGCAAGCCCTTTGGCGTGCGTGAGCTGGTGGCGCGCGTGCGGGCCATGCTCCGGCGCATGGTCATCCTGGAGCAGGCTGGCGCGGCCCGACGGAAAATTGTCTTGCCTGGCCTGGAAATAGACGTGCCCACTCGCACGGTGCTGGTACAGGGCGAGCCGGTGACCATGACCCCTAAGGAATTCGACTTGCTTCATTGTCTGGCCTCCCAGCCCAGCCGCGTTTTCTCGCGGGAGAAACTCATGGACAAGGTCTGGGGCTACGTCCCCGAGAGCGGCGATCTGCGGACCGTGGACACGCACATCAAACGGCTGCGGCGCAAGCTGGAGGAGACGCACCGGGTTCCGTGGGGGATTGCCACTGTCTGGGGCGTGGGCTACAAGTTCCAGCTCAAGGAGTAGCGGTCTGTTGCGGGAGGCTGCTTGCGGGTTGCGTCAGTACCTTGCCTGGCAGGCATTCGTGAGCCGGTGCGGCCCCGTCTCCTCCAGCACGAACAGGTCTTCAAGGCGGATGCCGCCCCAACCCGGGAAATAGACTCCTGGCTCGACGGTGAAGACGTTCCCCACCTCCAGAGCGTAGTCGCCCCGCGCCGAGAGGGTGGGGGCTTCGTGAACCTCCAGGCCCACGCCGTGCCCCAGACTGTGCGAGAACTGCTCGCCGAAGCCGGCGTCAATCAGTACCTGGCGCGCGGCCTGATCCACCTCGGCGACCGGGCGCCCGGGCTGGGCGGCGGCGATCCCGGCGCGCTGGGCGGCCTGCACCGCCCGGTAGCGCTCGACAAACTCCGGCGACGGGTCGCCCAGCATCACCGTGCGGGTGATGTCGGAGCAGTAGCCCTCGACGAGCGCGCCGAGGTCCAGCACCACCATGTCCCCGGAGTGAAGCACACGATCGCTGAGCGTGGCATGTGGCAGGGCTGAGCGTGGGCCCCCGGCGACGATGGGCGTGAAACTGAGGTCTTCTGCCCCCGCCTCGATAAGGGCCCGGTTCAGCTCGAAGCCCACTTGCCTCTCAGTTGGGCCAGGCGCCAGCGCAGGCAACATGGCGTCCAACACACCATCCACGATAGCGGCAGCGCGTGCGATCAGCTCCACTTCCGGTGCGGTCTTGCGCAGACGCAGGTTCTCCACCAGCTTTGTGGTGGAAACGAGTTCCGTCTCAGGCAGGGCGTCTCGCAGGGTGAGGTACTGGGCGTAGGTCAAGCTTTCGCTCTCGAAGGCCAAGCGGCGAGGAGCCTGGGTGCGGAGGGCCTCCACGAGGGAGGCGAGGTGTCCGCGGTCGGCAGCCACGACCTCGCAACCGGAGGTCTCTTCCTGGGCCTCCGTCTCGTAGCGGCGGTCGGTGATTAGCACCGGCGTTTTGGAGAGGAGCAGTAGCCCCTCGCCGGTGAAGCCGGTGAGGTAGCGCAGATTGGGCGGGCTGCTGACCGCGAGGGCCTCCGATGCCAACTCCGCAAGGGACTGCAGGGCCCGGTCACGGCGGGGGGCGTACTCCCTCATAAGAACTCCCCTGGAGACGCCAGCTCCGGCACGAGGCGCAGGGCGGCGAGGTATCCGAGCGGGCCGAACCCGCTGATCACTCCCACGCAGGCGGGCGCGGTCAGTGAACGGTGGCGGAACTCCTCGCGACGGTAAAGGTTGCTTAGATGGACCTCAAGGGCAGGCAATCCGATCGCAGCAAGTGCGTCACGGATGGCAACAGAGGTGTGTGTGTAGGCGGCGGGGTTGATAATCAGGGCGTCGCAATCGTCCGCTGCCCCCTGGATGGCGGTCACGATCTCACCTTCATGGTTGGACTGGTAGAAGCTAACCTCCACCCCCAGCCGGGCCGCCTCCGCCTCGAGCAGGGCATTGATCTCCTCAAGAGTCTGACGGCCGTAGACCTCAGGCTCGCGGCGACCCAGGAGATTGAGGTTGGGACCGTGTATGACCAGCACCTTCATGCGATGGCCTCCGATCTGCATGAGAGAGCATGCAGAGTATATATGCGCGGGAGATGCAGGCAATCCCTCTTGTGGTGAGTGAGTCTTCCCGCAGAGTCTGGTGCCTGCCACTTTCACGGTAAGGCCTGGGGAAGGGAAACACTGGTGCAGCGCCGAACATCCGCGGTGGTGAAGTCTGTGGCTCTGCGGATGCCTGTAACTCGCGCCGTCATCACTGCCGGGGGACGTGGCACTCGGCAGTTTCCGGCCACGGCCAGTCTCCAGAAGGAGATGATCCCGCTGGTGGACTGCGACGGATTGTGCAAGCCGACGCTGCAGCTGGTGGCAGAGGAGGCGCTGCAATCGGGCGTCGAGCAGATCTGTATCGTGACCGCGCCGGGTGGGGAACGGGTGCTCCAGCGGCACTTCCGGGAGTTGGAGGAAGAGGAGAGGGCGAGATTGGCAAACAAGCCGGAAGCCCTTGAGCAAGCGCAGCGCCTGGCTGAGATGCAGGGGGCGATCTCATATGTGCTGCAGCCCGAGCCGCTGGGCTTCGGGGACGCGGTGCTGTGCGCGAGGGAGTTCATCGGCCATCAGCCCTTCCTGCTCCTGCTGGGGGATCACGTCTATCTCAGTGGTGAAGAGCGACGGTGTGCGCGTCAGCTTCTGGACGTGTGGGACCGCTACCACTGCCCCGTTTCCGGCGTAGCCC
Source organism: candidate division WS1 bacterium (assembly GCA_012523355.1). GTDB lineage: Bacteria > Armatimonadota > Zipacnadia > Zipacnadales > Zipacnadaceae > Zipacnadum. The sequence continues at coordinate 4,495 of JAAYIR010000195.1, forward strand.
GGACCCCGGCGGCGCAGCTGCACCTTTTCGGGACGGTCGCCGGGGAGCCTGTGCCTGAGGTCCCAGGCCTGTACGAGGCGCATGAGTTCCAGGAGAAGCCCTCTCTGGAGTATGCCCGCGAGCACTTGCGCACTCCCGGCCTCTCCGAGGATAGCTACCTGTGCTTTCTGGGGATGCACGTGTTAACGCCGGCTATCTTCGATTGTCTGGAGGCGCAGCGCGAGCAAGGCCAGCGCGAGCGGGGAGAGTTTCAGCTTACCACGGCTCAGGAGCTGCTTCGTCAACGCGGGCGATATCTGGCGGCCGAGGTGTGCGGCAGCCGGCATGACATGGGCACCCCCGAGGGTCTGGTCGAGACGCAGGTGGCGCTGGCCTTGCGCTCTCCTTATGCCAGTGTGGTGCGACAGGCAAGTCAGGAGGCGGATCAGCAATGCGAGTAGTGATTTTAGGCGCGGGCGCGGTGGGGCTGGGATTCATGGGCGATCTGCTCTCGCGCACTGGCGAGGAGATGGTCTTTGCCGATATCAACAGCGTGCTGGTGGAATCGTTGAATCGGCATGGGGCATGCACCATTAGCAAAGCGAGCCTGAAGGAGATTCGCCCACTTACTGTCACTGGCGTGGAAGCCGTGGACTCCGGTCAGGCCGAAGGCCGCGACAGACTGGGCCCGGAGCTGGCCGGGGCAGATTTTGCCATCACCAGTGTAGGGGCGCGGGTACTGCCGCTGATCGGGCGGTTGATTGCGGAACTGGCGCGGAAGGGCTTTCGTCGTGAGACGCCGCTGAACATCCTGTGCTGCGAGAACCACCGCGATGCGGCCGGACTGCTGCATGACTCGCTGGCGGAGAGGTTAGGCCCTGAGGAGACCAAAGCGCGCTTCGCCTGCGTCAACACCGTGGTGGGGAGGATGTGCCAACTCCTTACGCACGGGGAGCGTGACCTGCCCACGGTGACGCCGGATGTGGATCAGGTCTTTCTGGTGGAGGACTACGATCCTTTTCCGGTGGATGCTGGCGCCTGGAGAGGGCCGCTGCCGCCGATGGCGCACCTGGAGGGTGTCCCCACTCCCCAGTTCGAGGCCTACGAACATCGCAAGCTCTACGCACATAACGGCGTGCACGCGCTCTTGGCGATGCTGGGAAAGCTGCGCGGCTATCAGTTCTTCTATGAGGCCGGACGGGACTCGGAGCTGGATGCTATCGGGCGTCGGGGTATGTGGGAGGAAATGAGCGCCGCCCTGGTTCGCGCACACCCCAGTTACTTCACGGAGGAACGGATGGGAGCCTTCGCGGATGATCTCTACGCGCGGCTGGTCAATCCGGTCTTCACCGACGAGATTGACCGGGGCATGCGGGACACTTTGCGGATGGTGCGGCCTGAGGATGGCCGGCTGTCGGGAGCGGCGCTGTTCGTTGCCGGACAGGGGTACGAACCGCGCGCCATGTGCCTGGGCGTGGCCGGTGCGCTGCGAGATAATGGGATGGACCTCGAAGGACTGGAAGAGGCCCTGGCTGAGGCCGAGCCGCACGCGGCGGAGGTCGTGCGGGCCTTGACCGCCCAAGCGTTGGAGGCGGTAGACGCCGAGGCCCAGGGGCAACGAGGGGCGTTAGGTGAGTTTGTGTTTCACTAGGAGGCGACAATGCTGGAGGTGTTCGAGCCGGATTTTGGCCGTTTTCTGCAGGTCCTCGGACGCGAAGGGGAGCCGGACCGCGTCCCCTTTGTCGAGTTCTGGATTGACTACCGGGCCGGCGAGCCGCTGGCTGGGCCCCCGCCGCAGGATCCGGAGGCGTCGCCGGCCTATCGCATCAAGTGGATGCAGGCACTGGGCTTTGACTACGTTATGGGGGTTCATACCTTCGGCTTTCCCCGGTCCGAGTACGGGCTGACGGCGGAGGACACTTCGGTGGAGCACCCTGACGAAAAACGCGGTTGGCGCGATGAGCATCGCGGGCCTATCCAGAGTTGGCAGGACTTCGAGCAGTACCCGTGGCCGGAGGTCCAGGACGCCAGCTTCGCCGACTTCGAGAAGCTGGAAAGGCTGCTGCCGGAGGGCATGAAGGTGTTGCCCACTCTGCCCGGCGGGGTGCTGGAGAACCTCGTTGATTTCTTCGGCTACGAACAGTTGTGCTTTGCCCTGATTGAGCAGCCCGACCTGGTCCGCGCCGTGGTGGAGGCCATTGGCTCGCGCGAGTTAGAGCTGGTCGAGACGCTGGCGGACATGGACTGTGTGGGCGCCCTGCTCCTCAACGACGACTTGGGCTTCAAGACCCAGACCATGATCTCACCGGCCGACCTGCGCCAGTACGTTTTCCCCTGGCACGCCAGGATAGTCGCCGCTGCCCACCGGGCCGGCAAGCCCTGCATGCTCCACGCTTGCGGCAACGTGAGTGAGGTCATGGAGGACATCATCGGGTATGGCATGGACGCCAAGCACTCTTTTGAGGACGTGATCCAGCCGGTGGCGGAGTTCAAGGCGCAGTACGGCGATCGCCTCGCGGTCCTGGGAGGCATTGACGTCAACGTCCTGGCGGCGGGGACGGAGGAAGAAGTGCGCGAGTACACGCGGCGAGTGATCGAGCAGTGCGCCCCGGGGGGCGGCTGGGCGCTGGGTAGCGGGAATAGCCTGCCCAACTACATCCCCTCGCGCAACTACCTGGCGATGCTGGACGAGGGGAAGAAGCACGGGGTGTACTAGGCCCTGTTCCCCGTAGGGGCGGCTTTTCCCGCGTCTGCGCGGGAATTGCCGCCCGTTCGTTGCGTGTCATTCCTTCTGGCCGTTGGGTCCCCGTCACAACGCGAACGGGCGGCAGGCTCGGCGCAGACGCCTCGCAAGCCGCCCCTACGGGGAATGACGCAGACGGCGCGGTACAAGTCCGCGCCCTACAGCCGGCGGACGGCGGGGGACGTGGTCCCCGCCCCACATTAGGCTTCGTCGGCGGCGATGTCTACCGCGATCAGGTCCAGGAAGCCCAGAGGCTGGGTCATTATCTGGTCAGTCCATAGCGGGTGCGGGAAGAAGGACCTGATAGTCAGGCTCTCGGCCAGCAGATAGAAGGCCGGTGGGGTCTGCTCCACCCGTAGCCGATCCAGGGCTACGGCCAATTCGTAGAGCGCCTCTCCGCTTACCTCCCCAGTCTCCACCACGTAGGCCACTCCCTCGGGCAGCGCTCCCAGCCGGGCATGAACCTCAGCCGTGGACCACATGAAGGCCCCGGGCTCTTTGCGGTGTTCCACTACCGTGAAGGAGATGCTCAGGGCCTTGTCGAGCGCTTGGCGCAGGGCGGTGTTGGGCTGCAACACGATTTTGGGTTCCACAAACTCGCGCCCCAGAAACAGCTCCAGCTCCAGGTAGCGCAGAGTCTCGTCGGGAGTCAGGGCACGGAAGTTAGCGCGGACGAACTCCTCGAAGCTCATCTCGCGGGCAATCTCCGCCAGCAGGTTGGGCTGGCCGGCGCAGTAGAAATTGGCACACTTCGCCGGCTTCCAGTCACCCGCGAGACAGCCGCCGGCGCCCAGGAACAGGCAGGAGGGTGGGGCCATTCGCCCGCGGCCGGTGTGGAGGCCTTGGAGCGAGACGTGGGAGGCCAGCGCTTCCAGGGCGCCAGGGAACTCGCGCAGCACACGGAGGACGTTGGCACGGATGGCCGAGAAGCGTAGGAGGAAGGTCAGGCCGTCGAGGGTCAGTTCCTCACCACTCTGCAGACGGTCGCAGAACAGACGCCACTCGGTCAAGCGCTCGCGCAGGACTGCCAGGTCCGACTGGCGATCGGTCCCCTGGCTGCGCTCCAGGATGCCAACGATCTGCTCGATGGCCTCCTGCTCGACGCGCATTTCCGCGCCGCGCTCCTGCAGGCCACTCTCCAGGCGGGCACGGGCCAGTGGGTCAAACAGTATGCCCTTGTAGAGACGCCGGAGATCTGTACTGCCCATCATGGTGCCCTGGTGGCAGCAGGTCTTGCCGCAGGCGCCGCAGACCGCCTCGACGATGTCGAGTAGTTGCTGGTTACATTGTCTTACCGAGCCAGCCAGCACGTCCACGGAAAATCTCATCCCCAAGAGACAGCGAAAGATCTGTAGCTGATTAACGTCAGAGAGCTGCGTTCGACCTCCTGTGGACAAGTCCCGAGCAGGAGAACGGGACAGCCGTGTCCTACCGGCTAGACTGGTGCATAAGCGGCCAGAGACCCTGGAGCCGGAGAGAGGGGGCCATTGTCAAGCGTCACGAAACCATTCTCGTGAGCGAAGGGCATACCACCGGGCGCGTCGTCAGGACGGACAACGGGCAGATAGATGCCGCTCGTGGAGGCCAGATGCAGGACGAGGAGTTGATCTACCGGCCAGTCCCCGCCCAGAAGCGCGACCGGAACGGCCTCCGCAGCAGCGAAGGTGGCGATTTGCCGGGCACCGGTGAGGCCCCCGCAGCGGCGCAAGTCCACGCCCAGCAGGTCCACGGCTCCCTCCGTAAGCAGGCGTCGGAAGGCCTGCAAGCCCAGGGCGCGTGCTCCGGCTCCCAGCGGCACCTCCACCTGCCGCCCCAGGTCCCGGTATTCAGCTGCAGCCTCGACGGGGAGCAGATCCAGTATCCAGAAGGTTTCGGTTGCCTGAGCGCGCAAGGCCAGCCGCAGGGCGTCGTCGAAGTCGCTGGCGGGTTCCGAGAATTGCAGGAACAAGCGTATCTGATCACCCCAGCGGCGCCGGAGCTCCTCGGCGGACTGGAGAGCGCGCGCGGGACTGGAGTCGGTGATCCGGACTCCGCCCGGAGGAGACTGCGAGGCCTGCTTTCGTTCGGGAGTGAGGGAAACATAGGTGTCGCAACGGGGGAAGTAGCGTCCGCCGAGGAGCGCGTACAGGGGCAGACTGGCCTGGAGAGCAGCGAGCTGCCATAGAGCCAGGTCCAGCACACTCAGTGCCGCGGCAGCCGCCGGCTCCGGTTCGTGGCGCCAGTCCACGGTGAGCGCCATCCGCTCCCAGAGCGCTCCGTGCTCCAGCGGCTCACGTCCCAGGATCAAGGGTTCCAGGTTCGCCAGGACTTCGGCTGCTTCGCCGGTCTCCACTGCCTCGGGCCAGGCACTGTAAGCCGTGACGCCGGTGTCGGTAGCTAGGGCCAGGAGCAGGGGTACGGGTCCCTCGGAACGGAGCAGAGTGGCGCTGTCTATGATCACGAGTCGGCCTCCAGCCGGTGCCCCACGCCCGGAAGCGTGAGGATGCTCGCCTGCGCGCCGGCCTCGCTCAGGCGGGCTCGCAGGCGGCCAAGGTGGACGTCCAGGGTACGACTTCGGGGCGGCAGCGCTTGCCCCCAGACCCGGTGGATCAGTTCCTGGCGCGGGTAGACCTGGCCGGTGCGAGCCAGCAGCGCAGCTAGCAGGTCAAATTCGCGCGGGGGCAAGGGTAGTTCCCGACCGTTGACTGTGACCTCATGCCGTCGCCGGTCCAGGCGCAGATTCCCGGCTTCCAGGATGGGAGATGGGACAGAAACCGGGGCGGCTTGCTGGCGGCGCAGGAGGCTGCGCAGGTGGGAGACAATCTCTCGCGGGGTGAGCGTGGCCGGGATGACGTCACTCACGCCGGTCTGCAACAGGGCGATGGTGGACTCGCTGTCCTCCGCTAGCGTTGCTACCAAGACGGGTCGGGAGGCTGCCTCGACCAGACGCCGCAGTGGTGTGGGGTCCTGCCTGGCAGGCCACTGCACCAATAGGACCTCACACGTTCCCTCGGCGACCCGGGAGGCCGCCTGGCGGAAGGTCGGCGCAGGTTCCAGAAGCAGATCGCCACCGGCCTGTCCCCCTGCCAGCAAGCGGTTAGTGAAGTCCTCGGTTCCCCACACGCAGATGCGGGCCATAGGCTATTCTGAGGCGGAAGACTGCTGCTTTTCCATGAAGTCGAGCACGTCAGACAGCCCGAAACGCCGCGGGTTGCCGCGTGTGCGGAAGCACTTAAGCAAGCAGCGGATGGTGTAGCGGGGCACGGAGGTCGCGCAGACGCCAAGCAGGGTGGCGGTCTCCTCAATGCTGAGCACTGGATCGAGCAGGCGTTCGATAAGCTCCTCACGGCTCTCGCGGGCGGCAGAGCCACGAGTGGGGGGCTCCGTCTCTTCGACCTCCAGGGGCAAGCGCTGTTGACGGCCCAGTAGTAGTTGTAGGCGTCGGCTCTGAACCTCGGGAGGGTTCAGGTCGCTGGGCACAGTCGGCACCCGGCCCGAAGCTGCCCGTGGAGCCGGTGGCTTCACCTGTGCGGGCGGCGTCCTCTCTGGCTCGATTTCGGTCGTGTCCGGTGCGGGCTCCGTCGCCGTGGTTTCAGGCTCAGTCGCGGAGTCTTCCGGGGCCTCCGGCTTCTCCGGCTCAGACGCTGGTTGGTCGGGAAGGGAGCGGCGAGTCGCCGCGCGCTCACGGTATCGTAACCATTCGTGCATCAACATAGGATCTCACCCCGGCCTGAAAGGCCGGCCTGTGCAGCTCTAATCGTCTACGGATTGGCGTTGGCCTGCGAAGGAGACGCGGACCAGGAGCGGGGCAGCGCCACCGCCTCCTGATGCTGTCTCTCGGCCTGGGCGCGCATATTCGCTGCCCCGGTGTCTACATAGACCAGGGCGTTCGTAGCCGCCTCGGTGGCCAGGGCGTAGTACACCATGCGCAGGTCATAGCTTCGTTGATGGGCGGGGAGAGGCTTCACCTCGGCGGCAAAATCACGGATCTTCTGCATCTGCTGAACCGCCGTGCGCAGTCTGGTGTAGGCTTCCTCACGGGTCATCTCCCGTGACTTCTGATCCAGCGCTTTGAGCAGGCTGAATGCCTCCTCCAGGGCCTCGGCCACCACGCCGTCGCAAGCGGAGAACATCTCTTCAAAATGGGTTGCGGTGTCTTCGGAAGCCTGCGCAGCCTCCTGATAGGCGGTGAAGGCGGCGCCAAATTGCAGCGCGGCCATATACATGCGCCCCAGCTCCAGGTAGGCCTCGGCTCTCGCCTCGCCCTGGGAAAGCGCAGCGATCTGAGCATAGGTCTCCTCGGCGGCGGGCAGCAGGTTGCGGTCGCGGTAGGCGCGGCTGAGGGCGGTGAGCAGGGGTAGGTTCTCAGGGCTAGCCTCAGCACCAGCCCGCAGGGTCTCCAGGGCCAGGGCCGGCTGCCGCTGACGTTCGTACAATGCACTGAGTTGCAGGTATGCCGCGGGAGCCTGAGGCCGGGCGGCGATCGCCTGCTGCAGGAGCTCCACTGCCGGCTGCCAGAGCCCTCGTGCAGCCTGTAAGCTAGCCAGCTCCAGGCGGGGCTCGTAGAGTGTAGGATCCAGCGCGATGGCGGAAACCAGGGAGACGCGCCGTTGTTCATCATTCTGTAGCGAGGCATAGGCCCGCGCGCGAAGGAGTAGCGCCGGGATCTGGGGCGCCCCCTGACGGATAGCCCCGGCGATCAAGTCCAGCGCACGGGAAGCATCGCCCTTACTGAGGGCCTCACGCGCTGCTGCCAAGGGGTCAGGAGACGCGGAGGGCAGGGTTTGCACCAGGGTAGCAGGCGCAGCGACCTCAGGCGGCGACGGCGCAGGAAGGGGGGAAGCGGGGGGAACCTCCGGCTCCGGGGGTGGGGGAAGAACCTGTGTGGCTGATGTCGGGGGAGGAGGAGGCAGAGCAGGCTGCGTTTCCGGTGCTACCGGCGTCGCTTGCGCCCAGCCCTGGGTGAGCGCTCGGGCCGCCAGGCTGGCCAGCAAGTCTGCGTCCTGCGGCATACGCAGGGAGGGCTCGGAGACCTCTATCTGGCGCACCTGCCCCGCCGCGAGGCGAGCCCAGACTATCTCCACGCTGCCGCCCTGTGGGGTGATCTGTAGCGCAAGACGCGCGACCTCGTCCAGGTGGAGACGCTGGGCCAGTTCCAGGAGCCGGGAGTAGACCTGGTCCGGTGGGGCGGTGCCCAAGGCGGTGAGGAAGTCCTTACTCAGACCGGCGGCATTGACGAGAGCCGAGTCGGCTGTCAGCATTGTGCACCGGTTGTCGCCCTGGGCCAGCCGAGGCAGCAGAGCATCGGCAAATGCGGCAGCGCCGGTCGGCGACTCGGAAGCCAAGACGACAATTACTCCGCGAGTGAGACCCCCGGGGGCTGGTTCAGCGAGCGACGCGCTCACCGCTGTAAGCAAGCAGAGGGAGCACACCTGGATTGTTGCAGCCCAGGCTACTCGCATAGCTTCATCTTGGCGCGCACCGTGACCAGGGCGTTGTCGAGGGCTCGCGCCTGCTCAGGATGAGCGGCCTTCTGCTCCTGATAAGCGGTGACGGCCTTCTGGTAGGCGGCCAGGGCCTCCGCCTTGCGGCCTTGCTGCAGGAGACTATCCCCCTGGGCGCGGTAGTCCTCGGCGCGCACCGCAGGCGGGGGCGGTGGCCGCCGGCGCCCACTGATCTCCACCTTGATCATGGGCTGCTCGGTGGCGGGAGTGGCTGAGGCGGCCGGAGTTGCTGAAGCCGTCGGAAGGGCCGAAGCCGGGGGCGGCTGTGCCGTGGTTTCACCCGTTGCGGAAGTGCCCGGATACCCCGGCGGCTGAATGGGTTGTAGGCCTTCGGCCCGGGGAACCGGGGGCGCCAGGAGCGGGGGTGTGGGCGCGGGCGTGGGCTCGGTGGGTTGCCAGGGATTGCTGAGTGGACGGATCTGGACATCGCCGCCGCCGGACGGAGCGGTCACCGGCGGGGGCAAGGGCAAGCCCGTAGCCTCCCCGGTGGCAGGAGCATAGGGGTTGGTAAGGAACGGATTCCCGGTCGGCGCATAGAAGACGGGGAATTGGCCGGCTGGAGTCCCGGCCTGCCGGGCCTGCCGGAGGGCGGCGTTGTAGTAGGAGTTCGCGGTTGCGTCCTTGGGCCGCAGGCGCGCGGCCTGCGCGTATTGGGCAGCGGCCTGGGCGTATTGGCCCTGGCCATAGTACTGATTGCCGGCGTCCATTGCCTGCTGGTATTGCCTGTGGATGACCTGGTTGCGATGGCGTACCACCAGCAGCAGCGCCAGGCTCATGATGAGCAGGACCGCGGCCGCGGTGAGGATGACCAGGGCCAACGGCTGCAGGCGGCGGAGGTGCTCCTCCTTCTCCTCGGGGGAGGGTTCCTGGGCTTCCAGCTCCTCCATCTCCCGGCGCAAGGCCTCCAGACGCTCGGCCTCCACCTCACGCTCCGGGTCCAGCTCCAGGAGTTGCTCGTACAGTCCGATAGCCAGGTGCCGATTGCCGGCTTGCTCCTCGGCCATGGCCAAGAGAGCATAGGCGTCCGCCGAGGCGGGATACTCCTCCAACTCCTCTCGGCACAGCACTGCCGCTTCACCTATACGGCCGAGCGCAAGGAGGTTAGTAGCACGATGGAGCCGGGAGGGATGCGGGGTCTCCACCACGGGAAGTTGGGAGGTATCCTCCGGCGATGCGGACTCAGACGGAGTGGTGTCCGGAGTGACGGGCAACAACCTGGTACGCGAATCGTCCACTGAAGATCACCTCCCACGAGAATGGCGCCAGGTTCAGGGCGTGTACCTACTAAACCCGTGAGCCAATACGCAAGTTCCGCCCTGCAGGGCGCTATGGACCGCAGCAGTACAGCTTTCCACGAAAAACTTGGAAAAGTCTATACAACTGCAATTGTACGAAGCCCACCCGGTAGTGTCAAGGATGGCTCACAGTCATTGGCTAAGTCGAGGTTGGTCGGGGCGGAATCTGCGCCCCAGGACGTTGCTCCTTGGGAGCAGGTAGTCTATCTCCTGTGGGGGAAGATTGCTCAGTAGCATGGGCAACCGGGGTCCACTGCTGTCTCTGAGCGGCCGGACCTTCCCGTGTCGCGTAAAGACGGTCTGTATCTTCTGGAGTGAGGGATAGTAGATGCTGACACCTCGCGAGAACCTCTTGACCATGCTGCGCCATGAGCGGCCGGAGTGGACGCCGGTCTTCGGGCATGTGGACAATTACAGTCAGCCCAACCGACGGGGCATGGATCCCGAACTGGAGGAGAGACTCTTCTGCACGGAGGGCCCGGATCAGCGGACCGTGGAGTTTTCGCGCAATCTGGGACTAGACATCGCCGATCTCTATCCCGTGCCGTTGGTTGCCACGTCGCCGCGGGTGAGGATGGAGGAGCACCGCGAGAAAGAGGTGCTCACCAGCGTCTGGCACACGCCAGCAGGTGATTTGCAGGAGGTCAAACGCTACTCACCCGGTACGGGTCTGTGGTATACCCAGGAGCACCTGGTCAAGACCAAGCGGGATCTACCGGCGCTGGCGGCATTGCATGAGGATCAGGAATTCGCGCTCAGCCCCGATCTCCTGGAGTTGACGCGAGCGCGGCGACAACTGATTGGCGAGGAGGGCCTGCTTCTCTTGGGCCTACCGGGCACGCCGCTGGGGCAGATGGTGCGGGTCTACGCCGGTGCCGAGAGTCTGGCTTACCTGTGGGCCGACGCGCGTGCCGAGTTAAGGGCGACACTGGAGGTGATGGGCGAGAACTACGAGCGCTGGTGTCGCCTGGCCGCACAAGTCGAGGAAGCCGAGGCGCTAATCACCATGGATGACACCTCGACCACCACCCAGTCGCCAGCGATGTTCGAGGAATTCTGCCTGGGCTACACTGACCGCATGGCAGATATCTGCCATGCCGCGGGGAAGTTCTATCTGCATCATTCCTGCGGACTGATCCGGGATCTGCTGCCGCTGTATGCGCAGACACGGATGGATGCTGTGCACGCCTTCACCATTCCGCCCGTGGGGGACGTGGCCATCGCGGAGGGCAAGGCGGTGCTCGGTTCCAGGATTGCCCTCCTGCCGATCGTGGTGCAGCTCATGGGGGACATGAGCGATCGGGAGAAGGTCATGCAAGGCCTGGAGGAGATGTATGCCGAGGCCGGGGAAGAGAATGTGGGGTTCTGGTTCATCGCGGACCCGGAGAAGGACATGGAGGACCATGCCTGGTTGGCGGGGGAGTGCCTGCGGCTGGCACGGAAGCCTCAGAGGGAGATCCGCACATGAATCTGAGCTGTATCATGGTCAACAGCTTCCGGCCGGACCACCTCGACCTTTACCGAGACGAGTTGGCCGCTGGCACCCCGGAGTGAGCCGCATAAGCTTCTAGATCCGGTCAAGAGGCAAGCGGGGGAACAATCGTGACGCCTCGCTGTCGCAGGTAAGCGAGCGCTTGCGTGGGTACGTCGCTGCAGAAGGCCTCGGCTGGCGCCGTGAGTGCCGCCTCGAAGTCCGCCGAGGTGTTGCAGGTCCACATGGAGAGGCGCAGCCCTCGATCCTGTGCCGCCGCGAGGCTCTCCCCGCTGGCTGTATGTACGCTCATGCATGCCCACTCGCAGTCGAGGCTCACGGCTGTCTCCACATCGGACTGGTTCGCGTAGCCGCCCAGGAAGCCCCGCCTGATCTCCGGCGCGACTTCGCGCATGATGGCCAGCGCCTGGGGGTCAAAGGAGATGGCCAAGGCACGCTCAGTGACGCCATACTCCGCGGCGGTAGTCGCCAGTTGGCGGCACACGGTCTCATACCGCGTGGTGGCATCGCGCTTGATCTCCAGATGATACAGGGCGAAATCGGGCACGGCCTCCAGCACCTGACCCAGCGTGGGTACGCCTACCCGCTCTGGCCCCTGGGGAAAAGCGGCGCGGGCCTCCAGCGCCTGGAGCTCGGCGGACGTGAGGGCCGATACGGGGCCGCGAGCGTTGGTGGTGCGCTCCAGCGTATCGTCGTGGATAACGACCAACACGCCATCCGCCGACAGGTGTACGTCGAGTTCGATTCCTGTCACACCCAGGTTGCGCGCCAGCGTGAACCCTGCCAGGGTGTTCTCCGGCGCCTCTCCGGCGGCCCCGCGATGTCCGAGCAAGTGGATGGTCATAGATTGCGCAGGTGCTCCTCGTCTGCCAGTTTCTTCGCCAGTTCCGCCAGGAACTCGGCTCCGCGCCGCCCGTCGTGCACACGGTGATCAAGCGAGATGGTGAGGTACATCGTGGGCTGTATGACCACCGAGTCACCCTCGACCACAGGTCTGGGGGCGACCGAGGCGATGGCCAGAATGGCAGTCTGCGGCGGGCTGATGATACCGTTGAACTGATCAACGCCGGCGGGGCCGATATTCGTCAGGGTTATCCCCGCTCCGCGCTGGAAGGAAGCCCGTAAGCGCCCGGCGCGGGCCTGCGCAATGAGCTGCCGCGTTTCGCCGGCAATCTCCCCTAGCGTCTTGTGGTCCACGTCAAAGACCGTCGGCAGGAGAATCCCCTCCTCGGTCTCGCAGACGAAGCCTACGTTAACGCTTTTCAGCAGCTTGACGACGTCATCTTCCCACCAGGAGTTGAGCGTAGGGTAGACGGGCAGGGCGTCGCCCGTCAGTTTGATCAGGTAGTCGTTGAAGGTGGGCAGAGGGTCGGCGCCGGCAGCTTTGAGCCGCGTGCGGGCCGTCATCATGGGACCTGCCAGCACCTGTCGCGAGACGTCAAACTGCGGTATATCGCGGAAGCTGGTCTGTGTGCGCTCGCCGATGGCTCGACGGATGGCGCTTGGCTCCACGGTCTCAAAGTCGGGTTCCCAGGGGTTGTGGTCAGACATGGTTATCTTCCTACGTCCTCCTTAGCGACATTAGCCACGCCACTCCGAATACTGAGAACTGCGCAGTCACGATCGTGGCGCCGGTGGGGACATCCCACAGGTGCGAGACATATAATCCGAGCAAGGCGGAGAGTACCCCGAAAACAGCCGCCACGCCCATCATGGTGCCGAAGCCCGAGCACAGGAGCCGCGCCGTGGCGCCGGGGATGACCAGAAAAGCGCTAACCAACACCACCCCCACCACCTTCACCGAGGCCACGATGGTAAGCGCTAGCATGGTAAGCAGCGCATAGTGTAGCACACCCGCCGGCAGCCCGCTCGCCCAGGCCATCTGCGGGTCGAAGGAGTAGTAGATCAACTCCTTGTAGGACAGAGCGATGAAGCCGAGGATCAACGCCGACAGCACGGCCATCAGGATCAGGTCCTCACGCGTCACCGCCAGGATGGAGCCAAAGAGATAGGTCATAAGGTCAGCGGTGTAGAGCTTGCGCAGGGAGATCAGTAGCACCCCTAGGGCCATGGAGAAGGCAAAGAAGATGCCGATGGCGCTGTCCGCGGAAACATGGCCACGGCGGGAGACCACGCCGATCAATACGGCTACGGCCAGGCAGAAGGCAGCCGTGATCAGGCTGATCGGCAGCCCGGCGGCGCTGGCACTGCCGAAGAGCAGGAGCCCCAAGGCGAGGCCGCCAAAGGCGGCATGAGAGATGCCCTGGCCAATGAAGGCCATACCGCGCAGAACAACATAGACGCTCAACACCGAGCAGAGGCCGCCGACCAGGATCGCAGCGATCAGCGCCTGGCGCATGAACTGAAACTCCACCAGGGCTTGCCAGAATCCGATATGATCAGTCATGGCCAATGTCGGTTCTGAGGTTGCCCGCCCCTGCCTCCGGAGGAATGGAGGGGGCTCCCCCGTGATACGTTTCCACGTGCCGGTGGTAGGCTCCCAACTCGCACACCGCCTCCAGATCCTCGCCGGTCAGCGCCTCCGTACGCCCATGCCAGTGTATGGTGTGGTCAATGCAGGCCAAGGAGTCGGCCACAAAACGAATGTGCTCCATGTCGTGCGTGGACATGATGACAGTCAGCCGCAGGTGCTGCTGCAACTCGCCGAGCCGCTCGAAGAAAGCCTCCTGCGCCCCCACGTCCATACCTACGGTGGGCTCATCCAGCAGGAGCAGGCGCGGATTGGCGACCAGGGCCCGGGCGACCAGCACACGTTGCTGCTGCCCTCCGGAGAGTTGGCGCAGTGGTTTGGGCGCCAGGTTGGAAATGCCCAGGAGGTCCATGGTGTGCAAGGCGTGTTTGCGCTGACTCTGGTGGACGCGGCGTCCCCAGCCCAGCGAGGGGAAGGTTCCCATGAGCACGGTGTCGAGTGCCGTCGCGGGGAAGTTGAACTCAGAACGCTCGCGCTGGGGGACGTAGCCGATCCAGCGGCGCAGAGGTCCCAGACGCCGGGCTTCGCGCCCAAAGACTACCACCTGTCCGTGCTCGGGTGCCAGCTCGCCGAGGATCAGACGCAGCAGCGTGCTCTTGCCACCGCCGTTGGGCCCGATCAAGCCGAGAAAGACGCCTTGACCAACCTGCAAGTCACAGTCCTTGAGCACCAGATGATCCTGCCAGGAGAAATCCACGTCCTCGACGTGGACGACGTAATCCTCCTCAAGTTGGGACGCAGGTTGCGCAGTCATGAGTGTAGAGGACGCAAGTCGTCAGCCGTCAGTTGTTCGGCGCGAAGGGCCGCCGGAACTGACCTGCCGCACAGGCTCACCCCTCACTACTTCCCGCTCATCTGTCTACTCCGGCGGCAGGTCCAGCTTGATGTGTAGATCTCGTAGCGCCTGCGGATCAGCGGGCGCGGGCGCACCGCTCATCAGATCTTGAGCTCGCTGGGTCTTGGGGAAGGCGATGACCTCCCGGATGTTCTCCTCGCCGGCCAGCATCATCACCAGCCGATCAAAGCCCGGCGCAATCCCTCCATGCGGTGGCGCCCCATACTCGAAAGCCTTGAGCAGAAAGCCAAAACGGCGCTCCGCCTCCTCCGGCGTTATGCCCAGCAGGTCGAAGACCTGTTGCTGAATCTCGCGCCGGTGAATCCTGATGCTGCCGCTGGCCAGTTCGGTGCCGTTGAGGACCAGATCGTAGGACTGCGCCCTCACCCGTCCCGGATCAGTCTTCATCAGCTCCAGGTCATCGGGATGCGGCATGCAGAAGGGGTGGTGTTCGGCCTCCCAGCGCTTGCCATCCTCATCCCACTTGAACATGGGAAAGTCTACCACCCACAGTGGCCGCCAGTCCCCGGCCTGCATCAGCCCCATACGGCGGGCCATCTCCCGTCGCAGCCAGTCCAGACTCTCCGCGACGATTGCCGCCTGGTCGGCGACGATGAGAAGCAGATCGCCCTCCGTGGCTCCCAGACGCTCGATGAGCGCCTTCTGTTCGGCCTCGCCGAGGAACTTGGCCACTGGCGACTCCAGCCTCGGTCCGGCCTGCACCTGGATCCACACTAGCCCTTGGGCCTTGTGCGCCTTGGCGAATTCGGTGAGGTTATCGAGTTGGTTGCGCGAGTAGTTGGCGCAGCCCGGTGCCCGCAGACCCTTGATCTGCCCGCCCGACTGGGCCACCCGGCTGAAGACCTTGAACTCGGAGCCGGCCATAGCCTCGGTCAAGTCTACCAGTTCCAGGCCGAAGCGCAGGTCGGGCTTGTCGGTGCCAAAGCGCGCCAACGCCTCCTCATGGCTCATTCGTGGGAAGGGCTGTGGAAGCTCCGTGTCCAGCGTTGCGCGGAAGAGGTGTACCATGAGCCGCTCGACGATCTGCAGAACGTCCTCGCGCTCAACGAAGGACATCTCGATATCAATCTGCGTGTGCTCCGGCTGCCGGTCGGCACGCAGATCCTCGTCACGCAGGCAGCGCGCGAGCTGGAAGTACTTCTCCACCCCCGCCACCATCAGCAGTTGCTTCATGGTCTGGGGCGATTGGGGAAGGGCGTAGAAGTTCCCGGGACTGACGCGTGAGGGCACCAGGTAATCGCGAGCCCCTTCAGGCGTGGGCTTGAAGAGAATCGGCGTCTCGACTTCCCAGAACCCTTCGGTGCTGAGGAAAGCCCGTGTTTCCTGGGCCACGCGATGGCGCAGCTCCAGGTTGGCTTGCAGGCGCGGGCTGCGCAGGTCGAGATAACGATATTTCAGCCGCACCAGCTCGTCGGTCTCTGTGCGATCGGTGTGCAGGAAGGGCGGCGTCTCCGAGGCGTTCAGAATTTCGGCTTCAGTGGCAAGAATCTCCAGGTCGCCGCTGGCGATCTCAGGGTTCTCCGTCCCCTCTGGACGCTGGCGAATGGTCCCGCGCACGGCCAGGACAAACTCCGCGCGCACGTGTTCGGCCACGGCGAAGGGCTCTGCCTTCTCGGGGTCAAAGACGATTTGGACCAGACCCGATCGGTCGCGCAGGTCCACGAAGATCAAGCCGCCGTGATCTCGCCGGCGGTTGATCCAGCCGTTGAGAACGACCTCCTGTCCAGCCTTCTCCAGGCTAAGCTCCGCACAGATGGCAGTACGTTTAAGGAAGGTTTGACCCTCGGGCATGATGGATACTCCCTGTTCTCCTATACCTGGGGACGGGACCTCAGTCCCGTCCGCCGTTCTCAATTCTGGTTTGCGTGACAAGTGTCTTGCTTGCCATGTAAAGTTGTGCCGCTAAACCTCGCGCTCGTGATGCTCGACGAACCATTTTCTGGTCGCCTGGCCCAGGGCTGGAAGCTCGCTAGCGACCACTCCCAGCACTACCAGAGAGGCGGCGATGAAACCCAGAGCATGGGTGAAAGGCGCGCCGAGAAAGTGCAGCACCAGTCCGTAAATGGCAATCGACTCCGCCAGCGCAGCGCGGAAGATGAGGCGCCCCATTCCCGCTTGCGGTGCCGCCGGGCCCGTCAACTGCGGCCAAAGGTACACAGCTGCAGCAGTGGCAGCCGCGATTCCGGCGAGTGCGTACTCCAGGATTTCAAGCAACCCCGCGTCTGGCCCGCTCGTGGCGGGAACCATGAACACAAGCGCTGCATAGATCACGATGCTGGCCATCAGGGCAGCCATGATGACATATGGACGCCAGACCGCCATGCGGGCCTCTTGCAGCGGGAAGCCGCACTGCGGACACGTGACAGCCCGCTCCTCTAACGGGTTATCGCAGACAGGACAATTCATCGGCCTTATGGAGACGCTGGTTGTGTCCTCCGACCCTTCCCAGGGCACACGCAGCCGTCTGCAAGCTCGCTAGTCACGGCTTCGCCGGGCGGCGATCTCCAGGTGCCCAGCCCAGGGATAGTAGGCAGGATCGGCGTGGTACATCTGCTCCAGTTCAACTAACTGCTCTTGAATCTTCGGGTCCGACGCCACCAGGCCGTCCAGCCGGTGCGCGAGGCAGAGCTTCCCGATGACGCTTTCCACCTCGAAGCCCTGGCTCTCGAACGCCGAGCGCAGTTCTTCGGCGGTGAAGGCGTGTATCACGTAGCGTAAGGCTTCCTGCTCGTCGGGTGTGAGGGCTTGTCCGGTTTCCAGCAGGCATCGCATAGCGTCTAGGTCATTCGATTGCCGCAGCCAGTTCAGAACGCAGGCTCGATTGTCGACGGAGGCAATGACGCTGGCTCCAGCCCGCGCTACCCGGGCAAACTCCGCGATTGCCGCCATATGGTCACCGCAGTAGGACAGCGGATCACCCTGGCACACGATCATGTCGAAGCTGTCGTCGGCCAACTCTGGCATGGCGCGAATATCTGCCTCCACGAGCCTCACGCGCGTCTCCAGACCCTGAGCCGTGAGCTTGGCGCGAGCCTGCGCCAGCATCCCCGTCGAGATATCAGTCAACACGACCTCATATCCCCACGCCGCCAGTTCCAGAGCCCAGATTCCGGTGCCCCCGCCAGCATCGAGGATAAGACTGCCCGCCTGAGGAGGAAGATGGCGCCGCAGGTTCTCTCGCGTCACCCGGTGGTAGATTGCGTAGTGCTCGAAGTAATTTGCGTCGTAGGTTGCGGCCAACCAGTCGTGGTGGGCTGCGACCTTCCGCGCCTGTTCGGCCATGCTTGTCCCCCCGAGGCGCGTCCGATTACTGGCTGTCGGGCTTGGTAAGCCGGTCCCCCAGTTTCGCGGCCTTCACGCTCTCCTGTTCCCCGGTTTCGAGGTTGCGGAGCGTGACGTTCTCCTCGCGCAACTCGTCCTCGCCTAGGATCGCCGCCCAGCGGAAGCCCTCCTTGTCGGCGAAGCTGAGTTGGGCGCGCATGCTCCGGCGTCGGTAGTCCACTTCTGCCACTTGTCCGGCCTGGCGCAGCTCCTGCAGCAGCCGCAGGGCAGGTTCCCAGGCTTGCTCGCCCAGGGCGGCAACGAACACACCTTCACGCAATGCAGGCAGCGCTCCAGTCTCTGCGGCTGCCTCGGCAGCTTCCTGGGCGATGAGTACACGCTCCAGCCCCATGCCGATCCCGACGGCCGGAGTGGGCGGTCCGCCGAACTCCCGGACCAGCCCGTCGTAGCGTCCGCCGCCGCCAATGGAGTCCTGCGCCCCCAGTCCGGGCGCCCGGAATTCAAATGCGGTCTGCGTGTAGTAGTCCAGCCCTCGCACCAGTCGCGGCTCCAGAGTGAACCAGTCGATGCCGATTTCCCGCAGCGCGCTCTGTACGCCCTCGAAGTGCGTGCCGCAATCTTCGCAGAGCAGGTCCGTCATCTTCGGGGCGTTGGCGGTGACCTCCTGGCAGGTAGCACGTTTGCAGTCCAGCAGGCGCAGCGGATTGATGTCGAAGCGTCGCTGACAGTCGCCGCACATCTCTCTGAGTCGGGGCGCGACTGCGGCCTTGAGTTGTTGCAGGTGTCCCGGGCGGCAGACCGGACAGCCCACTGAATTCAGCAGCAGGGTGAGCTCGGTGATGCCAAGTCCGTGATAGAAACTGGTGGCCAGCGCCATTATCTCGGCATCCAGCGCAGGATTGGCGCTGCCGAGGGCCTCCGCGCCGGCCTGGTGGTGCTGCCGATAGCGTCCCGCCTGGGGCCGCTCGTAACGAAAGATCGGTGCGAGATAGAATAACTTCACCAGGCGCTCGCGGTCCTGTCCCTGCAAGCTATCCTCCAGGAAAGCGCGCACCACGGGAGCGGTGCCCTCTGCGCGCAGGGTCAGGCTACGCCCGCCGCGGTCCTGGAAGGTATACATCTCCTTGTTGACGAGGTCCGTCTCCTCGCCGATGGCGCGGACGAACAACTCGGTCTGCTCGAAGATCGGCGTGCGGATCTCCTGGTAGGCGAAGCGGCGGCAGAGATCACGATAGAGGGTCTCTGCACGCTGCCAACGCCCGACCTCGGCCGGGGTGATATCATTGACTCCTCGGGGACGACGGTATTGCATGTCGCTGTTTGCAGGGGCGGCGTGGTGTGCCACCCACCTCGGGGCTACCTCTTCCCTGGCGACTTCTCCTCCACCACCAGGTCACCTCGGAGCGCAGCCTCCATGAGTTCGCGGTAATACGGATGTCGCGAGTAGATAAAGAGCTGGAAGGCCAGCGCCAGCAGGAGAATCTGAATGCTGTAGTCAAACCTCAGGCCGGCCAGCGAGGCCAGGACCGCGGCCAGGCCAATGAGCAGACCGATCACGGTCAAGGCCTTGGTGGAAAACACCAGATTGCTCATGGCCAGATCTGCATGATCGCTCAAGTCGCGCTTGGAGGGGCGGTGGCCGTTCCCGCCGGAGGCCACCCAGATCGTCCTCGCAATCCGTTGAGCTTCTGTCCAACGACCATCCAGCCAGAAACCCAACAGAAACAGAGCTGCACCGATGGCCATGACGGCTTTGAACCCCAGGGCCAGCTGCTCGGGCTCGGGGGAGAGCGGCACGGTATGCCGCAGCGCGGAGGTCACCACCAGCAATATGAGAGCGCAACCCAGGGGGATGAGTCCCCAGCGCACCCACATGACACGAAGCTGACGGTTGACGGCCTGCATGGTTTGGTAGTGTGGATGTTCTTCCATGTGATCTCCGACCTGGCGGACGGTTTCCCCGATCACAATCCGCCCAAGAGAAGAGGCCTCTACGAGGCCCGCGGGGATTGAGTATATCACCACCAGGTAGGGAGGTCAAACCGGGTGAGAGTGCCGACGTCCCCGGCAGACGGCGCCTAAAAGACGTAGACTCGAGTCCCGACTGAGACCATGTCGTAGAGCCTCTTGGCGTCTTGCCGGTGCTGCCGGATGCAGCCGTGGGAAGCCGGAGAACCCAGGTATCGGTAGAAGCCCGACGAGGTGGCATGAATCCCGTGGCTGCCGGAGCTGGTGATCGCCATCCACCAGGGCATATTGACTTGGTACATGCGACTGAAGGCATTGGGGGTCTTGTAGAAGATCCGGCCCATGGCGCCACGGCGGCCGGAAGAGCCCGGACGCATGTTGGGGGTGCTGAACGGTGCTGCTGCCGTGGAGACGATGCTGATCCATCGCAAATGATCGTTCTGGTAGTACCACAGGCGCTGTCGCCGCTTGCTGACGACGATGTAGGTGCCGTTGAGGCCGGAGGCCTCTGAGGGACGGAAGCGGACGACGCGTTCGGTCTCCGCCATCAGCTTACCTTCTTCGTCGTAGCCTGCCAGGCGCAACATGAAACTGCGGGCGTCCACCCAGGGCACGGTCCATCTGTACGAACCTTCGTTGGGGATGGCATCGCTGATCAGGCCGGAGAAACTGCCGCGGCTTCCTCCGCCTAACTTGGTACGGTCCCCGTAGTAATACAGCCGCACGTGCTTGATCGGCCCCACCGTGAGCCACTGGATGGTCGCTGTCGCGTTCTCCAGCCACTCCTCGTTGGCTCCGGGACTAATGAACTGCAAGCGCGGCGTTAGCTCGATTTCCTTGACCACCAGAGTGGCCAGCGGTGCCTCCTGGGTCAGGGCACGGGTGTCCACGCCCGCGACGTCGGCGGCAGCCGCCGACGTGAAGCTAACCACCAGACCTACAGCCGCCCATGCAACAAAGTCATACCAACGCATGAATCTCCTCCCTGCACACCAAGATAGGTCGCCCGGCCTAGTTGCTGGGTTCTCCCTCAGCCTTGTCTCTCCTGGGCTCGGGAGCCGGCGTGGCCAACGAGGGTTTTTCCAGATAGGTTGGTAGCCCCAAGCGAGCGCGTGCCCATTTGCCCCGGTCGTGGAAGAAGCCACTGCGATCCAGCAATCCCGCTTTGATATAGAGCTCACTGTAGTTGGAGAGATGCTCGAAATGCAGCTCGTTGTGATGGAACATGACGTAGGCGAGCGCTCCCGCTAGGGGCGCTTCTCCAAACGCGGACTCCCCGGAGCGCATGATGGCGTCGCGGCCGGTCTGTCGTGCCGGCTGCGAGGCCGGGTTGTTCATCCATTCATAAACGTAGTTCCGGCTGTAGAACCGTGCTACCTTGTTCGCCGTGTACCGCAGCGACGGCTCCGTGGCCAAGGCCAGGTAGATCATCATGCGCAGAAAACGCCGCTGTGTGCGCGTGTGTCGCGGCAGCAGCAAGTAGCGGCGCGCGCGCCGCGCCCGCCGGTAGGCTCGCTCCGCGGCCCGGCGTACCAGATCGGTCATCCGCAACTCCCGGGCCATCTCCTGCACTCGTTGCTCCATGCGGGTGATGGCGGCTTCTACCTGTTCGGCCGCGCGTTGGTCCCGTCGCTTCTGGTCTGTAGTGCTTCTCATGTCTCCACTACCTCCGGTTCTGGCCTGGCAGGGGTGGCCTCTGGCCCGTCCCTGCCGACGCGAAATGCGCTTCCGCTCCCGGCCAGAACGATAACTAGCAGATACAGTCCCAGACCAGTGAGAAATACCCACGAAAAGCCCCATAGCTTCGCCAACAGCATGGCCAGCACTGAGCCACTGACCGAGCTGAGGCCGTTCACGCCCCACATCCAGGGTACGCCACGGGGATTCTGCACCGACATCAGCCGCAGACCGCTGGGAAGAAGCATACCCAGGAACCAAGCCAGAGGCAACACCAGCAGCATGGTAATGAGGCTCCGCGTCTGGATGTCCAAGAACAGAGTGGCCTTCATGAGGGGCGCGGCTACCGCGTAGACCACCAGCCCCGTGATAAGCACACCGAGGCCGGCGCGCGGAATCCGCCTGCCCGCCGCCGCGGTCTCACCACGCTGACTGTAGAGACTCCCTAGGCTCCCCCCCAGCAGCAGGGCGAATAGAATCACCGACAGCGATAGCACCGGATATCCCAGATAGAGAATCAGCTTCTGAATCAAGCTGACCTCCAATAGCATGAATCCGGCGCCCAACAGAGAGAAATATACCACCTGCCCCGCGAAGGCCTGGCCGCTGACTTCTCGCCGCCGGCGTATTCCCGGCCAGGCCAGCAACGATAGCACCACCACGAGTCCTCCCGTGACAGCGGCAAGGGCCCAGAACTGCGCTGGGGGTCGGAAGTTGAGGTCCAATACAAAGGGCTGGTCATCCGGACAGGGCAAGAGATTGAGCGGCATCTTCCTTGGCCGCGAGCGGTTTATGCTCTCCACGAACTGCCTCGTGGTGAGTGGGCGGCGCGTCAACTCGGCAAACGGCGATTGTTCGTAGGCCCCGGGGAAGAAGACCGGTTCCTGGCCGCAGGCGATGGCCAGCTTAGCCAGCTCTGCGGAACGCTCCGGGGTCAGGGGCCGGCGTGTCATGATCAGGAGATGGCGATATGGCGCCAGGGCTTCCGCCGAAGGTGACCAATCCACGATTGCGAGATGTCGAGCTGCAGTTTGGGGGTCTGCTCCAGTCTGATTCTGCACTGCTGTCCAGGCGGTCATCAGCGTGCGCAGGAGCAGCGGTGGTTCCTGGCAGATGAAGGCCAGCGCGCCCGCCTCCGTCAGCCGGTCAAAGTACGCCTCAAAGGCTTCCGTGGTCTGCGCATAGCCCTCGGTCAGCGCCATTGAGCTGGAGGTGGTGGTGGCGGTCTTGGTCAGCGCCATGTAGATGAGGTCGTATCGCTGGCGGGACCGGCTCAGGTAACTGCGGCCCTCATCTACCTGGATGTTCACGTTCTGGTAATCGTATACGGGTCCGCAGAAGTCCCGAAACTTGCGCACAAGGTAGGGGATGGAGGGGTTCAGCTCCGCACCCTCAATGTATTCCGCCCCCACCGACAGGGCCAGCAGGACGTCCAACCCGCCTCCCGGACCGATCAGCATCACCCGCTTCGGCTGGAAGGCCCGGAAGGGGTACATGCCCAAGAATCGCGTCAGAGTCTGTGCTTGCGCCTGCAGATCGCCCTGGAAGTGCAGCATGTTCGTGGGCACTTCCCCGTCGGTGAATACCAGCAGATCACTATGCGGATCAAAGCGGCCTTGCTCGTCGGGGTAGCGCACCACGTCAGTGCGCGCAAAGGCATTCCAGTCGCTGTACAGAAGCTGGGGTCGGGGGTTCCCGGTGCCCAGATCCTGGTACAGGGGGTTGGCCACGTAGCCTGCAGTGGGGGATAGGTAGGGAAGGTCCACCAGCCGTCGGGTGAGGTTCTGCTGTAAGAGCCCCCCCAGAGCGATGAACAAGAGCAGAGAGGCCGTCGCGCCGCCCCGACTCCGCGCCCAGATGAACACCACAGCCGCCGCCGCCGCCGCCATCAGACCGCAGGCCAGTGCGGCGTTCACTCCGCCCACGAGCTGGAGGATAGCGATCACGCTCAGACTTCCCAGCGCCGCGCCTACCAGGTCCGCGAAATATAGATAGCCGCTGGCGGCACTGTGTCGCGCGAACAGGTGGCTGACGAACACGCCCGCGCAGGTGAACGGTGGCAGGCACACCGCTGCCAGCACCCACAAGGAAGTGAGGTACAGGGAAAGCTGCGTGCCGAAGAGAAGCAGGACCACCCCCGGGTAGAGCAGTGCCAGGAGCAGGAGAGGCACGCCCATCGCGGACAGCGAGCGGCTCCACAGGGGCCAGTGCCTGCGCAAGAGGTAGTCCAACAACCCGCCGAGGCCCAAGCCACAGACCGCCACGGAGATGACCAGGAACACGAAATGATAGCGCAGGAGCACCGAGAAGGCGCGAGTCAGGGAGATCTCATATACCAGCACACTCAGCGTGGTTAGAAACAAGGCTACGGCGGGGAGTGCCCAGTGCACGCGTGGTGAACTCGCGCTGCCCGCCGCAGCCTCACGCGGAGTTCCACGAAGGGCGCGGGCGTCCCGACCGTCGCCTCCATGGGGCTGTGAAGTTGAGCGTTCCTCCGTCATGACTCCTGGCTGTCACCTACCGTCGGAGCCTTGGCAGGAGCATAGCGCGCGAGTTCCTCGGCGGTAGCATCCCGCGTGAACCTGCACTTGGGATAGGCCGAGCAGCCCAGGAACTGACCGCGCCGCCCCGTGCGCAGCACCAGGGGCTTCCCGCATCTCTCACATGGCAGGTCCGTCTGCACCGCCTGGGGCTTGCTGCCTGCCTGCTGTGACTTGCCCTGGATGTACCGGCACTCGGGGTACGCGCTACAGCCGATGAACGGTCCCCGCTTGCCGACTCGTTCCATAAGTGGAGCGCCGCATTCGGGACAGGAATCCTCCAGAAGCTTGCGTTTGATGTACTTGCACTTGGGATACGCACTACAGCCGACGAACGATCCCCACCTGCCCTCTCGCTCTATCAGCGGCTCTCCACAGTCAGGGCAGACCTCGTCGAGTTCCACGGGTGCTGCCGCCTCCGGGAGCCCGGAGAGATTCCGTGTATACTTGCACGCCGGGTAGTTTTCACAGCCAGCGAACTTGCCGCGCGCCGAGTAGCGCACCATTAGTCGCCCCCCGCACTCCGGGCAGGTCTCCTCGGGCAGGACCGCCGGTTCTCCCTGCTTCACCTCTTCCAGCCGTTGCTCAAAAGCCTCGTAGAACTCTCGCAGTACGGCGATCCAGTCCACTTCGCCCTGCTCGATGGTGTCGAGCTCCTCCTCCATGCGCGCTGTGAACTCGATGTCCATGATGTCGGGAAAGTGGTCCAACAGGTAGTCGCATACGGCAAAGCCCAGTCGCGTGGGCACAAACTGCCGCTTCTCCATGTGCACGTACTTGCGGGCGCGCAGGGTCTCCAGGGTCGGTGCGTAGGTGCTGGGCCGTCCAATGCCCTTCTCCTCCAGCACCTGGATCAACGAGGCCTCGTTGTAGCGCGGTGGCGGCTGTGTAAAGTGCTGGTCGGGCCGCAATTCCAGCAGCCGCAGACTCTCCCCGGCTGTCAGCGCGGGCAGCGGCGTCGGCTGGTCGTCGTTGCGATCCGGCAAGACCGCAAGAAATCCGGGGAACACCACCCGCGACGATGAGGCCCGCAGTTGATAGGGCCCGGCCAGAATATCCACACCCACCTGGTGCATCAGCGCCGGCGCCATACGGCTGGCGATGAACCGTCGCCAGATCAACTCGTAGAGCCGTGCCTGATCCCGGTCCAGATGGCCCTTGAGTTGTTCCGGGGTACGCCAGACCGAGGTGGGCCGGATGCACTCATGTGCCTCCTGCGCCGCCTTGACGTTCTTTCCCCGCACCCCATGGCCCAGGTAGTCCGCCCCGAAATGCTGTTCAATGAACTCCCGCGCTTGATGCTGGGCCGGTGCTGCCACGCGGGTCGAGTCAGTGCGCATGTAGGTGATCAGCCCTACCGTCTCGCCGTCCATGGTCACGCCCTCATAGAGCTGCTGGGCCAGCCTCATCGTCTTGCTTGCCGAGAAACTCAGCTCCGAGGCCGCTGCCCGCTGCAAGGTGGAGGTAATGAAGGGCGGGGGGGCGTTCCGCTTCCGGTCCTTCTCCTCGACCTTCCCGACCACAAACTCCTGCTGCTGTAGGTCGCTGACAGTCGCTTCCGCGCTCTCCTCCGAGGGGATCGAGATATCCTTGCCGTCCTTCTTCTTCAGTTCCGCAGTGAAGGAGGCTTCCTGCGCCAGTGGGGTAAGCAGCGCCTCAATGGTCCAGTACTCCTCAGGAATGAAGGCCAGGATCTCGCGCTCGCGCTCGACCACCAGACGTAAGGCCACCGACTGCACGCGTCCAGCACTGAGGCTGGAGCCGGAGCGTGCCATGATCCTCCACAACAGAGGGCTGATCTCATAGCCCACCAACCGATCCAGAATACGCCGGGCCTGCTGGGCCTCCACACGCTTCTGGTCCAGTTCCCGTGGGTGTTGGAGTGCCTCCCGCACGGCTTCCTCGGTGATCTCGTTAAATTCGATGCGCTGTGCCGTGGGGAGTTTCAGGGCCTCGGTGAGGTGCCAGGCAATGGCCTCGCCCTCTCGGTCCGGGTCGGAGGCCAAGAAGACCTCGTCAACGTCCTTGAGCTGCGCTGTGAGTTCCTTGAGGGTCTTGCGTTGGCGGGGGATTATTTCGTACTGGGGACGAAAGTCGTGTGCCACGTCCACGGCCAGCGTCTTGGCCGGCAAATCCCGAATGTGTCCTTTGGAGGCCAGGAGCAAGTACTCGTTACCCAGAAACCGGCCCAGCGTTCGTGTCTTGGCCGGGGATTCTACAATTATCGCTTTTTTCGCCAAGGCCTACTCCTATGCTGCGGGTGTCCGGGCTCTCTCCAGTTCAGGGTCAAGCCACCCGCCGATAACAGGGTCGCGAGATGGCAGGGGCCTTCACTGGACGGCCTACACCACCTTGCCACCTCTACCTACTGTAGTCTAAGATATGTTCCTCCAGCGAATCTTCGGGCCAGGCCCTTGACTTCCAGGAGCATCAGCGTCGCATTCACCATCGCTGTCTCCAGGTCGGTACTGTCCACGAGCTGATCCACGCGCAACGGCTCTGTACCCAGCGCATCGTACACCAGTTGTTCGTCGCGACTCAACTCCGCCACCGGACGCCGATCTCGTCGGGGCGCCGCCTGCAGGCTCATCCCCAGGCCCTCAACGATGTCCTCAGCCACTTCGACCAGATGCGCGCCCTCCTTCAGGAGTTGGTGGCCACCGGAGGAGAGTGGGCTGTCAATGCTTCCCGGCACTGCAAACACCTCGCGCCCCTGTTCCAGCGCATGGGTTGCGGTGATTAGTGCCCCGCTTTCGCGGGGGGCCTCCACCACCACGACCCCCATGCTCAACCCTGAGATGATGCGATTGCGGACCGGGAAGGCATACCGCGAGGCGCCGCTCCCGAAAGGCATCTCGGTAAGCACTGCGCCGGACTCGGCGATCCTCCGGCGCAGATCCCGGTGGCTCGACGGGTAAGTCACATCCGCGCCGGTGGCCATGACGGCCAGGGTTCGTCCTCCGGTCTCCAGTGCCCCTTCATGGGCTTCGGCGTCAATCCCCGGCGCCATGCCGCTGACAATCGTGAACCCGCGTCGCGCCAGGTCCGAGGCCAGTTTGCGTGCTGTCTTCTGGCCGTAAGGCGAGGCTTTACGGGTACCCACGAGCGCCACGGCCCGGGCATCGTCGCGCGCCAGGTCCCCCTGGACGAACAAGAGCGGCGGCGCCTGCTCCACCTCCACCAGCCGTTCCGGATATTCGGCATCCTGGTAGCTGACCAAATGAACGCCATGCTCCAGGCACAGGTTCCGTAGTTGGCTGAGATCCGTCCGTCGCCGGGCAGTGGCCAGCCGCTCCAGGTGCAACCGGTTCACGCCTGGTAGCTCCTGCACGTCCTCTTCCCTGGCGGCTAGCACTGCCTGTGCCGATCCTAGATTATCGACCAGCAGGCGCTGGACGGCGGACGACAATTGGCTGGCATTGAGCGCCAGCCAGGCCTCGGCCTCTTCGCTCAACATGCTAAGACTCCCCGCCCCCTCACAGGGGATGTGCCCTGGCGCACCGGATGACGGCTCTTGCGATGTCCACCTCGGCGCCATGGCTGGATATGCTATGGACGCTGCCTGCCGCTCACGGGGTCGGCTTCAGCCAACCGGCACACGGCGAATCCCTTTCCGTCTGGTGTTTCAGATACGCAAAGACTATACCGGTAAAACGCTTGGTGCAGGCTTCCCAGCCTGCACCCGAGACCGCCTCGGCCTCTTGGGGCACGAGATTGCGCCCACCCCAAGCTCTAAATCAACTCGTCGTCCTCTGCCGGCTCCTCCTCCAGTGTGACTTCCACTTCGGGCTCCGGCTGTGTCGCGGCTGCGGAGGCGGCCTGCTCTGCCAGTTGACGCATGGCCCGCGTTGACTCTAACTGCGCCTCCAACTCTTGAATCCGTTCTCGCTGCCGCATGAGCATGGTCTTGAACTCGTTCAGTTTGGCCTTGGCGCGCTGCACCGTTGCCTGAGCGCGCGAGGCCGCCGCGCGTTGGCTGTAGTATCCACCACCAAGGAACACTGCGGCAAGCAGTACGCCCAGAGCGACTGAGCCGAGGGCCACCAGACCCAGGGGCAGGTTATCCTCGATCCAGTACTGCCCGCCAAAGGCCCAGCCGGTCAGGCTCACGGTTCCCTGGTTCCAGGTCACGAACATGGCAGCGTACGCGACCAGTGCCAGCAGCACAAGGACTATGAAGATCGTTTTTGCCATAGCTCTTCTCCTCCCGGACGGAGCCTGGGAGCCGGACTCCCTGAGAGACTGGGCGGTGCATTTATCCCGGCGGCGGGGGCGGAGGTCCCACCGGCGCCTGAGGGGCGCCAGGAAAACCGCCACCGGGGAAGCCCCCACCAGGAAAGCCTCCCCGCGGCTGCAACTGGTCCTCGCCAGGAAGTTTTGGGGCCGGAAGCGAGTTGTCTACATAGAAGTAGACGCGCATA